>DASXTK010000063.1:0-23031 GCA_036505485.1 Acidimicrobiales bacterium
CCGACGACTTCCCCCTGGGGTCCCGGTGAGCACCTTGGTCGTGGCGCTGAATCCGGCCATCGACGTGACCTACGACATCGATCGGTTGCGTCCCGGAGCGACCAACCGGGTGGAGGCGGTGCGTTCCCGGGCCGGCGGCAAGCCGATCAACGTGGCCCGGATCCTGGCCGCCCTCGGGGTCGAGGTCACCCTCGTGGGCCTGGCCACCGCCGACGTGCTGGAGCGGCTGGACCAGGACCGAGCGATCTCCGCCACCTGGATCGACGTGCCCGGCGAGGCCCGTCGCACGGTGACCATCGTCGAGCGCCACGGCGGCCAGGTCACCTCGTTCAACGAGCCCGGCCCGAGCCTCACCGACGACGTCTGGCCGCGGCTGCAGGACGCCGTTGCCCAGCATCTGCCGGCTGCGGCCGTGGTCCTGTCGGGCAGCCTGCCTCCGGGCTTGCCTGACGACGCCTACGCCCGCCTGATCGACCTGGTCCGGGCCAAGACCGTCGGGTCGTTCGTCGCTCTCGACACCAGCGGTCGGCGACTCGTTCCCGCCCTGGTTGCCGACCGGATCTGACCAAGCCCAACACCGACGAGCTGGCCGAGTTGGGCTGGGGCGACGGCACCGTCCTCGCCGGAGCCGCCGACGTGCAAGCCCGAGGATCGGCGGTCGTGGTCGTCTCCTGTGGGCCCGCGGGCCTGGTCGCGCTCACCGATAGCGGGACCTGGCTGGCCCAGGCCCCAGTTGTCGACGGCGGCAATCCGGTCGGGGCCGGGGATGCGGTTGTGGCCTCGCTGGTCTCCACCCACGGCTCGGGGCTGGACTGGCCGGAACGTCTCCGCCGGGCCGCCGCCCTCGGTGCGGCCGTGGTCTACGAACCGGTGGCGGGGGCGTTCGATCCCGCCCGCTACCAGGCGTTGTTGCGGGACACCCGGGTGGAGGCCCACCGGTGACCGGTGGAGGCCCACCGGTGACCGGCGAGCCCCGACGGCTCTTCGCCCTGGCCTTCGACCACCGGAGCTCGCTGCGGCGGGACTTCCTGGGACTGACCGCCGCCCCCACCGCCGACGACCAGGCGCGGTGCCGCGAGCTCAAGACCGTGGTGTTCGAGGGGCTGGTGGCCGGGGCGTACCACGTCCTCGCCCACGGAGCGGAGCCGGCCATCCTGGTCGACCAGGAGTACGGCGCCGACGTCATCGCCCAGGCCAAGGATCATCGGCTCACCCTGATCGTCCCGGTCGAGGTGAGCGGTCAGGCCGAGCTGCGGTTCGAGCACGGCGACGACGGGTTCGGAGCAGCCATCGAGCGGGTCGACCCCAGCTACGTGAAGGCGCTGGTCCGCTACGACCCCCTGGGCGACCCGGATCTGAACCGGCGCCAACGAGCCCGGCTGGGTCGGCTCCAGGGCTGGTTGGACGACCACGGCCGGGACTGGATGTTGGAGGTCCTGGTCCCCGGGGACTTCGAGACCACGGTGGCCAAGGCCATCGACGAGCTGGTGGACGCCGGCCTCCGCCCGGCGTACTGGAAGCTCGAAGGTCAGGCCTCGGCCGCGGCCTATCACACTGTCGCCGCGGCGACGCAAGGAATCGGGCATTGCCTGGTGCTGGGTCGCGGCGCCGACGCCGCCGCGGTCGAGCGCTGGTTGCGGCTGGCCGCACCCGTGTCGGACTACCGGGGCTTCGCGGTGGGCCGGACCCTGTGGTGGGAGCCGTTGCGGGCCTTCGTCCACGACCCGGACGTCCGCGACAGCCGCCATCGCCGAGCTGCGGTCGCTGCCATCGCCGAGAACTACCGCCGACTGGTGGACGTCTACCTGGAGGCCGCTGACCGTGCGAGCTGATTCCCTCGCCCTGTTCCCCCGACCTCGCCGGCTGGACCCCGGGGGCACGGCCAGTGGTCCCCCCGACACCGTCGACCTGGTCGTTCGGCAGGAGCAGACCGCCGGGTTGCCGCCCGAGGGCTACGAGCTGCAGATTGACGCGGACGGCGTGATCCTCCGCTACCGGGACGCCAACGGCCAGCGCTACGGCCGTTCCACGCTGGACCAGATCCGTCAGCAGGCCGAGGGGCAGACCCAGCTCCCGGCCCTCCGCATCGCCGACTGGCCCGACTTCCCGGTGCGGGGGTTCCTCCTCGACATCAGCCGCGACCGGGTGCCGACCCGGGCCACCCTGGAGCGTCTGGTCGGGTTGCTGGCGCTGGCCCGGATCAACCAGCTCCAGCTCTACACCGAGCACACCTTCGCCTACCGCGCTCACGCGGTGGTGTGGCGGGACGCCTCGCCGCTGACCGCCGAGGACGTGCGTTGGCTGGACCAGCTGTGCCTCGACCAGGGCATCGAGCTGGTGCCGAACCAGAACTGCTTCGGTCACATGAACCGGTGGCTGCAGCACGACGTCTACCGCCATCGGGGCGAAGTGCTCGACGGCTACGAGCTGCTCCCGGGGGTCCGCCTCCCGGCCTCGGTGCTGGCTCCGACGCCCGCCAACGCCCGGTTCGCCCACGAGTTGTTCGATGAGCTCCTGCCCAACTTCACCAGCCGGCAGGTCAACGTGGGCTGCGACGAGCCGTTCGAGCTGGGGGCCGGGGCCAGCCAGGCGGCGGTGAACCAGCGGGGCAAGGCGGCCGTGTTCTTCGAGCACGTGGGGCGCATCGTCGATCCGCTGGTCGATCGGGGCTACCAGGTGCAGGTGTGCGCCGACATGCTGCGCCGCAGTCCCGAGCTACTGCGCCAACTCCCGGCCGAGACCGTGGCACTGGCCTGGACCTACGAGGCGCCCGATGGCAATGGCAACGGCGTCCGTCCGGCGCTTCCCGCAGCGATCACGGCCCACGTGGTCCGGGCCGGGATCGACCTGGCCGACCACACCGACTTCGCCTCCAACGTCGCTCCGCTGGCCGACGCCGGTCAGCCGTTCTGGGTGCTCCCCGGGACGTCGAGCTGGAACTCGCTGGTCGGGCGGATCGACAACGCGGTGGCCAACCTGGTGGACGCGGCCGAGGTCGGCCTCGACCGGGGCGCGTCCGGCTATCTGATCACCGACTGGGGCGACAACGGCCATCTGCAACCGCCGTCGGTCAGCTTCGGTCCGCTGCTGTACGGCGGCGCGGTGAGCTGGTCCCTGGCCGCCAACCGGGACCTCGACCGGGAGCTTCCGGGGCTGCTCGATCGTCTCGTGTTCCTCGACCCCAGCGGAACCGTGGGCCGGGTCCTCGACGATCTCGGCCGGGTCTGGAATTCCACCGGCCAGCAAGCCTTCAACTGCAGCCCGCTGCAGGCCGCGCTGGCCCCCCACCAGCTGCACCTGGTGCTGGGACCGCCCGATACCGGGAAGGTCCACGACGTCGTGGACCGGATCGACGAGGCCGTGGCCACGCTCGATCGGGCCACTCCTGCCTGCTCCGATGGCGCCGTCGTCTGCGACGAGCTGCGGACCGCGGCCCGTCTGTCCTGCCACGGCGCCCAACGGCTCCTGGGCCAGGGCGAACGCCGCGATCTCGAGGAAGCCATGGAGGACCACCGCCGCTGCTGGCAGGCCCGCAGCCGACCGGGTGGCCTCCCCGACAGCCTGGCCCACCTACAGCGGACTCTCGACGCCTATGTCTGAGCCGGTTCGGCACGGGTAGCACGCGTAGTGACGGATGACGTAGGAGATCGAGATGACGACATTGCGCGAAGTCATGACGGCCGACCCCGTGGGGCTGCCGGCCGACGCCACGCTGGTCCGTGCCGCCGAGGAGATGCGCGACCGCGACATCGGTGACGTGCTCGTCTACGACGGTGATGTCGTGCGCGGGCTGGTCACTGATCGGGACGTCGTGGTCCGGGCCGTGGCATCGGGACTCGACCCCACGAAGACCACTCTGCGTGAGATCGTCACCGACGGTGTGGTGGCGATGAATGCAGATGACGGGGTCGAGGACGCGGTCAAGGTGATGAGGGCCCGAGCGGTCCGCCGGATCCCGGTGGTGGACACCGGGCAGGTGGTGGGCGTGGTGTCCATCGGCGACCTGGCCCAACGGCAGGACCCCAACTCCGCCCTGGCCGACATCAGCGGAGCGCCGCCCAACAACTGACGAAGGAGAAGAGGAAGCGAAGGACAAGAGGATCCCCGGCCGGTCGAAGATGAACAAGGCCCAGCTGGAGCGAGCCGTAGGCCGGTAGTAGGGCGATTGCAAGCCTGGCCTGCGATGATCCGTCCATGTTGGGGCCGGGCGAATCGGGGATAGAGGATGCTGATCGGCGCCAGGCGATCGATCGGCTCAAGAGCTATGCCGGCCCGGGCGGCCCGCTCTCACTCGACGCATACACCGAGCGGGTCGCCCGGGTTTATCGCGCTCAGACCCATGCCGGGTTGGACGAGGTGCTCGCCGACCTGGTGCCGGAACCGCCGCTGCCCGGTGCGAACACCCACCTGCCGCCGCCTCCGGGGTGGGTCGCCCGCCCCACTCCTTCACCGCTGGGATCGGGGGCGTCGAGCAACATCGCCCTGGGTGCCCTGATCGGCGTCATCGTCTCCGGCGTCCTCGTGGTCATCGTCCTGCTGCTGGTGCTCGGCCCGTCCAAGAACGACGATTCGGCGTTGCCTCGGCGGCCTATTCCCCAGGCTCCCCGTCACCCCACGACGACTCGTGATCGGGAGGCGCCGTCAGCGCCGACGACGTTTCCCTCCATTCCCATCCCGGAACCGGTTCCGGACTTCGAACCGGCGCCCGAGCTGGTCCTGGCCGTGGGCACGGACATCGCCCCGGGTCGGTATCTCACCACCACCGCGGAGTTCGCCTGCTACTGGGAGCGCGTTTCCGGTCTCGGCGGCAGCCTCGACGAGATCATCGTGAACCAGAACGGCTACGGGAACCATCTGATGGTGGACATCCTCGAGTCCGACGTCGGATTCCGCACCCAGGGTTGCGGGGAATGGCTGGCGTACGCCCCGCCGGCGGCTCCGGCCACCACCATCGAGGACGGCGACTGGCTGGTCGGCAGCGATGTGGAGCCGGGGACGTACACCAGCACGGGGCCGCCCGGCGGGCTCCCGTGCGCGTGGGAACGGGCCAGCGACTTCAGCCACGACCTCCTCGAAGGGATCGTCGACTACGAGTTCACGGAGGCTCCGACCACCGTGACGCTGCGGGCGGGCGAGCGGTTCACCGCCCAATCCTGCGGCATCTGGACCCTGGGCTAGTTCGCTGGTTCAGTCCGCCTCGGTGACCAGGACCCCGATGGGGAAGTGGTCGGAGAAGCCGGTCTCGTCGACCGGCTTGCCCATGCCGCCGAAGGGGCGGGGCCGGGGGTAGGTGCCGGTGTCGGCCATGCCCGGGAAGCGGATGATCTCCACCGTGCCGGCCTGGACCTTGATCGGGTCATCCTGCGTGGCCATGTTCCGGTTGACGAGGAACTGGTCCAGCAGGTTGGGCTGGTTGTCGAAGTAGAAGGTGCCGTCGGGGCCGCCCATGACCGGCCACATGAGGTTCCAGAAGTTGGGGTTGCGGGCGTTGACGACCTTCTGGCGTTGCCGGGTGCTCAGCGCGTGGGTCACGAGCGAGATGTCGAAGGGCTCGTCGTTGAAATCGCCCATGGCCAGCGCCGGCGTGGCCTCCCCATGGACCTCGAGCGCCCGTTGGTGGAAGAACGACAGGGTCTCGCCGGCGATCTGCCGGTAGCCGGCGGACTCGAACTGCCCGCCGCTGCGGGACGGCCAGTGGTTCCCGAACACCGACCACGTGCGGCCCCGGGCGGTGACGAAGTTGACCTGAACGATCTCCCGGGTGGCGTTGCGCCGCATGACCACGTGGAAGAACGTCTCGTCGGGCGGGACCTCGAACAGCGTGCTGTCGTAGATGAAGGCCACGTCGATGCCCCGGGCATCGTCGGTCTCGGCGTGCACGACGCTGTACTGGCGTCCCGGCAGGCGGGAGGTCACCGCGGCGACCAGCAGGTCGATCACGAACCGGTTCTCCACCTCGCACACGCCCAGCAGGTCCGGACCCTGCCCGCCGTGCATCTGGGCGATCACCGAGGCGAGCTGGCTGATCTTGGTGTCGCGGCGCTGGGGGGTCCAGCCCACGATGTCGTCCCCGATGGTCCGGAGCACCTTCTCGGTGCGCCTATCGGGCGGAGCGTTCTCCTCGTCGAACAGGTTCTCGAGGTTCCACCAAGCGACGTAGTAGTTCGAAGGCACAAGGAACCTCCCGCCATAGAGCCCGCCGTAGCCGATTCAACCACACGTACCACCCCAAGGCCCCCGAGGGGACGCTACGCCATCGGTGCTGCGCCGAGAGCTGCGAGATCGGCTTGGCCCTGGGATCGGACGTCGCCATCGCCCAGGGCGCGGGTCCGGGCTGCCTGGTAGACGCAGCCCGCCGCGTCGAGGGCGGCGGCGATGGCGGGCATCCGGTCCCGTTCGCCGGAGGCCAGCGCCGAGACCCGCTCCACCATGGCGGTGGCCACGGGGTTCCCGGTGGTGAGGAACCGGGCCCGTCCTAGGCGGTCCTCGGCCTCGGGATGGTTGGCCAGCACCGCGGCCTCGGCCCACAGCGCGGCATACCAGTGGCGCCACAAGCCCGTGAACCACTCGCGCAGCTGCTCGGGCGTGCGCTGGAGCCGCTCCACCGCTTCGGCGTGACGGCCCCGGTGCAGCAGGACGATGGAGTCGAACACGCCGCCGTAGCCGCTTCGGCGCCGTTCGTGGTCGTCACCGCGCAGCTCGGCCACGATGCCGGACCAGATGGCCCGGGCCTCGTCGTCGCCTCGCAGGCCGTGCACCATCGCCGTGGCCGCCGCCCCGACCGACAGGTTGCGCAGGCGGGGACGTCCAGCCCGTTCCCAGCTCTCCTGGAACTTCAGGCTGTTGAGCAGAACTCGGTCCCAGCGGCCGGTCAGGCTGTCCACCGCCAACAGCCGGGGTGTCGCCAGGTGCTGTTCTTCCCGGTAGTCGCGCAGATCGAGGATGCGTTCGGCCAGGTCCTGGGCCGTCGCGATGTCGCCGGCGGCCAGGCTGGTCTCGGACGCCATCTGGTACGCGTCCCGAGATTCCAGTCCGAGATCCGGGTGGAACGGCAGGGGCGCCAGCAGCTCGAGGCGGCGACGGGCGCTGATCGCCGCCTCCCCAATCTCTCCGATCGCCAACTGGACCGCGGTGACCATGTCGAGGCCAGCGCTCTCGATCAGCGGATCCCCGATGCGACGGGCCAGCTCCACCGCCCGTTCGGCCAGAGCCAGGCTCAGGGGGTCGATCTCGTGACCGTTGAACGACTCCGCGACGAGGATGGTGGCGTCGACCGCGATCCGCGGGTCTCGAATGGCCAGGACGTGGGCCTCTCCCAACAGGCGGCCGGGCGCGCCCGGCGGGGGCATGTCCTCGATGAGGCCCGGGGCCCGGGTGAGCATCGTGGCCGCCAGGGCCAGGTCGTGGGCGGCGCTGGCGTAGTCGCCGCTGCGGATGGCCGCGTCGGCGGCCTCGCGGTACAGCCGCAGGGCGTGGTTGCCCATGTGCCAGCTCAACGCGGCGCCGCACGCCTTGCGCAGGGCGGCCGCCATCTCCGCGTCACCGTCGGACAGCTGGGCCGCCTGCTCGTAGCGTCGCAGGGCCTCCCCCGACCACCCCCGGGCGAACGCCAGGCCGGCCAGGGCGACGGCCAGGTCGTGGGCATCGCGGCGATGGTCCGGGACCAACACCATCCAGGCCAGGGCCGCCCGGAGGTCGTCGGCCGCGGCGTCGAAGGCCACCCGCCATGATCCCTGGTCCTTGTCGGGTTCGGCCTCGAGCCCGGCCGCGATGGTCAGGCACCAGCGCAGGTGGTCGGCGTGGGCCTGGGTCTCCTCACCGGCATCGTCGAGCCAGGCCGCGCCATACTGACGGATGGTCTCCAAGGCCCTATAGCGGGTCCCGGTCGGGCTGGGCAGTACGCCGAGCAGGCTCTGGTCGGCCAGCTGGGCGAGCGCATCGGCTACTTCGGCGGCTGTGAGCCCGTGGCCTGCGACCATGGCCGCGGCGTCGGCAGTGAACGGCCCGGCGAACACCGACACTCGGCGCAACACGGCCCGGTCGGTGTCGTCCAGCAGGGCGTAGCTCCAGTCGAGCGCGGCCCGCAGCGAGCGGTGGCGATCATCCAGGCGGGGACCACCGGCCAACAGCCGCAGCTGGTCGGCCAGCCCGGCCTCCAACCCGTCGATGCCGAGGGTGGCGAGGCGGGCCGCGGCCAGCTCGATGGCCAGGGCCATGCCGTCGAGGTCCCGGCAGATGGCGGCGATGCGGCGGCGGTCCTCCGGTCCGAACGGCGCCGCACCGACCGCGGCGGCACGCTCTTGGAACAGCGTCACTGCGTCGCTGGCGTCTGCGCCCGCGACGTCGTCGCCCAGCGACAGGCCTTGCACCGGGAAGGTCCACTCGAACGGGACCTGCAGGCGGGCCCGGCTGGTGGCCAGGACGACCAGGTGCGGACAGCTGCCGAGCAGGCGTTCGACGAAGACGACGACCCCGTCGGCCAGGTGCTCGCAGTTGTCCAGGACCACCAACGCCCGGGCTGGTCCGAGCCGGGTGAGGACGGTCTCGTCCACCGCCCGGCCGGGTTGCTCGCCCTCCCCGAGGGCGGCGGCCACGGCCCGGCCGATCATCGCCGGGTCGGTGACCGGGACGAGATCGACGTACCAGACCCCGTCGGCGAACCGGTCGGTCAGGTCGGCGGCCACCGCCAGGGCCAGCCGGGTCTTGCCCACGCCACCGGGTCCGACCGCCGTGACCAGCCGGTGCTGCTCCAGCGCCTCGGCCAGCGCGGCGCGCTCGACCGCCCGGCCCACGAACGAGGTGAGCGGCGACGGCAGGATCGGGGCGGCAGCAGCCGGCGGCGGGGTCGGGGCCGAAGCGTGCGACGGTGACGACGTCGAGTCGTGGATGAGCTGTCCGGCCAAATCGGCCAGGGCCCGCCGGTCGGCCACCGCCAGCTTGCGCAGCAGGGACGAGACGTGGCTCTCGACCGTGCGCACCGAGATGTAGAGGCGCGCGCTGATCTCGGCGTTGGTCAGATGTTCCCCCAACAGGGCCAGGACCTGGGCTTCCCGCTCGGAGACACCAGCGTCGGTCAAGGAGCCCGCCGTGGTCACCACTGAGCAGTCTGCCCCAGACCAGTGGTGGTTCCGTGGTCGTTCCGTGGTGAGCACGGATGTGTGAAGGGGCTCTTGGGAGGACGATGAGTTCAGACCAAAACGAAGGAGCACCCGATGTACCAGATCACTTCAACCATCGTCGAAGAGCGTCAGAACGACCTGCGGGCCGAGGCCAAGCGTTTCCATCTCTCCCGGGTCGCCCGGCGAATCACCGCCGCTTCCAAGCCCCGCACCCGGTGAGCCCCCTCGCCTGAACTTGCCCCCGGAAGGCGCCCCACCGAGCGGACGCCTTCCGGGGGCAAGTTCGCGTCGCGGGCGTCGCTGATGACGGGGCGGCTGCCGATGCGGCATGGTCCACCTGCTGCTGGAGGGAGCCGACCCGGCGGCGCTCAAGAGCGGCTTCCCCAGCGTCGAGATCCTGATCGAGCGCTACCGGGCCGAAGGAGCGCGACCGGCCGAGGCCCAGGAACGGGTGGCCCAGGTGGTAGCCCTCGTGCTGGGCTGGCAGCTGTTCGAGCCCTTCCTCGCCGCCGCCGCCGACCTGGACCTCTCCACCTGGCCATAACCCGCCTCCTCGCCTAACGCCTCGTCGGTGGAGCTGCGATGAGTCTGGGGCGTTGGTGCCGTCGTGTTGTGGGGGAGCTCACCACAGAGGAGACGAAGCATGACCACGGGTCCCACGACAGAGCTGGATCAGCGCTACAGCGAGCCCGACACGAAGGCGCTCGACTGGAGCACTGCAACGGCGGCCTTGGAGGCCGCCGAGTTGTTCTGGATCTCGACAGTGCGTCCGGACGGACGCCTCCACGTCACTCCGTTGGTGGCCGTCTGGTTGGACGATGCGGCGTACATCGCCACCGGTCCGGACGAGGCCAAGGCCAAGAACCTGGCTGAGAACCCCCACTTCGCCCTCACCACCGGGTGCAACAAGCTTCACGAAGGGCTGGATCTCGTGCTCGAGGGCGAGGCGGAGCTCGTCCGGGACCGGGACACCCTCGAGAGGGTGGCTGACGCCAACAACCTGAAGTACGACGGCACGTTCAGCTTCTCGGTCGGTGACGGCGTCCTCACCCACGAAGAGGGCGAAGCCCTCGTCTACAAGCTGGCTCCCGACACCGCCTACGGCTTCGGCAAGGCCCCCTACAACCACACCCGCTGGACCTTCTGACGGGAGTCAACGGGGAGGGCAGTGGGATCGGAGGTGGGTGCGGTACTGGTCGATGAGGGCTTGGAGTTTTGGCGTGGGGTAGGCGGCTATCTCGGCTTCGCGGTTGGCGATGGTCCAGTGGCCGTCTAGGAACAGGGCCAAGTCGTCGAGCATGCCGTGGAAGCCGGCGAGGAACCCCGGCCGCCAGGCGGTGTCCGGACCGGCGGGCAGGTCGCCGCCGGGATAGTCCTCCGGCTCGTTGTCCGAGGCGCCGACCGGCCAGGCCAGGGTGAAGCGCAACCAGGTGCCGTCGGAGCCGTCCGGTTCCAGGTCGAACCGCAGGGAACTGACGGGCTCGGTGAACGAGTAGGTCACGAGACGAGGCGGGTCGAAGTCGGTGACCTCGCCCACCTGCATCCCGTCCTCCTCCGGCCCACCCCAGGTGAACGAGCAGCGTCCGCCCAGCCGGCGCTCCACTCGGGTCACGGGCAG
This sequence comes from Acidimicrobiales bacterium, assembly GCA_036505485.1. Taxonomy (GTDB): domain Bacteria; phylum Actinomycetota; class Acidimicrobiia; order Acidimicrobiales; family VFJN01; genus DASXTK01. The sequence goes on from DASXTK010000063.1 coordinate 10,738, forward strand.
GAGCCAGGCGTTCAGGTGTTCCGAGGTGGTCACGGCCTCCCACACCAGCTCGATCGGGTGCGGATACCGACGGGTGTACTGCATCGTGTAGCGGTCGACGAAGACGGCCAGGGCGGTCTGCTCAACGGTCATCGGGTGGGTCTCCTCTCCGCGGCCAGGCGATCGAGGTGGTCGCCCAGGGCGTCGAACCGGGCCTCCCAGGTCCGGCAAACGCCATCGGCCCACGTGCTGACCTCACGCAAGGCATCGGGGTTAAGTCGATAGATGCGCTGCTTGCCGATCGGTCGGGCGGTGACCACGCCGGCCTCTCGCAGCAGCCGCAGATGCCGGGAGATCGCCGGCTGGCTCACCGTGAACATGCCGACCAGCTCGGTGACGCTGCGATCGTCGGCGGCCAGGGCCTCAACGATCCGCATGCGGGTGTCGTCGGCGAGCGCAGCGAACGCGGACACGCCTCAGATCATATAACGGATCTGTTATCTGTCGACAACCGAACCAAGTCCGCGGAACTGAGCACAACTCCGAAGTGCTCGGCCAAGACAGGACCCAGCTGGTACGGGTCGATCCGGGTCTCGGTGCGTTCGCCAGTAGCGGATGTCCGGATCAGCATGGAACCCGACAAGGTCGTCCGGCCGCCGTCCACCGGTAGCGTGCAGATCGTTCCCTGGGTGAAGTGCGACTCGGGCGAGGTCTGGTGATACACGCAGCCGTCGGCGAAGTCGGCCAGGGCATGCGGTTGGCGAGAGAAGCGGTACTGCGGAGCGTCGTTGTGGACCAGGTCGTACCAGCCGTCCCCAGCGTCGATGATCCGGAAGCCCCCGGCCGGATCGTGCTGGACGACATCCGGCAAGTCGAGCCGCAGCGGTGCCGCGAACGCTGCGCCGAACCCCACGTCGACCAGCCACGGATGGTCGAGCTGCACCTCCAGGCACAGGTGATCGAAGTGGATGCCGGGCCCGTCCGGCGTGAGCACCCGGGCCTCGAGACGGTGAACCGGAAACCCCAGCTGCTCGAGCAACCAGGAGAAGGCGCCGTTGAGCTCGTAGCAGAACCCACCCCGGCGGCGACCGACGATCTTGGCCACGAGGCGCTCGACGTCCAGCACGATCGGTACCCCGAGATGGATGTCCAGGTTCTCGAACGGGACCGTGGCCAGGTGGGCGCCCATCAACCGGGCCAGCGAATCCGGCGTGGGCGGGACCGGGCCGTCCGCGCCGATCCGGTGGAGGTAGTCGTCAACCATCGCCCGAAGGATGCCGCACCAGCCTCCTAGTCCGGCAGAAGCGGAACCGACAAGCCCGGATCCTGGCCCAGGAGCACCGCCCGCGTGACCGCGCTCGAACCGAAGCGGTCCCGGATGGCGTCGAGGGTCGTGTCCAACGCGGACCCGGATCCCCGTGAGAACGGCAGCGTCAGCTGGACCGCGGTGTCGTTGTCGAGGTTGCCGACCGCGATCCCCACCAGCGTCAGACCCTCGCGCTGGATCAGCGGCCACGCCGCGGCGAGTAGATCGCGCACCGTCCCCAGGATCGTTGAGGTGTGGGCGGTGGCCCGGCTCAGCGTGTGGGACCGCGTCGCCCGGCTGAAGTCGTCGAACCGCAGCCGCAGCGTCACCGTGCGCCCGACCCGGCCGGCGGTCCGCATCCGCCGGGTCACCCGGTCCACCAGGGCCACCACCACGGCGTCGATGGCATCGGCCGACCCATCGGCCGACCGCCCCAGAGCCCGCTGTGACCCGATGGAGCGCCGCCGTTGTCCCACGACCACTGGCCGGGGGTCCAGGTTGTGGGCCAAGGCGTGGAGGTGCCGACCCGACGCCCGACCGAGCATGGCCACCAACGCCTCCTCGGGCAGCTGGGCCACATCGCCGACCGTGCGGATCCCTCGGGCGTGGAGCTTGCCCGCGGTCACCTGGCCGACGCCCCACAGCCTCTCGACCGGCAGCGGATGCAGGAAGTCCAGCTCGCCGAGGGGCTGGACGACCAGCAGTCCGTCCGGCTTGGCCACCCCGCTGGCAACCTTGGCCAGGAACTTGGTCCGGGCCACGCCGACGGTGATCGGCAGGCCGACCTCCGACCGCACCGCCTGGCGCAGCTGCGAGGCGATCTCGGGTGGCGCCCCCGAGACCCGGCGCAGGCCGCCCACGTCGAGGAACGCCTCGTCGATGGATAGCCCCTCCACCAGCGGCGTGGTCTGCTCGAACACCGCGAACACGGCCTTGCTGGCCTCGGCGTAGGCCGCCATGCGCGGTTCGACCACGATGGCCGAAGGGCACAGCCGACGGGCCTGCCGACCGCCCATGGCGGTGCGGATGCCGTAGGCCTTGGCCTCGTAGCTGGCGGCCAGGACCACGCCGCCGCCGACGATGACCGGCCGGCCGCGCAGATGGGGCTGGTCTCGTTGCTCGACCGAGGCATAGAAGGCGTCCAGGTCGGCATGCAGGATCGTGGCTTCGGCCACCGCCACGAACATATGTTCCCACAGCCTGAACCCCAATGGCTACTGGGTGGACTGGTGCTCCCGGCGTAGGTAGTAGCGGCCGCCGCCGATGTCCTCGACGCACTCCGCCGGGGTGTCCTGGGCCCGGAAGTAGTGGGTGACCAGGCTCTTGCGGGTCCGCGACATGTCCTTGATGGGGGCACCTCCGTGGTACAGCTGGGCGTGCCAGATGAACACGTCTCCGGCCCGGGCCGGGAACGTGGTCCATTTCATCCTCCGAGAGGCGAGCTCCGGTTCGATGTAGCGGTCGAAGTCCGGGAACTCGGCCCCGATGGCGTTGAGCCCGCCATGGGAGAAGAAGTACGGCGGGATGGTGTGGCTGCCCGGGTAGTAGCGCAGCGGACCGGCTTTGTCGCTGGCGTCCTCCAGCGCGATCCACGTCGCCAGCATCTTGTTGGGCACCAGCGGAGGCATGTAGAAGGTGTCGAAGTGGAAGCGCTGCTGGCTGCCCCGCTCGAAGGTGAGCGAGTTGCACACCATGGGGGCGCCTTCGAGCAGGTCGTCGAGGACGTTGACCAGCTGCGGATCAAGGACGGTCTCCCGCACCGGCGACGACACGAGGAACACGTCGTTGAGCTTGTAGGGCAGGTCACGGTCGGAGTCACCCGCGTCCTTGAACCGCACCCGGCGCTCCTCGGGCGTGTCGATCCGAACGTCGATCACCAGGCCGCGGTCGTCCTGGCGCCGTTGAGCCCACAGATCGTCGACCTCGCTGGTCAGACCTTTGATGTCCTGCCGGCCGAAGAAGCGGGGGAGCACCAGGTAGCCGTGCCGATTCCATGAGTCGAGCTGCCGCTGGGTGAGCACCTTGCGACCGTCGGCCGGTTGGCTCGGGGCCCGGACCAGCCGGGGCACCGACCGAATGCGGTTCCTCGCCTTGGTGAGCACGCTCATGTTGCGGACGATCCTCTCGGTGGACGCCCGCCCACGACTGAACGTCGGTACTCTACGCGCGCTTCCGATAGACAACGGTCGTGACCAGAGAGCGGGTGCTCACGAAGCGGGAACTGAACCGGGCGCTGCTGGCCCGACAGCTCCTCAGCGAGCGGGTTCGCACGACCATCCCCCGGGCTCTGGAGCGCATGGCCGGGATCCAGGCCCAGTACGCGCCGGCGATGTACATCGGGCTGTGGTCCCGGCTCGAGGACTTCGCCCGGGACGATCTGACCGAGGCGCTGGAACGCCGGACCGTGGTCCAAGGCACCTTGCTGCGGTCGACGATCCACCTGGTCGCCGCCGGTGATTGGCGGCCGTTCGCCCTGGCCACCCGGGGTCCCCGCCATATGCTCGCGGCCCGGACCCAGACCCACGGGCTCAGCGAGCCGGAGCTGCGAGCGGTCGCGGCCGCGTTGCAGGAGCGGCTGGTCGACGGGCCGCTCACCCGCAAGCAGGTCGAGGAGGTCGTCGGGAAGGGGTGGCTGGGGTGGGTCGGCGCGTACGTGGACATGGTGCGGATCCCGCCGTCGGGCACGTGGGAACGGCGCCGAGCCGACCTGTTCCACGCTGCGGACACCTGGGTTCCCCCGTCCGGTTCCGGCCCAGAACTGGACCTGGTCGAGGCCGAGGAGCACCTGATCCGGCGCTACCTCGCCGGGTTCGGTCCGGCCTCGCTGGGTGACATCGCCTCGTGGGCCGGGATGACCGTGGGCCAGATCGGTCCGATCCTCGACCGCATCTCGCTGCGGCGCTTCCGGGACGAGTCGGGCGAGCTGCTGCTCGACCTGCCCCGGGCCCCGCTGCCACCGGCGGATACCGCGGTTCCGGTGCGCTTCATCGCCACCTGGGATGCCAGCCTGCTGGTCCACGCCCGGCGAACCGGCATCCTGCCCGAGGAGTACCGCCCGGCGATCTTCAACACCAAGATGCCCCAGTCGGCGCCGACCTTCCTGGTCGACGGGGCGGTGGCCGGCACCTGGCGCTACAGCGCTGGGCGGGTGGTACTGGAGCCGTTCCGGTCGCTGCCCAAAGCGATCATGAGCCAGCTCGCCGAGGAGGCCGACCGGCTAACGGGCTTCCACGCCTAGGCGTCGTCGGGGTGGAGCGGGCCGATCATCTCCCGGCGGACCACGTTGCGGAGACCGCAGAAGCCGAGGAGTCCCCGCAGCTCAGGGGCGACCCGGCGGAGACGGATGCTACCGCCGAGCCGCTGGGCGGTGAGCTGCATCCGGGCCAGGACCGCAACCGCCACGGCATCGCGGCTGGCCAAGTCGCCGACGTCGCAGATGACGATGTCGACATCGCCCGAGGCCAGCAGCGCGTGGACCTGTCCGCACAGCCGGGGCTCGTCGTCGTGGCCGATCAGACCGTCCACGACCAGCACGACGGTCCGCGGCGCCTTCGGTGTCTGCGGATCGTCGGCTACGGACAACTTGGGACCTCCGTCTCGGTGCGTTCGACTCGTTAGACCGCTCCCGCAGGCGGAACTCACCGGTCAGTCGAGGGAGGCGTAGACGGCGTCGATGAGCGCCCGGTTGCGGGGGTTCTGCCAGCGGGCGTCGAGCTGGCTGATGACGTAGCCGAAGGCCACGCCGGCCTCGGGATCGCAGAAGCCCAGCGATCCGCCGGCGCCGAAGTGCCCGAACGCACCGGGGTTGGGGCCGAGCGGCCGTTCGGGCTGGGTCAACTGGAACCCGAGGCCGAAGCGGTTGGGCCGTTCCAGGATCAGGTCCTCGCCGTAGACCTGCTCGACCGTGGCCGCGGCCAGGGCGCAGGAGTCGACCACCCGTACCCCGTCGATCTCGCCACCGGCGGCCAAGGCGCTGTACACCCTCGCCACACCTCGGGCGCTGGCGTGGCCGTTGGTGGACGGGATCTCCGCCTCCCGCCAGGCCCGGGTGTTGATGACGCCGGCGCCCGACAGGCTCGACGGGTTGAAGTAGGTGTTGTAGCGCATCAGCTTGTCGCCGCTGAGGCCGGCCGGCTCCTCCTCGGGTGCGGGGGCGCCGGGGAAGTGGAACTCGGCGACCCGTCCGTGCTCGGCCACCGGCAGCCCCAGGTGGACGTCGGCGCCGAGCGGACCCGCGACGCTTTCGCGCAGGAGGGTGCCCGGGGACCGGCCGGTGACGCGGCGCAGGACCTCACCGACCAGGAACCCGAAGGTGTTCACGTGGTAGCCGTGGGCGGCGCCCGGTTCCCACCACGGGGTCTCGGCCCCCAGCGCCTCGACCATCAGGTTCCAGTCGTACATGGCCCCAGGGGGGAGTCGGCGGCGCACCGCGGGCAGCCCAGCCTGGTGGCTGAGCAGCAGCCGCAGGGTGATGTCGCCCTTTCCGGCCACCCCGAACTCGGGCCAGACATCGGCAATCGGGGCGTCGACGTCGAGCCGGCCCAGCCCGACATGCTGGGCCACCAGCAGCGCGGCCAACCCCTTGCCCACGGAGAACACGTTGACCAACGTGTCGCCGGTCCAGGGGCGCGACGTCGTCTCGTCGGCCCAGCCGCCCCAGCAGTCCACGACCACCCGGCCGCCGACAACGACGCACACGGCGCCGCCGCGTTCCCCTCGGGTGGCGAAGTTCTCGGCGAAGGCTTCCTGCACCGCGGTGAAGCGGGAATCGCACGTTCCGCCGGTCTCGGGCTTGATCTCCACTGACCAAATATATAAAAACGGTCAGTGATGGAAAGAGGGACCCACGAGGCCATCCTGGATTCGGCGACCGCGTGCTTCTCGCAGTACGGCTACAAGAAGGCGTCGGTGGACAAGATCGCCGCCGGCGCCCACGTGGCCAAGGGCACCGTCTACCTGTACTGCGACAGCAAGGAGGACCTGCTCTACCAGGCGGTCCATCGGGAGCTGCGGGAGTTCGTGAGCGACCTGTCGCAGCTGATCGACCCCCGCCGCCCTGCCGACCAGATCCTGGTCGGCATGGCCACCAGCCATCTGGCCTATCTGCAGCAGCGCCCGCTGGCCCGGGACCTGCTGTGCGGCATCCTCGACGGCCAGCTGCCCGACTGGAAGCCGCAGTTCCGTGAGCTGCGGAACCTGGGGGTGCAACACGTGATCGAAGTGCTGCAGCTCGGCATCCGCCAGGGCGTCTTCGCCGCCGACCTCGACGTCGAGTCCACCGCCCGGATCCTGCAGGAGATGGAGTTGTCGGGGGTGCTGCTGGCCGATAGGACGCCGCTCGACCCCGACACCGTGCGCCGGCTGCGGCAGGCGTCGTTGCGTCTCGTGCTCGGCGGCCTGCAAGCCCGACCCGGACCGAAGGAGGTGCGTTGATGGCCGTGCACTACGAGCAGCGTGACGCGGTGGTGGTCGTCACCATCGATCGGCCGGAGGTGGCCAACGCCGTCGACCGACCGACCGCCGACGAGCTGGTCGCCGCATTCCAGCGGTTCGAGTCCGACGAGTCCGCGGCCGTGGCGGTGCTCACCGGGGCCAACGGCACGTTCTGCGCCGGCGCCGACCTCAAGGCCATGCACCCGGCTCGGCCCCGGGCCAGCCGGGTGGAACCCGACGGCGACGGTCCGGTGGGTCCGACCCGGATGCTGCTGGCCAAGCCGGTGATCGCCGCGATCGAGGGCCATGCCGTGGCCGGCGGGCTGGAGCTGGCGGCCTGGTGCGACCTGCGGGTGGCGGCCGAGGATGCGGTGTTCGGCGTGTACTGCCGCCGTTGGGGCATTCCGCTGATGGACGGCGGGACCATCCGCCTGACCCGGTTGCTGGGGATGAGCTACGCGCTGGACCTGATCCTCACCGGCCGTGGAGTGTCCGGCGAAGAGGCCCGGACGATGGGCCTCGCCAACCGGCTCGTCCCGGCCGGTACCGCTCTGTCGGCTGCGGTGGAGCTGGCCGAGGGTCTCGCGGCGTTGCCGCCGGCGGCGCTGCGCAGCGACCGGCTGTCGGCCTACGAGCAGTGGTCGATGACGCTGCCCGAGGCGCTCGGCAACGAGTTCGAGCACGGCCTGGCCACCCTGGCCACCGGTCAGATGTTCGACGGACTCGACCGGTACGCCTCGGGTTCCTGGCGCGCTGGTCGCTAGCGGCGGCTAGTCGGCCGCGGCCGGCTGCACGGCGTCGCCGACGCGGATGGTTCCGCTGCTGACGATGCGGCCGCGCACCCCGCCTCGCTGGCGCAGCGCGGCGAGGACCGGCTTGCCGGTGAGCTCCTGGAGGTACTTGCAGGGCGGGTTGTCGGCCATGACCTCGACCACGACGTCGCCGACCTCGACCGTCTGCTCGACCAGGGCCAGCAGGTCGAGTCCCTCGATGACGATGTTGCGCCGGTGCTCCCCGGGCTCGAGCGTCACGTCGTGCTCGGTCCTGGCCCACGTCAGGCTCTCGGCCGCGATGAGGGTGATCTCGTCGGCCGGATCGTGGTCCCCGGCGTTGGAGTCGAAGTAGCGATCGCCCTCGAGGCCCCGATCGGCCACCGCCCGGACCTGATCCCGGGCCACCGTCGGGGTCCCCCCGGATGGTGCGGTGAAGATCCCAACCACTGTCCCAGCCATGACTGCCCCCTCAGTTCAGATCTTGAAGATCGAGATGTACCTGGCACCGGAGTCGGTGCTGAAGTCGGCGTGGGTGGAGCCGGTCGCCGCCGCGTAGGCATCGCCGGTCTTCATCACCACGCCCTGGTTCCGCAGCGTGCCCTCGATCACATAGAGGAACTCCGGATATCCGTGCACATGCGGGTCGCCGGAGTAGCCGGGCTCGGCGTCCACCAGCGCCACGTTGAACCCGTCGGCTACGGCCATCAGCTTGGCCCGAGCCAAACCACCCGACCCCCAAGGCATCCACTCCAACTCATCAAACCGCCCAATATCCCAACCCTCAAGCGAAATATCCATAACCCCGAACATACAGAGCGTGACCCCATGTGACACCGCAACCCCAGCTAGTGGCCACTTTTCAAGCAGGCCCTCACAAGCAGGAGCTATCTTCCGGCACCTTTTGGGGCAGGGGTAACTGGGGCTACTCGGGAGGCGGGCATGCGGGGCAACACCGGTCGAACCGACGGTCGAACGCGACGCGTTTTGGGCTTCATCGTGGGCTCGGCGCTGGTCTTGTCGGCGCTGGAGTTGCCATTGGTGAAGCCGGCGGCGGCGTGGCCGGACAACGCCGACTCGGCGTCGCAAGGCCTCGAGGAGCCGCCGCCGCTCGAGATCGACCGCTCGCAGGAGCGGATGGAGCAGGCGACAGAGCAAGTCCAGGCCGAGGAAGAGGCCGCAGTCGAGTCTGATCTCAACCAACTTCCGCCTGGAGCCTTGGACGGCTACGTCGACCAACCGACTGACTCATCAGTGGCCGTGGACTCCGACGGAGACGGGATCATCACGCCGCCACCCACGCCCGAGCCCGAGGCGACCGTTGCTCCGATCGAGGTCCCGGTCGAGGATCGCCCCGAGACGGCGCAGGCCGCCTTCGACGCTGGCACCTCCGCGACTGACGGGCTGAGCCTTGATGGTGACCCGGTGGAGTTGGGCGAGGTCGCCGAGAGGTCTCGCAAACTGGACTTGTCGGCCTACGAGCCCGGCGAGGAGATCGTCGATCTGCGGACGAAGGAATCCCGGACCTTCGCCGATGAGGACGGCAAGCTGCGGACCCAGATCGGCACCGAGCCCATGTTCGTCGAAACCGACAGTGGTGAGCTGGTGACGCCGGACCCCACGCCGTCCAAGGCGTTCGACGGTCGATGGCATCCCGCCGCAGCCGAAGGCGACGTGTCCTTCGGATCGCTGGCGTCTCAGACCAACCTCGGCTACCTCGAGCTCGCTGACGGCAAGACGGTGTCGTGGGTGCTGGCCGGAGCACGACCCGTCCTGGGTCAGCGCGATGGTGACAACGTCGTCTACGAGAACGTTCTGCCCGGCGTTGATCTCCAGCTGATGACGCTGGCCACCGGCGTGAAGGAGACCCTGGTTCTACGTGACCGGAACGCCCCAGCCGTCTACGACTTCCCTCTGACCCTGACGGGGCTGACCTCAATTCTGGATGACCCGTACGGCCCGGTTCGGTTGGTCGACCCCGGCACGAACGAGCTCATCGGCGTGATCCCTATGGCCTACGCCGTTGATCAGAGCCCGAACGCCGAAGGCGGCTCGCCCGAGCCCGTCGCTGCGGCATACGAGCTCGTCCCCGCCGCCGGTGGGCAGACGATCTTGCGCGTCCGGCTGGACGAGACCTGGCTCCGCGATCCAGCCCGGGTGTTCCCGGTGAAGGTCGATCCGAGTACCCAGTCCCCGCAGGCGGAGGCCTCGCGGTACATCACCAGCGGCAGTCCTGCTTATAACTCGTCGAGTGAGCACATCTTGCGCACCGGCGGCGGTGGAGGGAACTACCGCAGCTACTTCGCGAAGTGGAATGTCGGCCTGTTGGCGGGGCAGACGATCGTCGACGCGATCTACAAGTCGTTCAACCACTACTCATACTCCTGCCAAGCGCGGTGGTTCGGCCTCTATCGGATCGCGGACCCCTGGGACCCGGCGACGATCTCGTGGAACAACCAGCCGAACTACAACCACGCGCTGCTTGCCGCGCACAACATCGCGAATGGCTACGACGACAACGCTTGTCCTGATGCATGGGTGGATTCGCCGATGCGGGATGTGGTGCAGGACTGGGTGGATGGTGACTACCCGAACAACGGGCTGACCGGCCGAGTCTCTGAGTGGGACGATTACAGCGATCCGTACACCTACAAGGAGTTCACCCGCGATACCCTCGGCGGACAGACCTTGGAGATCATCCACACCCCCTATCGGGTGGGCTACGGCCTGGGCCAGTGGCAGGCCCCCACGAACAACCAGGCCGGGTGGATGGACATCTTGGTCACCAACAAGTCGTTCCTCAACTGGAACGCCGGTGGCGACAACCCGTTCCGGCTCTCGTATCACGTGTACTACTCGGACGGCGTGACGCTGGCTCCCTGGGGTTGGGATGGGGCGCGCACTGTCCTGCCGCGCGACGTGAACTGGCAGAACGGCAACTCCATCTGGTTGAACGCGCCGGTGAATCCGCTGCCGCCCGGCGACTGGGTGGTCAAGTGGGACATGGTCCAGGAGGGGGTGACTTGGTTCTCCCAACAGGCTGTTCATCCCGACCTCGATCCGATGGCAGTTGGGATCCATGTTCCCAACGTCCCGCCCAATATCGATTCCATGGAGCCTGGCGGGCAGGCGGATACCCGCACGCCGACACTGAAGGTCACGGCGTCGAATCCGGACAACTGGCCCGCGAACGCGACGCTGCAATACCGCTTTGAGATCTGCGAAGACACCGCCATGACCGTTGGCTGTGTCTGGTCGGGAGACTGGTCGACCTCCAACCAATGGTCGCCAACCCACCTTCAATGGGCGAAGACGTACTACTGGAACGCATGGGTGTGGGAGGGCTGCTTCTGCACGCAGGTCCAGCCTCTGCAGCAGGTCGCACTGACGCCGACGGTGCCCCAGCCGGTCTTGGAGCGACACTTCGGCACAGACCCATATGCGCCCCTACACGGCGGGGTGAACCCGTCGGTGGGGAACTATGTCGCCAGCTTCACCGATGTCCAGGTTGCTTCGGCAGGTCTTCCGGCCGAGCTGACCCGCACGTACAACTCGATGGACAATCGGGTCGGTGCTTTCGGCCCGGGGTGGTCGACGTTCCTGGATCTGTCGGCGACGCTCGAGCCGACCGGCCGATTGTTGGTGTCCTTCCCCGATGGCAGGAAGGAGAGGTATGCCCGGAACGCAGACAACACGTGGGTGGGTGGTCCAGGCAACCAATCGATTCTGAAGGACCGGCCGAGCGGCGCCGGCTGGGAGCTGCGGCGCCCAGACCAAATGGTGTTCGTTTTCGACAACCAGGGTCGCGCCGCTGAGATCCGTGACGGTTGGGGCCACGCCATCTTCTTGAACCGTGACGGCAACGGGCGGATCACGACCATCACCACCGATCCGTCCGGCGTTGGGCAAGGGGCTGCAGGTCGTTCGTTGATGCTGACTTGGGCCGCGAACGGTCCGGGCGGCGCGTATGTGGTCACGAAGGTTCAAACCGACCAGGTCACAGTCGAAGGCCAGAACCGCAGACCTGAGTGGACCTACAGCTACACGAGCGGCCGCCTCACGGGTGTGTGCCTGCCGCAGGCGGCGCCGAACTGCATGGGATACGCCTACTACTCGTCGGGCACCGGCGCGACAGGGAAGCTGCGCACGATCACCAAGCCGGGCGGCAATGTGCCGGTCGAGTTGGCATACCAGACGAACGGCACCGTGCAGTGGGTCGAGAACGGCGTCGACAAGCGCTGGACGTTCAACGACGCCGACGACACCGCGGAGGGTACGTACCACCCGCTGGACGGTTGGATCGCCGGGTCCACGACGTTGGGGGCGAATGCCACGACGACGATGGACGTCACCGGCGGCGGAGCCGGTCAAGTCCCGGCATCAGGGGTGCAGGCCGTCGTGGTGGACCTCTCGGCCAATCGACCCAACGCCGGCGGCTGGGTGGAGGTGTACCCGTCAGGCACCACACCGACCGGGGCCGTCTCGACGATGGACTACCAAGCCGGCGATCCGCGCTCGGTGTTGCACACGGTTGCCGTCGGCGAGGACGGGCAGATCGCGGTCACAAACCATGGTTCGGCCTCGGTCGATCTGCGATTCGATGTCGTGGGCTGGTACGCCCAGGCCGGCGTTTCGGGCGGAAGTGTCTTCGTGCCGTTGCCGACTAAGCGGATCCTGGACACCCAGGCCAGCGGAGGTGGCGGGCCGATCGGCACCGGCCCGCCGCGGGCGGTGCAGATCACCGGACAGGGCGGTGTTCCCACCTCGGGCGTCACCGCCGTGGTCTATGACGTCGAATCGATCAAC
>DASXTK010000064.1:0-7307 GCA_036505485.1 Acidimicrobiales bacterium
GGCTGGTGTGCGGGACTGGGTCAGCGTCACCCACTTGTTGAAGTCGGGCTCGCGAAGCTCGATGTCCACCATCCGGAGCAAGGCCGGCGCGGGCATCCCGTTCTCGACGTACTCCGCGGTCGGTAGGAGCGTGGCCGGGTCGACCGTCATCAAGCAGGATCCCTCGGCGGGGACGACCTTGGTCAGGGCCCGTCCCACGGCTCGTGAGTAGGCGGCCACCGGCAGACCCCGATTCCCGAGCCGAACGATCTCCTCACGCGCCCGCGCCGCCTCCTTCCGGGTCACCATCCCATCGACACTACGGCGCGGGACGTCGTGGACGTCCCAGAAAGTTGGGATGCCCTCGCCAGGTCGACTCAGGTGATGCTGGACGCGCAGTCAGGACGACCACCCGAGCCGAGAGAAACAAGCAAGTCAGAAAGGACACGCACATGAAGCTGACCACGATCATGCAGGTCTCCGTCGACGGGGTGATGCAGGGCAACGGCGGATCCGACCCGGACCTCGACCCCGGGTTCGAGCGCGGCGGTTGGGCGATGCCGTACTTCGAGGAGGAGTCCGCGGCGTACGTCACCGAGATCTGCCAGCGCGCCGGCGCCTTCCTCTTCGGCCGGCGTACCTACGACCTCTTCGCGCGCTACTGGGGCACGATGGAGCCGGGCAACCCGGTCGCGGACGCCTTCAGCGGGCATCCCAAGTACGTCCCCTCGACCACCCTCGTCGACCCGCCGTGGGCGGACACGACCGTCCTGTCCGGCGACGTCGCGGCCGCCATCGGCGAGCTGAAGGCGACCGGCGAGGGCGAGATCCAGGTGCACGGCAGCGGCCAGCTGGTGCGCTGGCTCCTCGACCACGACCTGGTCGACGAGATCACCCTGCTCGTCTGCCCGGTGATCGTCGGCCAGGGCACGAGGATGTTCCCCGCCGACGGCCCGGACCTGGCGCTCGAACTCGTCGAGTCGCGCACGTTCCCCCACGGCATCGCGCTCCAGGTCTACCGAGCCGCTGGGCGTCCGGCGTACACCGGCTGAGCCGCGAGCCGCTGGGCTCTGCTGAGCCGCGCGGCGAGATGCCGAACTGGTCGCACGGACTGGCCGGAGCTCGTTAGTGACGAGGACCGCATCGCTGAGCTGGATGACGAGGACTGCAATCACAGATCGCGTACTGGGCCGGACGTCCCCACGACGGTCTCCGTTACGCCCAGTCCGGCGCGACGTTTGCCACGACCGCCGGTAGCTCCATGTCTGTCTGGCTACCGGCGAGCGAGGGCCGGGCCTGGGCGCTGCTCGGCAACGACACCGAAACCGTCGGGGCGATCCGCGCTGGAGAAACTTCCGCGACAGCCACTCAGTCGTCCAGGCTTCCCATGGTGAGGTTGACAGTGGTTCCGGTCATCCCGCTTGCCTTGTCGGAAGCCATGAAGACCGCCATGTTTGCCATCTCCTCGAGCGTCATGAGCCGTCGCGGGTGAGTCTTGCTCGCGAGCATCTCTTGCCATTGCTCCCAGGTCATGCCGGATGCCTTGGCACGGGGCTCGAAGCCCTCCTTGATCGTGCGTGTGCCCGGCATGCCCTGTGGTCGCAGCCCCACCACGCGAACACCCTGCGGTGCGAGCTCGGCGGAGAGATCTCGAGTGAGTGCCTCCTTGGCGGCCATCGCCGGCCCGTAGCCCCCGACCGATGGGATGCCCGTCCGCGAGTGGAGTGAGGTGACCGTCATGATCACCCCCGATCTGTTCGGCACCATCCGTCGGGCCGCCAGGCGCGCGGTCAGGAAGTACGACGTGGCGTAGGTTGCGAGCGGCAGGGAGAACTGCTCGACATCCAGGTCGACCAGTGAGACGCCCAACATCTCCGCAGTCGGGATCCCGACCGCGTTGAACGAGATATCGACCCGTCCCGCCTGGTCGATCACGGACTGGAGATGCCTCTCCAGAGCCTCCTCGTCCAGCGCGTCGACCTCGGCCGCATCGGCGGATCCACCCGCGGCAACAATGTCCTTGGCGACGACTTCGACGGATGCCAGGCGGGGCCCGGTCAGGAAGACTCTGGCTCCCGCAGATGCGAAGGCGCGGGCGACCGCGCCGCCGATCCCGCCCCCGGCTCCGTAGATCACCGCCACCTTGTCCTTCAGTAGCATCTCTGATTCCTCTCTGGGGGCTCGCGTGGTCAAACATGGTTGCGGCTGCGTGTTGGCCCCGTTTTCTGGTCTGCGGCGACGGTGGCGAGGGCTGGTTCGGCGGCAGCGCTGGCGTTCATCGGACGGCTTCTTCGACGACGGGCTCGACTGGCATGGTCGGCGCCCAGCAGTTCGGTGGGCAGGGGACTGCGGGCACCAGTTCGGGTTCGGGCACGAGCTCGGGGGCGGGGACCTTGGTGATGGCTCGTTCGGCTCGCAGTAGCAGCGCTGCCGCGGCCAGTGCGGCGACCAGGCTGAGACCACCGGCGACCAGGGCGCCTCGTTGGAAGCCTTCGGTCAGGGCCACGGCCGGGGGACCGGCGACCTGGTTGGCGCGGGCGATGGCCACCGTGGCCACGATCGCGGTGCCGATCGCTCCGCCGATCTCGCGGGACGTCTCGACCATCCCACCGGCCAGACCGCTGACGGATGCCTGGACGCCGGTGAACGCGGCCACCTGCACTGCCGGGGCGGAGAAGCCGGTCCCGAGGCCCAGCGCTACGAAGCCAGGAAGGAGGTGGGTCCAGTAGGACGCATCGTTTGGTGACTGGGACAGCAGCAACAGGCCGACGACCACGACCAGCTGACCGGCAACGACCACCCGGGCCGGGCCGAAGCGACCCACTGCCCGGGCCGCGAAGCCGGCGGCGACCACGACCGAGGTCAGAGCGATGGCCAGGTAGGCGAAGCCGGTGCGGATGGCCGAGTAGCGCAGGACTTGTTGCATGAACAGCGAGGCCTGGAACAGCGTGGCGAAGAACGAGGCCCACATCAGGGCCGAGACCACGATGGATGCGGACAGGGTGCGCCGACGGAACATGGCTAACGGCAGGATCGGCGAAGGGGCTCGGGTCTCGGTCACCAGGAACAGCGCCAGCAGCGCTGCGCCACCGGCGAGGAAGCCGAGCGTCGTGCCCGAGGTCCAACCGAAGTCGACGCTCTTGTTGATGCCGTAGACGATGGCCATCAGCCCGGCGGTGACCGAGACGGCGCCGATCAGGTCGGCCGATCCCCGCTGGGCCGGCGCACTGTCGGGGATGAAGGCGAGCGCGGAGGTGACCAGGACGATCCCGATGGGCACGTTGATCAGGAAGATCCATTGCCAGCCCGGTCCGCTGCTCAGCATGCCACTCATGATCACACCCACCGAGGCCGCACTGCCGGCGACGGCCCCGAAGATGCCCAATGCCTTGTTGCGTTCCGGACCCTCGGCGAACGTGCTGGCCAGGATGGATATTGCGGCGGGAGCGGCCATGGCCGCGCCGAGGCCCTGCAGGCCCCGGGAGACGACCAGCTGACCCAGCCCGTTCGACAGGGCTGCGCTGAGGGAGGCAACGGTGAAGAGGGTCAACCCGGTGGCCAGGATCCGGCGCCGGCCCAGTAGATCGGCGGCGCGGCCTCCGAGGAGCAGGAAGCCACCGAAGGATAGGCCGTAGGTAATGACGACCCACTGGAGGTCGGACTGGTCGAGGTGCAGGTCGGCCTGCACCGACGGCAAGGCCACGTTGACGACGGCGAAGTCCAGGATGACCATGAACTGCGCCGCGCAGACCAGGGCCAGGATCGCGCCTGGCTTCACGGTTCGACGGACAGATGACATAGCGGTGGTTCCTCCGGGCATCTCGCCCTCCCTTTGATGGATCGCTGACGGCTCATATAACCCGCCGTGCCGCGAAATGAATCGGTGCGACCGGAACCCGGAAAGCGGCCAGTTGTCAGGTCGGCGAGAACGTGACTTCGAGGCCTGCCGGCCCGCCCACACCGCACCCGCCGACTGCTCACACCAGAACGGCAAGGCGACGCCAACCGCACGGCCCAACCCCCTGCAGATGCATGAATGCCTCTACCTGGTCCCCCCGATCGGGTTTGGCTTGGAAGCGGACCAGTACGCCAACGGGTTGCATTGATCGATCCTTTCTCTGTGTTCGCTACAGGACTTCGCGATCTCGACCCCGCCGCGGTTAGGCGTTGCGGACGACCTCGTAGGCGAGGTAGGCCAGGCCGTTACCGACGGTCTTGGTGGCGAGGAGGCGCGTGGGCTTCGGGTCGCTGGCCTCGCCGAAGAGGCGCTGGCCGGTTCCGAGCACGACCGGGAAGACGAACAGCCGCAGCTCGTCGACCAGGTCGTGGTCCATCAGCGTGAGCCCGAGCTGATAGCTGGCGTACATGAGGATCTCCCCGTGAAGCTCCTGCTTGAGCTTCGTGACCTGGTCCACCACGTCACCCTCGAGCACCGTCGTGTTGTTCCAGCCGGGGTGTTCGAGAGTCGAGGACGCGACGTACTTGGGTATGCCGTTCAACCGGTCCGCGAAATCGCCGGTCCGGGACGGCCACCGCTCGGCGAACCACTCGTAGCTCCGCCGACCCAGCAGCAGGGCCTCAGCGCCCAGCGCCTCGTCGAGCACGACCTTGGCCCAGGCGTTGCGGTCCTGGCCGCCGAACTGGCCAAACCAGCCGCCCAGCCGGAAGCTCTCCTCCCCGTCCGGGTCCTGGACCACCCCGTCGAGCGTGACGTTGGTGCTGATGACGATCTTTCCCATCTGGGGTCCTTTCCTGTCGTCGGGGTGTCGGTTACCGCTGAGGTAGACGCCTCGGCATCGCCAAATGGGTCGCCCACTGACAGGTTTCTCAAGAGCTGATGGCGGCGAGGGCGAGCACGCCGCCACGGGGTCGGTTGGGCTGTCGTGGGGCTGCGGGTACCGGGCGATCAGCAGGAACAAGCCGGCGTCGACGAAAGGGCTGGTGACGTTGGCTGCCAGCGCTGCCCGGGATCGCAGGGTCAGGAACAGCCTCAGGTCGATCAGGGTTCCGGCGGGCGTCGCTGGTGTGCAGGAACGAAGCCCCGATCACGGTGGCATCCCAGGCCGAACAGCACCGATGAGCACTGGGCGCCGTCTTGCGGCAGCTGCTTGCAGCCTGGCCGGGGCGCTCGCGGTCAGCTTGACGTTCGGTGGCGACGGCCGTCAGGTCACCCCGTTCTGCATCTCCCCCGGTGTGCTCGAGGACGTGCCAGGCGATGCGGCGTGCCGCGTAGCGGGTGTTCCACCCGTTGGGCACCACGGTGGTGTCACTGGCCTCGATGGGTTCCTGGGCCACAGGACGATCTCGACGGGGGGTGCCGGGGACGCCCACAGTGAGGAAGCGTCCTTCGGGCCCGGCCGCATCGATGCGCTTCTCCAGGCCGAGCGTGCCGGTGTAGAGGCCCAGCGCCTGGTCCTGGTCGCGTACATACAGCGTCACAAGCATGATGTTCGTCAGCACCCTGCGCCTCCTCGGTCGATGGTCTGGAACCTAAGGGAGGCATTGGTCCTGGTCGAGAGCCAATGACACGGAGCTCCACCAGTCCAATCGGGCCGGGGTCGCTTGATCCCAACCACGTCGACTCGGTCGGGTTGTGTCGCAGGACCTCGGGTAGGTGGACGCGCATGCAACGGATCCTGGGCTTCGACTATCAGCGTGTCGCTGTCGGTGAGGTCACCCTCAACCTTGCCGTCGGCGGCACCGGCGCACCGGTGGTGTTGGTTCACGGGTTCCCCGAGACTCATCTCGCCTGGCGCCACGTCGCCGCCGACCTGGCCCGGGACTTCACGGTGGTCTGCCCCGATCTACGCGGCTACGGCGACAGCGACAAACCGCCGGCCGACGGTGACCACGACCGGTACTCGAAGCGCACGATGGCTGCCGACATCGTCGGGCTGATGCACGAGTTGGGCCACGAACGCTTCGCCCTTGTCGGCCACGACCGTGGCGCGCTGGTTGCCTTCCGCGCCGGTCTCGACCACCCCGAAGCCATCAGCCACCTCGCCACGCTGGGTGTCATCCCCAGCGTGGACATGTGGAGCGCCCTGGGCGGCCCCGCGGGCATCTTCGCCTTCCACCTCTACTTCATGGCCCATCCGCCCGACCTGCCGGAACGGATGATCGGCGCCGACCCCGACCTGTTCTTCGGTCACTTCCTGGACACCTGGGTGCAGCACACCGCCGCCATCCCCGCCAAGGTCCGAGCCGCCTACCTGGCCGCTACCCGCCCGCCCGATGCCATCGGGGCCGTCTGCGCCGACTACCGGGCCGAGGCCTTCGTCGACGTCGACAACGACCAGAAAGACCGCGCCGACGGCCACCGCCTCCAGATGCCCGTCCTGGCCCTGTGGGAGACCCCGGCGACACACCCCTTCCCTTCGACCCGGCTGCCGTGTGGCAGGCCTGGGCCGACAACCTCCGCACTCGTGCACTACCCGGCGGCCACTTCCTACCCGAGGAATCACCCACCCACGTCACCACAGCGATCCGAGACCTCCTGGCCGCCTGACCGGCTTGTTGGCCTGGCCAGCGTCGACCAGCCGGGCGATCTCGATGAGCTGCGAGCCGCTCTGCTCCCGGACGAAGTGGAGTGTCCGGATGTCATCACGGGAGGGCGGCAGCCTCCACATGGTCGACCGATGTCGGCTTCGGGGCCACATCCGGGGCCTCAGCAATCACCCCGTCGTGTCGAGGGATCGCCGGAGGCGGTGGAGGCCTTCGTCGATGTGTTCGGTCTCGATGTTGCCGTATCCCAGCACCAGGCCGGATCGGGCGGGTCCGGTGACCCGGAACATCGACAGGCAGGGCACGGCGACGCCGGCGGGGCATGTTCGGTAACGAGTCCCAACCCGTCGGCTGGGGAGAGCGTTGGCGGTGGCGCTGATGTGGAGACCGGCGATCGAAGGTAGGACAGTGAGGTGGTCGGCGAACTGCTCGGTCACCGCTTGGACGACGCGGTGGTGTCGCGCTTGGTAGAGGGCTCGGGTCTTGCGGATGTGCCGGGCTAGCCAGCCCTGCTCGATGAAGCGGGCCAGCGCGGCCTGGGTAGGCAGCGGTGTCTGGTAGTCCGCGACGAACTTCGCGGCGCGCACGGCCCGGGAGAGCGACGGTGGTGTCACCGCGAACCCCAACCGCAGGGTCGGGAGCATGGTCTTGGCAGCAGCAGCCGCCGAGAGGCTGCCGACCGGCGCAGCCGCACGGTTGATGGAAGCGGCCGGCGATGCCTTCACCCAGGGCCTCAACACCGTCGCCACCCTCGGCGCAGTCGTGATCGTCGGCCTCGCAGTCGCGGCTGCAGCGCTGCTCCGTCGCAAGAAACTCCAGCGGCA
>DASXTK010000065.1:0-5519 GCA_036505485.1 Acidimicrobiales bacterium
TCCCACGCCGGACGTTCGCAGCTGGCCCGGGCCATCGACTTCGCCAACGCCAACCCCGATTCGCCCGCGGAGCGGGTCCTGACCGACGCTGGCGCGGCGCTCGGCCGGGCCCTGGCGTCGCTGGTCAACATCGTCGACATCCACGATGTGATCGTCCTCCACGACGGGATACTCGAATCGACCGCCTTCGAACGGGCGATGCGGGAGGCTCATGACGCCCACCTGTTCCCGAGCCCTCCACCCTCGACGCTGAGCCTGGAGGTCGAGGAGCTCGATCCCACCTCAGGCGCCCGAGGCGCCGCGGCTGGGGCGTTGTTCATGCTGCTCCGGTCAGGCGACGTGGTCACCGACCTACGCGCTCCTCATCAGTGAGGCGGGCGGTCTTCGTTCAGGACGACCAGGTTGTCCTCGGAGTCCTTGAAGGAGGCCATCCAGACTTCGGTGCCGGGGGGTCCGAACTGGCCGGCGTCGTCTCGGAAGATCAGGTGGGGATCGTCGACCGGGGCGACGCCCTTGGCCTTGAGGTCCGCGAACGCGGCGTCGATGTCGGCTACCCGCCAGTACAGCAGCGAGGACGGGGCTCCTCCTTCCAGCAACAGGCGAGTGCCGCCGAGGTCGAAGAAGGCCAGGCCCGGAGGGTCGAACTTGGCCACGAACGGCAGCCCGAGGATTTCCCGGTAGAACTCGATCGCCCGGTCGAGATCCTGCGCCCGCAACGCCACCTGGGCCAACCGGCCCTGTCCACCAACGTCCATGCATCCGATAATAGATAGCTAGGCTTGCTATGTACAGTGGATGTTGTGGACCCCACCGAGCAGCTGGCCATGGACCTGCACTCCGCCGCCATCCACCTCCTACGTCGGGTCCGGCAGACCGATGCGACGCTCGGCATCACCCCTAGCCGCCTGTCGGCCCTCTCGGTCCTGGTGTTCGGCGGACCCCGCACGCTCAGCCAGTTGGCCGAGGCCGAGATGGTGGCCGGTCCGACGATGAGCAAGATCGTCGCCGCCCTCGAACGTGACGGACTGGTCCAACGTGAGCCCCATGCGTCGGACCGCCGGGCCGTGAAGCTCAGCGCCACCGCCACGGGCCGAAAGCTCCTGTTGCGCGGTCGGCGCCGGCGGGTCGAACACCTCGTCGGCGATCTCGAAGCGCTGTCGGCAGCCGACCAGGCCGTCCTACGGAAGGCGACCGCCATCCTCCAACGACTCGAACATTGACGTCCGCCCATGCCGTATGCTGACGCCACTGTTAGATGAAGGGGGGAACGCGTGGACGAGACCGAACCTGCCGTTAGTCCCTTTGGGCAGATGGATGCCGAGACCGCGGCTTGTCCGCAGCCGATGTTCAAGGCGCTGCGCGCCGACGCACCGGTCATGAACGTCGACGGCGTCGGTGTGGTCCTGAGCCGTCGGGCCGACATCGACGACGTCTTCCGCCACCCCGAGGTGTTCTCCTCCAACATGGACGCGGTCGACCTCAAGAACGATCGGCCACTGATCCCGCTGCAGATCGACCCGCCCGAGCACCGCAAGTTCCGCAAGATCCTCGACCCCCTCTTCGCCCCGCGGCAGGTGGCGGTGTTGGAAGAGCCGATCACCGCCCTGGTCAACGACCTCATCGACGGGTTCGGGGACCGGGGCGAGGTGGACTTCGCCCAGGAGTTCTCGGTCCCGTTCCCGTCCCAGGTGTTCCTGACCCTGTTGGGGCTGCCCCTCGACGACCTGCCGCTGTTCCTCAAGCTCAAGGACGGGATCATCCGGCCGAACCAGGCCACGGGGACGGACTACGGCGACGAGGTGTCCGAGGAATACCAGCGTGAGAGCGCGCAGGGCATCTACGCCTACTTCAACCGAGTGCTCGACGAACGGGAGACCGAGGGCCAGGACGACCTGCTCACCCGGTTCCTGCACACCGACGTGGAGGGCCAGCGGCTCACCCGCAACGACATCCTCGACATCTGCTTCCTGTTCCTGCTGGCCGGGCTGGACACGGTCACCGCCACGCTGGACTGCATGTTCGCCTACCTGGCCCAGCACCCCGAACGCCGCCAACAGCTGGTGGACGACCCGTCGCTGGTCCCCGCGGCCATCGAGGAGCTGCTGCGCTGGGAGACGCCGGTGATGGCGGTCGTACGGGTGGCGCTGGAAGACACGTCGGTCGGTGGCTGTCCGGTGCACCGCGATGACCAGGTCGTGGCGCTGCTCGGGTCGGCCAACACCGACGAGGCCGAGTTCCCCGACGCCGACGAGGTCCGCTTCGACCGGGACGAGAACCGCCACCTGGCCTTCGGCGGCGGCATCCACCGCTGCCTCGGGTCGCATCTGGCCCGGCTGGAGCTCCGGGTGGCGCTGCGGGAGTGGCACCGCCGCATCCCCGACTACGCCATCGCCGCCGGCCACACCCTCGAATACACCCCCGGGGTCCGGTCGATCGACCACTTCCCCCTGGTCTTCGCCCCGGTGCCGGCCCACAGCTGATGACCGACAGTTCCGTCGAGGCGGACGAGGGAGACGCGGGAGACGCGGCGGACTACGGGGACGACACCGCAGAAGCGGTCGGCCCACCCGCGCTATCTGCGGGCGGGGCCGCCGTCGGTCCGGACGCGGTGAGCTACCCGCGCCGGATCCGCCAGCTCGCCTCGATCCGGCCGGCGCAGACCGCCCTGCGGTTCGCCGCCATCGACGGGCCGGAGCGGGTCATCGACTGGCCGGAGCTGGACGTCCGCTCGACTCAGATCGCCCGAGGTCTTGCCGCAGACGGCTTGGGGGCCGGCGATCGGGTGGCGGTCGAGCTGCACAACTCCCCCGAACTGGTCGAGACGGTCCTGGCCGCGTGGAAGCTCGGCGCGGTGCCGGTGCCGGTGCGCTGGGACCTGCCCGATTGGGAGCGGGCCCGGGTCCTCGAGGTCATCGGGGCCAAGACGGTGATCAACGCCGACTCGACCGCTTGGTTGGCCGACACCAGGGCCCTGGACGACACCCCGCTCCCCGACCTCATCCCGGCGCAGACCCACGGGATCTGCTCCAGCGGATCGACCGGAACCCCCAAGGTCATCCTCATGGACCGGCCGGCGGTGTGGGATCCGGCGACCAGCGAGCCGTTCCCGTCGGGCTGGATGGAGGTGCCGCGGCCGCAGGTGATCCTGGTGCCGGCGCCGCTGTACCACACCAACGGATTCGCCACGCTGTCCAGCCTGATCGCCGGAGACGAGATCGTGCTGATGGAGAAGTTCAACGCCGCTCGGGTGGTCGAGCTGATCGAACGGCACCGCGTCACCACCTTCACCGCCACACCCACGATGCTGCAACGCATCGCCGACCTCCCGAACCTGGATCAGCGCGATCTCTCCAGCATCGTGTGGGTGCTGCAGGGCGCGGCCGTGATCGGGTCCTCGCTCGTGCGCCGCTGGCTGGACCTGGTGGGGCCGGAGCACCTGTTCATGGCCTACGGCATGACCGAGGGACTGGGGCTGACCGCGCTGCGGGGCGACGAGT
This sequence comes from Acidimicrobiales bacterium, assembly GCA_036505485.1. GTDB lineage: Bacteria > Actinomycetota > Acidimicrobiia > Acidimicrobiales > VFJN01 > DASXTK01. Next base: position 3,498 of record DASXTK010000065.1, read on the forward strand.
GGCTGACCCATGCCGGCAGCGTCGGCCGGGGTTACCGGGACACCGAAATCCGCATCCTCGACGGCGACGGCCACGACCTGGCCGCGGGCGAGATCGGCGAGATCTTCCTGCGCTCCCCCACCAGCGGCCTGTACCGCTACCTCGGCGGGGCGCCGCTCCTGGCCAGCACCGACGACGGCTTCAGCACCGCCGGCGACATGGGCTACCTCGACGACGACGGGTTCCTCTACATCCTCGACCGCCGGGTGGACATGGTCATCACCGGCGGCGCCAACGTGTTCCCGGCCGAAGTCGAGAGCGCGCTCATCGACCATCCGGCCGTGGCCGACGTGGTGGTGATCGGGTTGACCGATCCCGAGTGGGGCCGCCGGGTCCACGCTGTCATCGAGCCGGCGGATCATGCCGGCCCGCCTGATGCCGCCGAGATCATCGCCTTCGCCAAGACCCGCTTGGCCCCATACAAGGTGCCCAAGTCGGTGGAGTTCGTCGACTTCATCCCCCGCACCGAAGCCACCAAGGTCAGCCGGGCCGCGCTGATCGCCGCCCGCGAGGGCTGACCCCCCGTCGTTCTGTGACCTGTATGCCGCGCCTGGGCGCGGCATACAGGTCACAGAACGGGTATTGCGGGCACGTTCCCGGGCTCCGGCGCGTCTCTCACATGATGGGCATTTCACCCGAGACCGGGGGCTGGTGATGCTGGTCGAGAACCAGGCTCCGGGGACCGAGTTCGAGCAGGTCTACACATCCGAGCTCCAGGCGATCACCCGCCTCGCCTACCTACTGGTTCGGGTTCCGGCGGTGGCGGAGGAGCTGGCGCAGGACGCGTTCCTGCGGCTGTACGAGCGGTTCGCCGAGGTCGATAGCCCGGCCGCCTGGCTGCGGACCGCGGTCGTGCGGCTGGCCATCGGCTGGCAGCGACGCCAGCAGACCGAACGGCGCAAGATCCCGGTGTGGGTCGGGCGACCGGCCCTGGGCGCGCCCGAGCTGGACGAGGTGTGGGTGGCCCTGGGCCGGCTGAGCCGGGAACGACAGACCGTGCTGGTGCTGCGGTTCTACGAGGACATGTCGTACCGGGACATCGCCGCCCTCCTGGGCTGGTCGCCGGCGACCGTGCGCAGCCGTGCCCGTCGAGGACTCAACGATCTACGACGTGAGGTGACCCGATGACCCGCACGACCACCATGGCCGACCGCCTGCGAGCCACCCTGCAGGCCGAGGCCGAGCAGATCCACGTGCCCTCGAACCCCGCCCGCCTCGATCCGGTGCGTGGCACCCCGCTCCGGGCGGAGCTCGATCCGCCCGGACCTGCGTCTCGGCGCCGTGGCCTGGTGCTGGCCGCGGCCGCGGTGGTCGTCGTCCTCGGGGCCGGGGCCGCGCTCGTGCTCCGTCATGATCCGGCGCCAGCCACGGGTGACCTCTCGACCGACGACGGCTCGACCCCGACTCCCGCCGCGGCCGACGGAACCCTCGCTCCGGCCTGGGTGCCCGACGGGCTCACGCTGTGGTCGGTCTCGTGGCGCCAGACGGTGTCGAACGGCGGCAACGACCTCGGGATCGTGCAGCTGTTCGGCCGTGACGGTTCGACCGAGAACGGAGCCATCCACGTCTGGATCCAGCCCGGCGGAACCGGGTTCGCTCCTGGAGACCCGGTGACGGTACGCGGACAGGCCGGCACGGTGAGCCCGGCCAAGGAGTTCCCGGAGACGACGTCCGAGATCTTCTGGAACGAGCCCGGCGCGTCGGTCGGTGCATCCTTCGTGGGCATGAGCCTCGAGGAGGCAGTGGCGGTCCTCGAAGGGTTGACCTGGCGGTCCGATGATCGGCTGGAGGGGTTCGCTCCGCCGTCGGGCGGCGACATGACCATGCTCGGCGAGTCCTCGTCCACCTCGGTCGGCGCCACGTTCAAGAGCGCGGAGTTCTACTACCTCGACTCCGCGCTGAACATGACTCCGGGCCAGGGACTCCAACTCTCGGTGCGTACCTCTACAGGCGAAGGCGGCAGTGACATGTCGTTCGGCTACC
>DASXTK010000066.1:0-3268 GCA_036505485.1 Acidimicrobiales bacterium
CGACGACGCCACACCAACGGGACCAACGTGAACCCCAGGGCCACCACCCCGAGCGTGGTCATCGGCTGGTCCTCGACCTGGCTCTGCACCGCCACCGCCACGACCGTCACGGCGGCCACCTCGGCGGCCAGGGCCGCATCCGCGACGAGAGGCGGAACCTGCCGACACCAGCCGAGCATGCGTTCCACGACCCGCACCATCGCAACCTAGCTATGGCTCCTCGAGCACGTCGTCAGACCACGGTCTGATCCTCGGAGCACTCTTCGCTACTTGCGATTGCCTTCCAGAACGGATACTTACTGACGAAATGGCATGATTTTGCTTACTAACTGACGCTCGGGCGTCTAGGGTGACGGCATCGTCGGTTCTTCAGGGGGGATCCATGATTTCCACTCGTCGTTTCCCGATGCGCCGGTTGGCCATCGGTCTTGTCTTCGTCTTCGCCGCGGTGTTGGGGGCCTGCGACTGGCGAGGGCCGACTCCGACCGAGCAGCTGCTGACCGCCTCCACCGGGCCGTTCGCGGTGTCGACGCTCGCCGTGCCGACCTCGGCCGGTTTCGGCGGTGGCACCATCTACTATCCGAGCACCACGCCCGGTCCGTTCGCGGTGGTCTCGTTGAGCCCGGGCTTCACCGAGAGCCAGTCCGCCATCGCCGGCTGGGGTCCGCGGCTGGCGTCCCACGGCTTCGTGACCATCATCATCAACACCAGCAACCCGTTCATCGACCCGTCGCAGCGGTCGACCGAGCAACGGCAGGCCCTCACCTACGTGGTCACCCAGGGGCAGACCTCGGGGAGCCCCATCTTCGGCAAAGTCGATGGCCAGCGGCGCGGCGTCGGCGGGCACTCCATGGGCGGCGGAGCATCGCTGATCTCGGCCCAGGCCGACCCGACGATCCGGGCCGTCATGCCGATGGCCCCGTGGAACAGCAGCGCCAGCTTCCCGGGGATCACCTCGCCCACGCTGATCCTCGCCTGCCAGAACGACGGCATCGCGCCGGTGGGGTCGCACGCGTCGCCGATGTACAACAGCATCCCGGCGTCCACGAAGAAGGAGTACATCTCCGTGGCCGGCGGCGATCACTCCTGCGCCAACGCCCCGACCGGAGGCGGCAGCGCGGTCGGCAAGTTCGGCGTGGCCTTCCTCAAGCGGTTCTTGGACAACGACGGCCGCTACGACCCCTGGACCTGCGGTGCGTCCAAGCCTGTCGCCGGAGGATCCCTCAGCGAGGTCCGCAGCACCTGCCCGTTCTGATTGGCCGGAACCGTCAGGACGAACGTGGTCCCAGCGGGTTCGGGGGGCGAGGCCGAGGTCGCCCCCCAACTCGCCGACCAGGGCGTCGGCGATGGCCAGGCCCATGCCGGTGCCGTCGGGCTTGGTGGAGAAGAACGGCTCGAACGCCCGGTCCGCGGTTCCGTCCGGAAGCCCGGGCCCGTCGTCCTCGACCGTGAGGACCCAGCTGATCGTCTTCGTCGAGCGCCGCGGCGATGCGCACCCAGCTCGTGGCGGCGTCGATGGCGTTGTCGACCAGGTTGAACACCGCTTCCCGCAGCGAGGGCGGCGAGCTCAGACTCGGGTCGACATCCACCTCTAGGTGGATACCCCTTGTCCACCGCCTTGGTCCGCAACTCACTGCAGGCGTCGCGGATCAGTTCCTCGAAGGTGGGAGCGATCCCGACCGGATCGCTGAGCCCACTGGACGGGCCGCTGGGGTTCAGCCTCAATGTCCGGCTGCACCGCTTCGCCGACGAGGTGGAAGCGGTGTCGTCCTCCTTCGCCGTGCGCACTCTCCGCCCGCTCGAACCCCTCCGAAATTGAGGCGTTTGCCGCGCTGTAAGCGCGCCAAACGCCTCAATTTCCGGTGGGTGATTAGCCGGGGCAGGTGTCCCGGTACTCGACGAGGGTCGGACCCGACGGCGCCGGGCAGATGAACCTCTCGTAGCGGGTGTCGTTGTCGACGTAGCGCTTGAGCCAGGCCACCGCCGACTTGGCCTGGGTGGTGTTGGCCTGGGTTCCGAGGAAGTGGTCGGCGCCGGCGACCTCCAGGTACGCCTTCTCCGAAGCCGCCGGGATGGACTCGTAGAACGGCTCGGAGTGGGCGGTCACGCCGGCGATGAAGTCGTTCTGGGCGCCGATGATCATGCTCGGGACCTGCACCGTGTTGAAGGTCTGGAACAGATCCCACGGCTGCAGGGCCACAGCCGCCTGCAGCTTCGGATCATTCCGGGCCGCTTCGAGGGTGCCGCCGCCGCCCATGGAATGGCCCATGACCGCCAGGCGGTTGGGGTCGATCCGGGTGCGGACGCTGCTGGTCTGGGTGAGGTAGGTGAGCGCCGCGGCGAGCTGGGTGGCTCGGCCGGACGGGAAGTCGAACGGCGTGAAGGTGTCGATGGTGATCACCACGAAGCCGTGTGAGGCGATGCGTGGTCCGGTCCAGGCGATGGCGGCTTGCGGCGACAGGAACCCGGGCGACACCGCGACGGCCCCGAAGGTGCCCTGGCTGGTGTCGGTCGGGTAGTAGATGGTGCCCCCGTTGAAGGTGGACTGCGCCGGCACGGTCGTAGTGGCTATGGCGAGCGGCCCGGCCGCGGCTTCGAGGCTGGCAGCGGTCGGCGCCGGCCCTCGCTGGAACGGGTTGGGCGTCTGCGCCCCGACCTGACCTGGGTTGGCCGCCACCCCACCGACCATCAGTGCCAACGTCACCAACACGATGACCAGGCGTGATCTGGATCTCATACTTCCCCCCATCATGTCCCCCAGGCTTGGATCTAGCAGTCAATTATTGACTCCACCAAGATCCGCCTGTCAATAAGAGGAACCGAGCGCCCCCCATCCGTCAGTACTGACCAGTGGTTTCTCCGGTGGCGGAGGCGGTGGCGGGCGGAGATCCCGAGCGATCCGCGACTCGTGGCTGGAGCCGCGGCCGTCGCCGAGCGCACGCGGCGTGGTGCGGAGCATTTCCCCGGCGCCGCTGGATGCATTGGGCGATCGTGGTGCTGGCGATCGGGCGAGCCATCGTCGTCTCCTCCGACGGGGCGACGCAGGCCGCCGAAAAGGCACGGGACTACCTGTCCCGAACAGCGCCCTAGGACGCCGCAGCCGACCGCAGGAGTTGGAGCTGGCGGTCGAACTCGTCCCCGGGGAGCTTGGGTGACGAGTCCCAGAGGGCTTCGGGGAGAGGGCGGCCGGGGGAGGGGTCGTCGGGGTAGCGCGGGACCACATGGGTGTGCAGGTGGGGGAGGAAGTTCCCCAGCGCCTGGTAGTTCA
>DASXTK010000067.1:0-29647 GCA_036505485.1 Acidimicrobiales bacterium
GAAGCCCTCCGTCGGCCCGGCGCCCAGCAGCGCAAGCACGGTGGGGGCCACGTCGACCAGCCGGCACGACCGCGGGATCACACCCTGGCGCCGCACGCCTGCGCCGGCCAGCACGAACGGCGCCCGGGCCTGGACGATGCCCAGCGAGCCGTGCTCGCCCCGCTCGCCACCCTGGTCCTGCCAGTTGTGGGCCGCGGTGTGCAGGCACACCAGGTCGGGGGCTGACGGGTGGTCGAACAGCTGGGCGATCTGCTCGTGGGCGTGCGGATAGGACTGCTCGGTGCGGCTGGGCCAATGGTTGCGGCGCTCGTCGGCCAGCGGGGAGAACCGGTCCGTTGCGGTGTCGGCCAGCGGGTTGCGCCCGTCGACCTGGAGGTCGTCGAAGCGCCAGCCGGTGTCCGTCGCGGTCCGACCGAAGCGGACCCGACCGTCGATGGCCCGCACCTCGTAGGCCTCGTCGTCGGCGGTCACCACGAACTCGACGATCGCTTCGAGGGCCGGATCGAGCAGGCCGTCGACGAGGCGAGCGACGTCGTCGGCGGCGGGCGGCAGGTAGGCAGGGGGACGCGGCTCCACGACCGGACCTTAGGACGAGGGAGCCGGGCTCCGTAGGTCGATGTCGGGGAGGGCGGACCGTAGGTCGTCCAGCTCGTCGGCCGTCTCGACGCCCAGGACCGTGAGCTTCCGGAGCTGCGGCAGCTCGACCAGGGCCTCGATCTCCTCGGGCCGCGGCGCTCCCGAAAGGCGACCTGCTCGAGGGTTGACCAGCGCTCGACGCCGACCAGGCTGCGGCTCCGAGGCAGGTTGTCGAGGGCCAGCTCACGCAGGGGCAGGTCCGCCGGCAGGGGATGGAGCCCGTCCGCGAGCCGCAGGTCACGGATGGCCAGGCGCCGGAGGTGGTCGCTGCGCAGGGTGCCGAGGTCCGCCGCGATCAGATGCAGGCTCAGCTCCTCCACCGTGGTCTCGGCCAGAGGAGAGAGGTCCCGGAGGAACCGGCAGCCGGTGGTCAGCACCAGCGTCCGTAGGGTCCCGCACTTGGCGTGGGGACGGAGATCCCGGACCAGCTCGTTCTGGACCAGCTCCAGCCGACGCAGGTGCGGCACTGCGGCGACCGCTTCGAGCAGGGCGAAGTCCCCATAACAGACCACGTTGGTCAGCCGGGTCAGGTGTTGCAGGCAGCGGACCCGGTGCCAGCCTCGCACCTTCAGGCTCCGATCGCCGAAGTCGATGTCGGCAAGGACCGTGCGGGCATAGGCGTCGGGGTCCTCAGATCGGCGCCAGGCCCGCAGCAGCTCGTCGATCACCCGGGACTCGCCGACGGTCAGGAACTGGGCCAGCTTGTCCCGGACCCTTCGCCGCCGATCATCGCCGCGGTCCGCACGACGCAAGCGGCCTGGTCGGGGGAGAGGCCCTCGGGTCCCGGCAGCAGATCCAGCACGAAGGCTCCGGCCCGGGCCAGCAGGTCGGCCTCGTCGAGGGTCGCGGGCGGGATCAGCCGAGCCGCGGCCTGGTGGACCACCTCCCGGGCCTCGTCGGTGTCGAGGACGTCGGCGTGTTCGAGGCAGGCCGCGGCGACCAGATGCAGCCGGTTCCGCAAGCGGACATCGGCGTTGGCTGCCGTGTTGCCGCCGACCAGCCGTCGGAGCAACCAGTCCCGTTCTGCCGGCCGGGCCAGGGCTGCGGCGTTAATACAACCCGCGCGCTACGTCTTGCGGGCTAGGAGGTAGGCCTGTTGAACCTTCTCGGGTTCGTGCGGCTCGCGGAGCAGCCGAGCGTGTACGACCAACCCGGCCTGGTTCAACAATTCGGCGACACGGTCGGGTGCCAAACGGTAGGCGTCGAGCGATATCGCGTGGCCGTACGCCTGTTCCAGGTGCACACGTTCGTCGCCGGCCTGGAAGGCGGCCAGCAGTTGGCCGCCCGGGCTGAGCACACGATGGAACTCGGCGAACACCCGCGGCAACCGCTCCGGTGGGGTGTGGATGATGGAGTACCAGGCGACTATCCCACCGAGACCTCCGTCGGCCAGGTCGAGGTCGGTCATCGAACCTTCGTCGAACCGCAGCTCCGGGTGCCTCTGACGGGCGACCGCAACCATCGCCGGTGACAGATCGACGCCAAATGCACTCAACCCAAGGGAGTGCAGGTGTGCCGTCACCCGGCCCGGGCCGCAACCGAGATCGGCGACCAGCCCGTCACCGGTCGCGAGCACCAGCTCGGCGAACGTGGCGAGGAGCGCACGGTCCAGGGGCTTGGCCGCCAGTTCATCGCTCAAGAGCTGGGCGTAGTCGACGGCAACGGTGTCGTAAGCGGTCCGAGTCGCGGAAAGGTGGAACGGCTCGGTCATACCGATCTTCTACGTCTCGAACAGCGGCTCGTTCCACTCTCGGATGGTCCAGGTCTTCACCACGCCGTTGAGGACGAACGGGTCGCCGGCGAAGAACTCCTCGGCGGCCTCGCGGCTGGTGAAGACGGCCATGGCGTCGCCCGACTGGTCCATGAACGGCCCGAGCATCAGCAGGACGCCTCGCTGGTGGAAGTCCATGAACCGCTCCTGGTGGGCCGGAAAGTTCTCCTGCGCGAGCGGAAGGAAGTCGTCAACCGACTCGTAGAAGAGCACGTACTTCATGGGCCGGACCGTACCTTCCCATTCTAGAACGGGAAGGTACGGTCCGGCCCATGACTGCCCACCGCGGTCGCTTGCCGTAATTGAGGCGTTTGGCGCGCTATAAGCGCGAGAAACGCCTCAATTTCGGGGTCCTCGCCCGTAATTGAGCCAGCCCTTCGGGGGCTGGCCTGGGAGCATCGTTCCATCCCCGATGCTCAGCGGTTGGCGTGGTCGCGGAGGACGGCGGCGATGACCTCGGTGAGGCGTTTGGCCGTGGGGATGTGCAGCGACTCGTTGGGGCCGTGGGCGTTGCTGCCCGGGCCGAGGACCCCGGTGACCACGAACTGGGCGTCGGGGAACTGGGATCCGAGCATGCCCATGAAGCTGATCGAGCCTCCCTCGCCCACGGTGCGGGCCGGTTGGCCGAACGCCACCTTGGACGCCTGGTCCAGCGATTCCTCGAGCCAGCTCGCGAACGGCGGAGCGTTCCATCCGGTCGAGGTCTTGTCGGCGCGGTAGCTGACCGTCGCCCCGAACGGCGGGTTGCTGGTCAACAGGCCGGTCAGGGCGTCGTTGGCCGCCTTGGGGTCGGCGGTGGGCGGGATCCGCAGCGACAGGTATAGCGACGTCGACGGTCGCAGCACGTTGCCGGCCCGGGCGCAGGGCGGCAGACCGTCGGCGCCGGTGATCTCCAGCCACGGACGCCAGGCCCGGTTGAGCAGCTGCTCCACCGGATCGTCGGTCACCGGTCGGGCGCCATCGAGGAACGGGAACTTGGCGGCCACCGGCGCATTCATGGACGCCGCGGTGGCCCGGGCCTGCTCCAGCCGGTCGTCGGGGACGGCGACCTGGGCCTCGGGGAGATGGATGGCACCGGTGCCCTCGTCCTCGAGCCGGCTCAGCAGCTCCCGGGCGATGCGGAACGTTGACGGGATGACTCCGCTGGCGTCGCCGGAGTGGACTCCCTCCGACGAGATGCTCACATCGAGCTGTCCGGCGAGGAGCCCCCGCAACGACGTGGTGACCCACAGGTGGTCGTAGTCGAGGCAGCCCGAGTCGAGACACACCACCAGGCTGGGGGTGCCGATGCGGTCGGCCAGGGCGTCGACGTGGGCCGGCAGGTCGCGGCTGCCGCTCTCCTCGCTGGACTCGATCAGCACCACGCAACGGGCATGAGGGGAGCCGGCCTCCTGGGCCATCTGCACCGCGGTGAGCGCGGCGAAGGTGGCGTAGCCGTCGTCGGCACCGCCGCGTCCGTAGAGCAGGTCGCCGTCGAGCACCGGCTCCCAGGGCGACAGGCCGTCGCGCCACCCGGTCATCTCGGGCTGCTTGTCCAGGTGGCCGTAGAGCAGCACCGTGTCGTCGACTGGTCCGCCGTTGGCCGGCGGGATCTCCATGAACAGCACCGGTGATCGGCCCTCGATCCGGTGGACCTCAACGGTCATCCCGCCGATCGGCCGGGTCCCGGCCCAGTCCCGCAGCAGGTCCACCGCCCGCTCCATGTGCCCCAGCTCGGCCCACTTGGGCTCGAAGACCTGGGACACGTTGGGGATGGCGATGTACTCACGCAGCGTCGGAACGATGTCGCGTTCCCACACCTCGTCCACCCGCTGGGTCACTTCGGTAGCGGTCATCGCCCGAGAGCTTGCCCACAAGACGTGTCGTTGCAAACACCCACTGCCGTCGGGCGGCGAAAGTGTCAGACCCCCGCTCGATACTGGGACCCATGGACGATGTGACGTTGCGGCCCATCGCAGAAGCGGACCTGGACGATCTGTACCGGTTCTCCACCGACCCGGAGGCGGGCGGCGAGTTCGAGTGGACCGGTTTCAAGGACCCCAAGGCCGTGCGTCGGCGCTGGGACGAGGACGGATGGATAGGCAACGAGCACGTGTGGCTCGCGGTCGCCCGTCCCGACGGGACGTTCGCGGGGATCGTGAGCTGGAAGGACCGGCCCGTCGGGCCGACCAAGGGCCTTCGCTACGAGGTCGGCATCGCCCTGCTCCCGGAGCACCGGGGCCAGGGCGTGGGGACCACGGCCCAACGGCTCATGGTCCAATATCTGTTCGACCACACTCCGGTCCATCGGCTGGAGGCTTACACCGACGTCGAGAACGTGGTCGAGCAGCGGGCCCTGGAGAAGGCTGGCTTCCAACGTGAAGGCGTGCTGCAGCAGATCTACTTTCGGGCCGGGAGATGGCGCGACAGCGTCCTTTACTCCCGGCTTCGAGACACGCCGGAATCGACCATGAGGAGGAATTAGCGATGGCGCTACGGGTGCCGCTCCAGGGCGGGGAGAAGGAGAGCCTGCAGATCAGCCTCGATCGTCATCGGGACGTGGTCCTGTGGAAGATCGACGGTGTGAGCGATGCCGACCTCCGCCGGCCGATGACGCCGTCGGGCACCAGCATGCTCGGGTTGGTGAAGCATCTCGCGACCGTGGAGTACGCCTGGTTCTGCGAGACCTTCGGGCAGGAGACCGAGCCGCTGCCCTACGACGAGGACGACCCGCAGGCGGACATGCGGGCCGAGCCGGAGGAGTCCACCGAGGACATCGTGGGGTTCTACCTCCGGGCCCGAGCCGCCGCCGACCAGGCCACCGCCGAGCTGAACCTCGACGACACCGGCACCGCCTGGTTCGGCGAGAAGGTGTCGATGCGCTGGGTGCTCATCCACATGATCGAGGAGGTGGCCCGTCACGCCGGGCACCTCGACATCCTGCGGGAGCTGATCGACGGTTCGACCGGCGACCACGACCGGTCGACTGAGGCTTAGGAGTCGGTGATGAGCTTCTCGTAGGCGTCGGCCAGGTCGTAGAGGGCCTGCTTGCCGTCCCCCTGGAACGACGAGCCATGCATGACCGCCAACGTCGTGGGCGCCAGGTCGCCGAGACTCCGCAGCGTCGAGGCCGTGTGCGGGGCCAGGCAGGTGGCGTGGAACATGTCCTCGGTGGCCATCGCCGGCTCGACCAAATCATCGGTGGTGAGCGCCGGTCCGTTGCCGATCTGGGTGAACAGGTCGCCGCACAGCAGCGTGCCCGTGGTCTCCTCGTAGAAGACCTGAGCTTCCCACCCGTGGGGCACATGGGGTGTGGATATCTGCCGGACCCGCTTGCCGCCGAGGTCGATGATCTCGCCGTCCTCGAGCGGTCGGGGTGGCCGGTCGCACATGTCGTTCAGCGACACCAAGCATCCCAGGGCGCCGTGCGCCACCTGGCTGTCGGGGGCCGCGGTGAGCCACATGTTCATGGCCCCGCACTCGTCGGACTCCACGTGGCCGAAGGTGATCCAGCGCAGTGACTCGACCGGGGTCACCTGGGCCACGGCCTCGGCCACCAGCGGGAACATCCCGCGGGGACCGGTGTGGAACAGCAGCGGCTCGTCGGCTTCCACGAGGAACTGGTTGAAGGTGAAGCCCTCGGGGCTCACGTCGGGGATCCAGGTAGAGATCCGGTAGATGCCGTCGGCGATCTCGTTCACGGTGGATTGCATCGTCTCCATGCCCCTTTGGCGTTCAACCTTCGGTGGTTCTGTTCAGTCAGGTCTGAACGATCCAGCGGACCTCGTCGTCGGCTGGCTCGTAGACGCAGTAGAGACCGGTGCGGATCCGGCGATCGAGGACCTCGGAGGCTCCGGGCATGGCGTCCACCAGCTTGGCGATGGCCGCCCGCAGGGCCCGGGTGACGTTGAGCCGCGCCCGTTCGGCCACCGACGCGGCCCGGCGATCCCGGCCGCCCAGCCCGAAGGCCTGGGCTAGTTGGCCCACGAGCTGGTCGAGCTCGGCCTGCCGGGCCTCGGCCTCTTCGAGTTGGCCACCGGCGATGGCCTCCTCGGCCTCCGCCCGCAGTTCCTCGATGCGACGGCGGTAGTCGGCTCGGGCCCGGGCATCGAGCAGCGGACCGGCGTCGCCGAGGGTCCGGCGATCCACGCCGCCCCGGGCGTCGACACCTTCGACCCGGTCGACGAGATCGAGGGCGTGGCGCTCCCTCATCGGACTCGCGACCAGCTCGGCGAGATAGCGCAGGCCCTTGGTGTCCGGGAGGCGGACGCTGGTTCCTCCGCACGATGCCACCCACCACCTCCCCTCCCGGGTCAGGGTCGCAGTCCGGACCGCGTTGGCCGCTTGTGATGGTCCGAGACGTTGGATCAAGGCGAGATCCGCGGGTGCCAGCAGGACATCGAGCGTGGCCAGGGTGGCGGCTGCGGCCTTCACCTCGATGGACGCCCCCGCCACATCGCCGGCCTGCTCACGTAGTCGGGCCAGCTCCAGCTGCAGGCTGAGGCGGAGCCAGGGGAGTTGGCGGGCGTCGAGTCGATCGACCGTGGCCTCGAGGGCCGCGATCGCACCGTCCAGATCGCCGGCGGCGGCCAGGACTCGGGCGCCGGCCGCGGTGGCCCGGGCCTGGAGGGCCGAGATGTCCAGCCCGCCGATCCGGTTGGTCAGGTCAGCCGAGGCCTCGTTCGCGGCGGCGAGGTCGCCGCGGGCGAGCTCGGCGTCCACCAGGACCGTGAGCAGTTCGACCGCCCGGAGCCGGTCGTCGCCGATGATCCGGAGCCCGCGCCGCGCACTGGCCCGGGCCAGGGCATGGTCGCCTCGGGCCAGGTGCAGCCGAGCCGCCGGCAGCAGGGCCTGCAGCGCCTGCTCCTTGCCCAGCAGCAGGGTCTCGGCCTCGACGAACCGACCCTGCCGGATGCGCAGGTCGGCCAGGGCGATGTCGGGGTGCCAGCTCGGCATGTGCATGGTCGCCTCGAAGTCGGCCTTGGCCCGGGTCAGCAGGTCCTCGGCCTCGGCCCACCGGCCGAGCTCCACGAGGAGGGTGGCCTGCACGCTGTCGCAATGACTGGAGAGGAACGCCGGACCGCCCGGTCCCGGCCCGATGAGGCCATGCTGGCGGAGGAGATCGGCCCACGACCCGGCGCGCTCGAAATCGGCGGCGTGATAGCAGGCGGTGAAGAACGAGCAGACCGATTTGGCCGCGGTGTCGGCGCGGTCGGCGGGTCCGCAGGCCAAGGCCATGGCCTCGTCGAGCAGGGCCATCCCGTCGGCGACCCGGCCGGCTTGGACATGGGCCAGTCCGGCGTCGGCCAGGGCCTTGGTCTCCAGGTTCACGTCCCCGAAGCGGCGGGCCCGATCCAAGGCCAGCTCGGCCGCGGCCAGCAGCTCCGCGGGATCCGGGACGTCGCAACCCATGGCCGCCACCGCCACCCAGCCCTGTTCCACGCAGGGGGGCTCGTCGGCCACCAGCCGAGTGGCCCGGGCGAACCAGGCCCGGCTGGCGGTGAGGTTGCCCATGGCGTTGGCCAGAGTGTCCCCGAGCCGGACGCAGGCCATGGCGGCGCGGCGCTTGTCATCGGCCTCCGTGAACCCGCGGATCGCCGCCGACAGGTGCGCGACCACACCGGTGACATCGAAACGGGCCCAGGCCTCGTCCGCCCGCTCCAACGCCCGCTCTGCTTCCGCCATACCGGGCATGACCCAAGCTTCGCAGCACCAACCCCCACTCGTGCGCTAGCGGAGGTCTACGTCGACCCAGTCCTTGGTCTTCTTGCCGGGGCGGTAGGGGGAGCTGCGGCGCTTGCCGACGAGTCCGGGGGCGTCGTTCTTGCGGGCCGCGGCGGCGAGGTCGGGTCCGTCACCACGGTGAACGGTGGAGGTGGACCATGCCGGCCCGTCGATGGCCAGGGACTCCAGGTCGGAGCGGCGCACGTCCCACGGCTGGTCCCAGTGCGGATGGCCCTCGAGCCAGACCAGGTCGAACACCACCAGCTTGACCGGGGCCGTTTCGGCGGCGCGGCGGGCACTCATGGGTCCGATGCTCATGCGCCGCTCCAGGTGCTGGGGCTCGCCCACGATCATCCCGTCGAGCACGGCCTCCACCGAGCCGGTCGCCCGACCGATGCGGCGGACGTCAAGGAACCGGTCGCTGATATCGACGCCGACGGCGTCGTGCACCCGAACCAGCCCCGCCAGCAGCGTGGTCATCACCCGCAGCCCGGACAGCCGGACCTCCCAGGCCCACTCGTCGCCGGATCGGGTCCTCCCCGGTTGCGCCAGCATCGGCGGGATGAACTCGGGCGGCCACTGCCGCTCGGGGTCGGCCGGGGGGTCCATCCGGTGGATCATCCAGTCCCGCTCGGCGCCGGTTCGGAACAGGGCGTGGCGACCCTGGACCCGCTCACCGTGCAGGTCGATCACCAGCTTGCCGTCCTCCCGCTCGATCAGGTCGTAGGTGCCGTGGTCCCACACGAACATGTGGCCGGCGCCGTAGGTCCCGGACGGGATGTCGCCCTCGAAGTCGATGTACTCGATCGGGTGGTCCTCGGTGTGGACCGCCAGGTTGTTCCGCTTGGGATCCCAGGGGATGCCGCGGGGGATGGCGAACGACCAGAGCACGCCATCGGCCTCCAGCCGCAAGTCCCAGTGCAGCCGGGTGGCGTCGTGCTGATGGACCACGAATCGAGCTGTCGTCGGCGCTTCCTCGGCCTGGCCGTCGAGCGGCGCCCCAGCCGGCTCCGGCGTAGCGCCGAAGTCCCGCTTCTTCCGATACGTCGCTAGCGGATCGCTACTCATCCGCCCGATATCTACCCGCTCCGCGAGGCGTCGCGACCGTCGATGTAGCGGATGTCGACCGGCTCAACGACCTCGAAATCCGGAACTCTCCCTGGTGGAACCTGGGATCTTCCGGCGCCTCCGGGTTGACACCGACGGCGTCATAGCCGGTCGACAGCAACGCCGGGACGAAGCCCCCGAGCTTCCCGCAGCCCAGATCGATCACCCGAGCCGGCGGCGGCGGAAGATGGTCCCGAACGAATCCCCAAGCTGCGTCCAACCAACGATCACCCATGCCCCAGCCTGGCAGATCGCCTGTCGGTTTCAGTCCCGGCCGCCCGCCAGCCGGGACTGAAACCGATGGCCCTCAGTCCGCCGGGCGGCGGATCCGGCCGAGCCAGACGCCGGCGACACCCAGGCCGACGAGGACCAGGCCCGACAGGACCAGCGACGTGATGTCGCTGCCGGTCCTGGGGAGGTTCTCGGCGGTTGTTTCGGTGGTCGAGGGCGCTGCTGCCTCGTGTTGGAGGGGCTGCGGCAGCTCCAGGGCCGGCGGAGCCAGGGTGACCTCCGGCGGCTGGGTGCTCGGCGGTGCGCTGGTCGGCGGGACCGTCGTGGTCTCCTCCGGAACCGTCGTCGTGGTCTCCGGGACCGTCGTCGTTGTCGTCGGCGTGGAGCAGCCTTCGACCCAGAACGTCTTGTGCTTGGTTCCTGAGCCCTGTGAGCCCTCGGCGTCGATCGTGAGCTTGACGTGATGGCCCTGAATCGGGTGGGGGGTGATGCCGGCGAGCGCCGCGCTCAGGTCATACGTCACGCTGGCGTCGAGGTCGGTGCCACCGCCGGCAGGGTCTTCGCCGATGTCGACCACGTCGCTCAGCAGAGGGCCGCCTCCGGTGGGCGGCACACCCTCGAAGTCAACCGTGGCAGTGAGATCGCCCTCGTCGAAGCCGTAGAAGTCGATCTGGAACACACAGCCGACGTGAGGCTGGTTGTCGGGATGGGAGTCGAACTCGACCCCGTCCACCTTGACCGTGCCGTTGTTGCCCGGCGGATCTTCGGGCGCCGCGGGCGCTTCGGGTGCTTCGACCTGCGCCAGGGCGTCGGGGAGGACGACCTGATCAGGCGAGTTGACCACCACTTCGGGAACCACCGGGGGTTCGGGGTCGGGCACCTCGGGCGGTGTGGTCACCTCGGGTGTCTCCGGCACAGTCACCACCGGTGGCTCCGTCGTCTCAGGCACCGTCGTCTCAGGCTCCGCCGGGGTCTCGGGGGGCTGCGGCTCGTCGGACACGGGAGGTTCCTGGGCCATCGCGGGCCTGGTCAGAGCGAAGGCAAATGCCCCGCTGACCGCCGCGAGCCGAAGCAGATGGGTGGTACGCGCCATTGGTCCGCTCCCTCATGGGGTCTGTGCCCACGGGAGCGGCCGGTTGTGGTCTTGCCCCGCGGACACCCCCGCTATCGCCACGGAGCGCGGAAGTAGTACGGGCTATTTCACGGAGAGTGAAATAGGGGTCGCGACCTAACCCTCGTCGTCGGCGGGAGGCTCCTCCTCCGACGGTCGCCCCGCGCCAGCGGGGTGGCCGTGGCCCGGTGTGATGACCGTGGCTGGGCTGTGGTCCTCCGGCGGACCGTGCCCGGGTGAGCTGGGTGGCACGACTGTCGCCGACGGATGGTCCTCAGGCGGCCCATGGCCCGGAGCGCTGGGCGGGGTAGCGGGCACGGGTGGAACTGTCGCCGGCACGGTGGGGACTGGCGCCGGCACGGTCCGAGGCGGGGGTTCGGTGGCCGGCGGAGCTTGGGGTTGCGGCGTGCCGGTGGTCGGACTGCCCGGAGTGGGTGTTGCCGGAGCGGTCCCGGCCGGCGTCCCGGGGGTGGCGGGGGTCCCCGGTGTCCCCGGCGGCGTCGGGGACGAACCTCCGGCCGGCGGCGTCTGCTCCGGAGCTCCCGGTCCGACGGTCCCCGGTGCGGGAGCGGCGGGCACCGTGGTGGGCGTCGACCCAGTCGGGGCGTGGGCCGGATCGTCGAACTCGATGGGGGTGACCTTCTCGATGACATCCCGGACCAAGTCGTCGACCGGCTCGGGCAGCATTCCGGCCGCCCCGGCCCCGGCCGCCGCCGCGGCGGCCACAGAGGCGCCCAGGGCGAT
Organism: Acidimicrobiales bacterium; assembly: GCA_036505485.1. Lineage (GTDB taxonomy): Bacteria > Actinomycetota > Acidimicrobiia > Acidimicrobiales > VFJN01 > DASXTK01. The sequence continues at coordinate 11,304 of DASXTK010000067.1, forward strand.
CTTCACGGCCAGGCCGAGGCCCGCGACCTTGGCCACGAGCCGGCCCCGGGCGGAACCAGCGACGGCCGGCTGTCCCTGCAGGACCGTCGCCAGAGCCGCAGACGGTGTTGGAGCGGGCTGATCAGCTGCAGTTGAGACCGCGTCGGCGAAAGCGGTCAGCACCGCGAACTCGGCGTCGACCTCGGCGCCGGTCACCAGCGCCTCGATGGCCTCGTCGGTGAGCGGCACCGAGGGCCAGACGTTGCCGGAGTCGCCGGTCACAGTCACAGGACCATTCCTTCCCGTTTCATCAGACGGCCGATGGCGAGGAACCCCCGGTGCTGGAGGGCTCGGACCGCGCCCTGGGTCTTGCCCACAGCCGCCGCCACTTCCTCCACGCTGAGCTGGCCGACCAGCCTCAGCAGCAGGACCTCCCGCTGGTCCGGGACCAGGCGCTTGCACAGGGCCTGCACCCTTTCGGTGGCGATGGCCTCATCGACGCTGCCCTGGACGTCGTCGGCCGCTTCGGGGTCCGTCATCGTCGACAGCGGTTCGGGATCCGGATGGCGGGACAAGCGCCGACGCTCGTCCAGCAGGCGCCGGCGGGCGATCGTGAACACCCACGAGCGGAACTCGCCCTCGCCGCCGTCGAACGAGGCCAGGTTGCGGAAGACGCCGAGGAAGACCTCGCTGGTCAGGTCGTCGGGCTCACGGCAGCCCTGAAGTCGTAGGTAGCCGGCGACCACTGGGGACAGGGACTGGAAAATCCGCTCCAGGGCCCACGGCTCGCGCCGATTCGCCGCCGCCAGCACGGCATCGAATTGGCCACCGAATCGGTCTCGTTGCATTGGTCGCGTCTGAGCTGTCGCCGCCGCGCCCAAGACAACGCTAACGCCCTGGAGCCGGAGTGCCGGCGCCCAGCGTGACCGTTAGCGTTCGCGGGATGCGATCGGTGGCGAGTACACCGACCAGTTCTCTGTCAGGAGGTGATCGCCATGGCCAAGGCGTACTGGATCAACACCTTCCGATCGGTCAGCGACCCCCAGAAGGTCGAGGCGTACATCGCGCTCGCGGGTCCGGCTATGCGGAACTCCGGTGGCCGGTTCCTGGCCCGGGGGAACCCAGCCCAGGCGTTCGAGTCCGGTGTCCTGGAACGCACGGTCGTGATCGAGTTCGACAGCGTGGAGCAGGCCGTGGCCGCGTACGAGAGCCCGGCGTACCAGGAGGCACTCCGGGCTCTCGGCGATGGGGCGGTGCGGGACCTGCGGATCATCGAGGCCATCACCCCGTAGCGGCAGCGGCGCTATTTGACCGCCGCCTTGTTGAAGGTGCGGATCGAGACCGCGGTGAGGGCCAGGGCGAACACCACGACGACACCCATGCTGAGCGCAGCCATGGTGGTCGGGTTGCTCATCCCCCAGATGTCGTGCAGGCCGGTGCCCTTGCGGTCGACGAGGCCGTAGCGCAGCAGGGCCAGGACGTGGGTGAGCGGGACCACCTTGGCCACCGCGGTGAGGCCCGCAGGCATGGCGCTGATCGGGAACAGCGAGCCGCCGAGGAACCAGGGGACGATGGCCACGACCGGCAGCGCCCCGATGTACTCCTCTTGGGTGGGCATGCGGTTGGCCAGGGTCTCGGCGACGGCGTACATGGCGATGGCGAAGCCCAGCGCCGCGGCGACGAACCAGGCCACCCCGGTCAGCCGGAGGTCGAACTCGGCGCCGCGCAGGACCGAGGCGGTCAGCAGGGCGGCGAGTTGGAGTCCGCTCAGCAGGAGGGCGACCACCAGGTTCCCGGCCACGATCAGCGGCCGGGGGATCGGCGCAGCCAGCAGGTCGGGCCGAGCGCCGCTGATGCGGTCCACAAGGACCCCCAGGCCGGAGGTCAGGCAGCTGATCGGGACCAGCAGACCGATGGTGGAGACGGCCACGAAGGTCATGTAGTCGATGCCACCCGCCGATCTGCCCAGCGTGTCGGCCAGGGCCGGAGCGATGATCACAGCGAACAACACCGGGGTCGTCACCGGGACGATGAGCTCACGAGGGGTCCGGGCGGTCAGGGACAGGCGGCGGCGGGCCAAGGTGGCCAGGGCCTGGAGCCAACCCGGCCGGGGCTGGACCCGGTCCGTGGCGGGCTCGACGGCCGCGGACGGGGGCCTGGTGGCGGTGATTGTGGTCATAGGGGAGTTCTCCTTCAGTGCGTAGGTGGGGTCAGCCGACGAGAGATGTGCCGGTCAGGTGCAGATAGACGTCGTCGAGGGTCGGGGGCCGGGTGGTGACCGCGGTGGCAGGCAGACCCAGGGCGGCGATGGCGGCGACCGCCGACTCGGGCGCCTGGTCGTGCAGCGGCACCCGGACCGTGGTCCCGACCACGAAGGCGTCGTCTCCGGCGAGGCCGTGGGCCTGCAGGGCGGCGAGCGCGGCCGCGGCACTGCCGTCGATGCGCATCTCGACGATGGCCCGACCCATCCGGGCCAGCAGGGCGGCCGGGGTGTCGAGGGCCACGATGCGGCCGTCTTCCACGATCGCCACCCGGTCGCACAGCTCCTCGGCCTCGTCGAGGTAGTGGGTGGTGAGCAGGATGGTCATCTCGGTGCGGGCCCGCAGCCCGGCGATGAGGTCGAGCAGCTCGTGCCGGACCCGGGGATCGAGCCCCACGGTCGGTTCGTCGAGGAACAGCACCCGGGGTTCCGACAACAAGGCCCGGGCGATCTCGAGCCGACGACGTTCGCCGCCGCTGTAGCTGTCCACCGGCCGGTCGATCAGCTCGGTGAGCCCGAAGGGGCCGATGGCCTGGGCGATCCTCTCGACAGCGGTTGTGCGGTCGAGGCCCCACAGCCGGGCGTGGACCATGAGGTTGCGTCGGCCGCTGAGCGCCCGGTCCACGACGCTCTCCTGGAACACCACCGCGCTCTCGCGTCGGGCTTCGAGCGGGTTGGTGGCGACGTCGAACCCGGCCAGATGGGCCCAGCCGAAGGTGGGAACGATGGTGGTGGTGAGCATGCCGATGGTGGTCGACTTGCCGGCTCCGTTGGGACCGAGCAGGCCGAACAGCTCGCCGGATGCGACGTCGAAATCGATGCCCTTCACGGCCTCGACGCCACCGGGATAGGTCTTCGTCAGCTCTCGGACTTGGATGGTGGGGGTTGTGGCAGTCATCGCCCATCAAGGACGCCGGGTTGTCCCACTGTGTGACAGTGGCGACGAAGTCGCCGCCGTTTGGGGTGGTGGCGGGGTGGTTGGCATGGGTGACATGGAGGGATCGGCCGTCGTCGATGTCACACTTCTGCGGCCCGCTACGTCCTTGGACGTAGGCCCGCCGCCCCGGCGGTGCATCGAACCGAGAGGGCATCGACATGAGCCGCCACCACGAGGAAGCGAACAGCAGCCCCTCCGAGCTCGCGCTGGGACGGGCATGGCGGGAACACCGCCGCTACGTGCTGGACATCGCCTTCCGGATGGTCGGCAACCTGGCCGAGGCCGAGGACGTCGTGCAGGAGGCCTTCTCCCGGCTGATCCGCTCCGACGTCGACGAGATCGAGGACGTGCGGGCTTGGCTGGTGGTCGTGGTCAGCCGGCTCTGCCTCGACAAGTGGCGTTTCGACCGCCGGCATCCGACCGGGGCGCCGCCGGCGGAGCTGGTGTCGGAGCCGACGGCTGGGCTACCGGATCCGGCGGACCGCGTCACCCTCGACGACAGCGTCGGTCTCGCCATGCATCTCGTCCTCGAGCGGCTCAGCCCGGCCGAACGGACCGTGTTCGTCCTCCACGACGTGTTCCAGTTCACCTTCGAGGAGGTGGGTGACATCGTCGGCCGCTCCCCGGCCGCCTGCCGCCAGCTCGCCAGCCGGGCCCGGCGCACGATGCGGACCGAGGCCGGGGCCGGTCGCTTCGCCGTCGAGTCGGCAGAGGAGCGCCAGGTGACCGAACGGTTCATCACGGCGTGCTCCACCGGCGATCTCGAAGCGTTGCTGGCGGTGCTCGATCCCGACGTTGACGGAGTGGTGGAGCTGGCCCCGGGCATCACCCCGCAGGCTCCGGTCGAGGGGCGCGACAACGTCATGCCCCGGCTGTTGCTGTTCTTCGGGCCGAAGACGTCGACGACGTTGCTGTCGCTGCCGATCGCTGGTCGAGCCGGGGTGGTGGCCATCCGGGACCAGCGGATCGTGGCTGTCATCAGCCTCCGCATCAGCGGCGGCCGGGTCGACCACCTGCACAGCATCGCCGACCCGGCCAAGCTCGCACCCCTCAACGCCACCCTGGGCGCAGGATGACAGAATCGGCGCTTGTGACAGCTGGGGAACGTTGGTCAGCATCGTCGCCGCCCGGGCCGGCCCACCGAGCACCCGATGGTGGCCAGCGACGGCGGGCGGGTGCAGCCGTCGCCGTCGTCGCGGTTCTGGCGGCCGGCGCTGCGGTCGCGGCAACCCTGGCTCTGACCCGGGACGACGACGCTGATCAGCCAACGGCGTCGCCGAACGAGACCGTCGTCATGTTCTACGACAGCATGAGGCGAGGCGATTGCGAGACGGCCGACAGACTGCGGACCCCTGCTCTTCTGGAGGAGCTCCGTGGGGACTTGCTGCCGGACTGCTCCCAGCTCGCGGCAATCATGGCCGAGGATCCCGGGCGGATGGCCGAAGTTCTTCCGCAGGTCGCCGATGTGCGGATGAGGTTCCAGGGGGACGACGTCGCGGTCGCAGACGTCGTCTTCGACCTGCCGGCGGAGCAGCCCGACGGGGTCAACCGCGCCATCCTGCTGCAGCAGGCGGACCGAACCTGGAAGCTCGCAGCGGGGTCGGAGGCTGAAGGGATCGGACCCAGCGACGTCGACCTGGAGGCCGACGTCATCGTGTTCCTCGAGCGGCCGGTCGGCGACGAGGAACCGACGGCCTTCGAGGCCGCGCTGATGAGTCAGTCCGAGGTGCTGACCTTCGAGCATCTGGACGAGTCCAGGAGCTTCCAGGAGGCCCGGAGGCTGTTTTCCGACAACCAGGCCATGCTCGACCGGATCGAATCGGACCCCGAGCTGATTTCGAGCTCCTACCGGCTTCTGCTGAAGACGCTCGACCAGGCGACCGTCGATGGGGTGGTGGGCGAGCTCCAGGCGACTCCGGGGGTGCTGCGAGTCGTCTCAGCGGTTGCTGCGCCATGACCAGCCGTTTGTTGGCGTTCTGCGGGAGCTTGCGGGCGGGGTCGACCAACGCCGCGGTCTTGCGGACGGCGGCGTTGGTTGCTCCTGAGGGTGTCACGGTCACGGTGTTCGAGGGCCTGGCCGAGCTGCCCCACTTCAATCCCGACGACGATGTGGAACCGCTCGATCCGGCAGTCGTGGTCCTGCGGTCGGCTGTCGCCGCTGCCGACGCCCTGTTGATCTCGACACCCGAGTACGCCGGGGCCTTGCCGGGCTCGTTCAAGAACCTGCTCGACTGGACCGTCGGCGGCATGGAGATCTCCCGCAAGCCGGTGGGGTGGATCAACGCCTCGGCGACCGGCGGAGCCCGGTCCGCCCACGACTCCCTGGGCAAGGTGCTCGGCTATGTGGACGCTTTGGTCGTCGACGCGGCCTGCGCCGACATTCCGGTCGCTCGCCGAGATGTCGGCGCCGATGGACTGATCGCCGACCCCACGATTCGGAGCCACATCGCCGACGTGATCCAGGTGTTGGCCGAGCAGCCCTGATCAGCGGCGCCGGGGTCGCTACAGTCGACTCAGTTGGGAGGGGGCAGCTGTGAGCGACCGAGACCCAGGTGCCAGTCCGTACTGGAACGATCCTCCCCTCCGGCCCGAATGGCCGGACCAGCCTGGTGACACCGTGTTCCAGCGGCCGGCTGGACCCCGGCGTCATCCGGATTGGGACACGTACCCGACGGAGCCGGTGTATGCGGAACCCACTCGCTACCCGGAGACCCGCCAGTACCCCGGCGTGCCGACCTATCCCGACGAGCCGTTCTATCCGGACGATCCGACGTACCCCGAACAGCGCCGATATCCCGAGCAGCCCCGACATCCTGGTCAGCGGCCGGGGCAGAGGCGGCCGGCGGCGCAGCCTCGGCGGCGTGACGATCGAGCTCCGGAGCGCCGGGCTCCCGACGAGCGATCGACCCGCTCGGCGGGCGGTGGGTTGCCGCTGGGCGCCGGGGCGCTGTTCGGCGTCGCCGGGGTGACCTGCTTCCTGCTGGCGCTCCTGGTCCTGCCGTGGTTCAAGACCGGCGGCCAGGAGGTGGGCCTGTCCGACATCCGCGAGTCGTTCACCGTCCCCAAGACCGACCCCAACGACCTGCTGCCCGACTCGGGGGATCAGACCACCTCGACTTTGCCCGGTGGTCTGCCGTCGCCCGGTGACGTGCAGGGTGCGGTCGAGGACCAGGTTCGCAGCACCGCCGCCCAGGCCGCGGCCACGGCCATCGACTCGGGCAAGGCTCAGTATCTGGAGCTCTACGCCAACACCCTGTGGATGGTCGCAGCCGGTGCGGTGGCGTTGGCCGTGGTGTTCTCGACCTTGTTGGCGCCACGCTCGGCGGCGTTGTCCCTGCTGCTCGGGTTCCGGCGTCTGGCCGGGCTGGTCACGGTGCTGGCCGCGGCGGCGCACGGCGCCGCGCTCTGGATCGTGTTCAACGGTGACGGAGGGCCGGCCCCGGCCGTGGGTGTCTGGCTCGGCGTCGGCGGGCTGGCTGCTGTGCTCCTCGGCTGCATCCTCGGCCCCAAGAAGCGCTAAAAGCCCTACATGGACGATGTTGCAACCTGGTCTGCGCTGAGGCTGGCCGGGGCCATCCGGAGTCGGGAGATTTCTAGTCGCGAGCTGCTGAAGCTCTACCTCGACCGCATCCACCGCCTGAACATCGACGTGAATGCGGTGGTCACCCTGGACGAGGAGCGGGCCAGCGCCGCCGCCGGTGAGGCCGACGCTGCGACCGCTCGGGGCGATTCCATCGGTCCGTTGCACGGCCTGCCCGTCACCATCAAGGACGCCATCGAGACCGCTGGTCTGCGGTCGACCGGTGGAGCGGAGGCGCTGTCGCAGCACGTGCCCACGGCCGACGCTCCGGCCGTAGCCCAGCTCAAGGCGGCCGGGGCCATCGTCTTCGGCAAGACCAACCTCCCGGAGTGGTCGCGGGATGTCCAGACGTACAACGACCTCTTCGGGACCACCAACAACCCGTGGGATCCGACGTTGGTACCCGGTGGGTCGTCCGGCGGCGCGGCGGCCGCAGTGGCCTGTGGGTTCACCAGCTTCGAGCTGGGCACCGACATAGGGGGCTCGGTCCGGATCCCGGCCCACTGCTGCGGGGTGTTCGGGCTCAAGCCGAGCTTCGGGCTGGTATCGCAGCGGGGCTATCTCGACCACGCGGCCGGTGGCACCACCGACGTCGACATCAACGTGTTCGGCCCCATGGCCCGCAGCGCTGCGGACTTGGACGTGCTGCTCGACGTGCTCGCCGGTCCCGCTCCCGAGGCCGCGGTGGCCTGGCGGGTCGCGCTTCCCGAACCACGAGGCACGTCCTTGGCCGACTATCGGATCGGGGTGTGGTTCGACGAACCGGGCCAGGGCGCCATCGAGTCCAGCTATTCGGCCGTGCTCACCGATGTCGTGGCGAAGCTGGCGGACGCCGGGGCCCGCATCGAGCCGGCTCATCCGCCGGTGGACTTCACCGACCAGGTCGCGCTGTTCTTCCGGTTGGTCGGAGCCGCGATCTCGCCCGGCCTGCCCGCCGAGCTCGCCGAGGTGACGGCCGGGTCCCATCTCGACTGGCTGCAGCGGGACCGGGAGCGAGCGTGGCTGCGCTCGGTGTGGTCCAAGTGGTTCGAGACCTACGACATCCTGCTGTGTCCGGTGAGTCCCACCCCGGCGTTCCCGCACCAGCAGGAGGGCGATCTGCTCGAGCGGCAGATGATCATCGAGGGCAGCCCACGTCCGTACATCGATCACTCGGCCTGGGCCGGCCTCATCGGCGTAGTCGGTCTGCCCTCGGCCGTGCCTCCCATCGGCCGCACCGCAGCCGGCCTCCCGGTCGGCATGCAGGTCGTAGCTCCCTACCTCCGCGACCGCGACGCCATCCGGATAGCCGCCCTGATCGCCGAGATCGCCGGCGGCTACGAACCACCCCCAGGCTTCTGAACGGGGATGTGAAGCAGGTCGCGGGCGACGATCGTTGTTCCCTCGAATCCGCCGGCTCGCACCTCCTCCACGTAGGCCACCTCGTCCTCCGTCGATCTCGGCGCCGGGATCAGATGGGTCAGCACCAGCACACCGGGATCAACCGACGCGGCGAGCTCGCCGATCTGACGGGATCCGGCGTTCCACTCGAGGAGCGCAGGTCGTACCCGGCTGGTGAGCAACGCTTCGTGGACCAGGACGTCGACCCCGCGGGCCAGGACCCGCATCCCTGAGCACACCGCCGTGTCGCCGCTGATCACGATCCGATGACCGCCGGTCTCGACCAGGTAGGCCACGGCCGGTTCCACCGGATGATGATCGACGAGCACGCTCGAGAGGCGCATCTCGCCGCCGGCGAACACCTCGGCTGGTTCAGACGGAGCCTCGAAGGGTTGCACGACAACGGTCGGCCGCGTCCCGCCGGAGCTGGGTCCCTGGGCGTAGAACGACTCATCGATGAACCCGTCGAGACAACGCTCGGCGAAGTCCGTTGTCGGCCCAGCGGGAGCCACGATGGTCAACGGTGTCGTCGCCCCGGCCACCCACCTTGCCGTGGCCAGCGTGCTCAGGTCGCTCAGGTGATCGGAGTGGTGATGGGTCAGGGCCACGACGACGAGCGCCCTGAGGTCCAGCCCGGCGTCGGTCGCCCGCTGCGTCGCCGCCCGGCCGCAATCGACCAGAACCCACCCGTCGTCGGCAACAATTGCCACCGCCGAACCAGCCCGTCCCGGATCCGGGTTGGGGGTTCCGCTCCCGAGGATGATGACCTCGGTCATCCGCTCAAGGCCATGGGCGCCTCCGTGGGGTCGGTCACGATGCCGTCGACGTAGGTGACGTGGTTGGTGCGGACGGCGGGCACGGTGGATCCGGGGACGATGATCCCGACCAGGTTGAGCGGGTCGGTGGCGTTGACCGTCACCCGCTCGCCGGTTCGGGTCAGCTTGCGGACATGGGCCAGCTGTTCGACGGCCTCGGGCAAGGCGTACTGCTCGCCGCTGAAGCCGCTCACGAACCGGCCACCACGGACCAGGCCGCGGTCCTCCAGCCGTCGCAACGCCCACTGGATGTGCCGCCAGGTGAGCCGCAGGCTGTCATGCACCGCGAGGTCTCGGAAGACCACACCCCAGCGGTTGAGGAGCTGCTCGGCCACGGCCTCGGCCAGCTCGTCACGGTCGATCCCGCTCTCCCCGGTGGGCACGGCCGACCACCTGCCCGCCGACCCGCCGGTCGCGCTCGAGGAGCGACTGAGCCGGGACAGCCGCCGAGCTCGGGGAGGGCTGGGACGAGTGCGCCGGTCGACCCGGGACCGGATGGCCCCGAACCCGTCGCACATCACGAGACCACGGGTGACGCCGTCCCACAGTCCCCGCTCGATGTCCTCGGGGAGCCGCCGGGTGGCGGTCATGAGGTCGCTGGCGAAGCAGGCACCCCGCGCCCGCAGGACCTCGAGGATCTCGGCCGCAGCACCCACCGAGGGTTCGACCAGCGGGTTGCCGTCTCGGGCTGCCTCCAGCAGCCATTCCAGGTCGCTGCGCAGCACCACCGAGATGGGCGTGGCCTTCGAGGGGGCCGGAGCCGGGGCATCGCTGTCGTGCCGGGACCGGGGCCCCAGCCGCAGCCACGCCACCTCGCCGTCGTGACACAGACGATCCAGCCACGCCGAGTCGTAGCGGCGGAGTCGTCGGGCCAACAGCTCGGACTCCCAGGCCACGGCGGCGCTCTCGAAGCCCTGAAGCTGTTCCAGCACCACCAGCAGGCCGTCCGCCGACCCTCCCAGCTGCGTGCCGGGAGCGACGTGGTGCCAGCGGAGCAGGAACCGCATGAAGTCCTGGGCGGTCACCGCCTTGACCGAGTCGCGGCGCGATCGCCGCGAGTAGGAGTGGGCCCGTGCCAGCAGGCGACGGGACACCCATTCGGTCTCGGTGGCTCCGGCGGTGTAGCGACCCTGTAGCACGAAGCCGCTCTGCTCCAGCTGGGCCAGACCCGCGATGATCCGGGGCAGCCACAGGGATGTGGTGTGCACGAGGCCCTCGGCGGTGGTGATGCCGCTGATCTCCAGATGGCCCCGCACCACGCCGGCCACCGCCTCGTCGTCCTCGTCGAGCGCGGCCTGGGCGTCGTCACGGCTCTCCACCGCGCACCACAGCTCGACCCCGTCGCGCTCGATGACCACGGCACGCCCCCGATCCACCAGCTCACCCCACAGGGGACGCCAATCGTCGCGGGCTCGAACCAGCACCAAAGACGAGAGCAGGTCGTGGAGGTCGTCGGCGGTGGTGGGCTCCGGGACGATCTCGGCGTGGAGCCGGTCGATGGCCGCGGCGTCGAGCGCTCCGATCGAACCCAGGTCGACGGCGAGCCCACGGCGCAACGTCACTGCGTTGGTCCGCCGGTTCTGGGTCTCCTCGTCGTCGAGGAAGGCGTAGGGCCGGGCGGTGAGGATCTCGTGGGACAGGACCGAGGGCTCGGTGGTGTCCTGGCAGTGCACCTGCACCTCGCCGGCCTCGATGCGTTCGAGCAGGCGGCTCAGTCCATCGATGTCGAGCGCCTCGTGCAGGGTGTCCTCGACGGTCTGGCGCACCAGCAGATGATTGGGGATCTCGATGGGCCCGGTGATGTTCTCCTGACAGGCCGCGGCCTGAGGGAAGACCGCCGCCATCAGGTCGTCGGACTCCATCCGCTGGATGGGCGGCGGGTTGCGACGGCCGTTGCGGAAGCGGAGCACCATCAACGCCCGGTTGAGGTTCCAACGCCAGCGGGCCTGGAACATGGGCGAGTCGAGGATGGCGTGCTCGAGGGTGTCACGGACCGTTCGGCTCGACACGTACCTCGGGACCTCGTCGAGCGGGAAGCTGTGATGGGGACCCAGCGACAGCACGATGGCGTCGTCGTTGGCCGCAGCCTGGAGCTCGAAGTTGAAGGTGCGGCAGAACCTCTTGCGCAGCGCCAGACCGAGGCCCCGGTTGATGCGTCCGCCGTAGGGGGAGTGGATGACCAGCTGCATCCCGCCGGTCTCGTCGAAGAAGCGCTCCAGGACCAGGCACTGCTGGGTGGGGGTGACCCCGAGCGTGGCCCGCCCGACGGCGACGTAGTCCACGATCATCGTCGCCGCGTCGGTCTCGATCCCGGCCACCTCGGCCAGCCAACGGTGGGCGCCATCGGGATCGTTGGTGGCGAGATGGTGGTCGACCCGCTCGCGCAGCGCCGACACTTCCTCCGACAGCTCGTCGGTGCGGGCCGGCGCCTCGCCCCGCCAGAACGGCACGGTGGGTGGGCTGTCGCCGGCGTCGCGGACTCGCACCTCCCCGGCCGCCACCTTGCGGATCTGCCATGAGTGGGTGCCGAGCAGGAAGATGTCCCCGGCGTTGGACTCGATGGCCCAGTCCTCGTTGACCGAGCCCAGGAGCACGTCGTCGGGCTCGGCCACCACGCGGTAGTCGCCGGTCTCGGGGATGGATCCACCGGAGGTGACCGCAGCCAGGCGGGCGTGGCCCCGGGCCCGCAGCTCGCCGTTGATCCCGTCGTGGTGGAGGTAGGCGCCGCGGCGACCTCGGCCGGTCTCGATGCCGTTGGCCACCAGCTCCACGATCTCGTCGAACTGCGCTGGAGTCAGCTCGGTGTAGGGCGCAGCCCGGCGGATCAGGTCGTACAACTCGGCCGTGCGCCACTCCTTGGCCCCGACCTCGGCCACGACCTGCTGGGCCACGATGTCCAGTGGGAGCCGAGCCAGATGGATGGTGTCGAGCCGTCCAGCCCGCACCGCGGCCAGCAGGGCGGTGCACTCGACCAACTCGTCGCGGGTCAGGGGGTAGAGCCGGCCCTTGGGGGTGCCGGCCCGACTGTGGTTGGACCGGCCGACCCGCTGCAGGAAGGTGGCGATGCTGCGAGGCGAGCCGATCTGGCACACCAGCTCGACCGGCCCGATGTCGATGCCGAGCTCCAGCGAGGCGGTGGCCACCAGGGCCTTGAGGTCGCCGGCCCGTAGCCGCGTCTCGACGCGGTGGCGGCGGTCCTTGGACAGGCTGCCGTGATGGGCTGCGACGACGTCGTCGCCCAACCGTTCGCCGAGCTGATGGGCCAGCCGTTCGGCCAGGCTGCGGGTGTTGACGAACACCAGCGTGGTGTGGTGCTGCTCCACCAGCGCCGCCACCCGGTCGAGCACGTCGGACATCTGCTCGGCCGACACCACGGCCTCAAGCTCGCCCTCCGGCAACTCCAACGCCAGGTCGAGATGGCGCCGGTGGCCGACATCGACCACGGCGGGAAGGGGCCGGTCACCCACGAGCAGTCGCCCGACGGTCTCGATGGGACGCTGGGTGGCCGACAGCCCGATGCGCATCGGCCGGCGGTCGCACAACGCCTCCAGGCGCTCCAGGCTCAGCGCCAGGTGAGCCCCGCGCTTGTCGCGGGCCACGGCATGGATCTCGTCGACGATCACCGTCTCGACGGTGCGCAGTGCCTCGCGTCCTCGACCGCTGGTGACCAGCAGATACAGCGACTCGGGCGTGGTCACCACGAAGCTCGGCGGTCGGCGCACCATGGCCGAGCGTTGGGAGCTCGACGTGTCGCCGGTGCGCACCGCCACCCGTATGCCCGGCGGGTCCAACCCGAGCTCGGTCGCAACCTGCGCCATCTCGGCGAGCGGCCGTTCGAGGTTCTCGGCGATGTCCACCGCCAGGGCCTTCAGCGGTGAGACATACAGCACCCGGGCGACCTCGCTGACCCCGACGCCGAGGTCGTGGGCCCGGTAGAGCGAGTCGATGGCCACGAGGAACCCGGCCAGCGTCTTCCCGGAACCGGTCGGGGCCGATATCAGCGTGTCGACCCCGGCGGCGATGTGGGGCCAGCCCTGGGCCTGGGCCTCGGTGGGCCCTTCGGGGAAGCGACGACGGAACCACTCGGCGACCGCGGGATGGAACCCCTCGAGACCCGATGGCGCCGCCGGAGGCGCCGGATTTGCCGTCATCAACATGCGCCCGACATTACGCACGGGGTCTGACATTTTGGCCGGCGCCGCCCCACATGCTCCCCGAAACCGTGACGAGGCCAGGTTTCTGCTGGTCAAGGATCGATGGTGTGTACTGCAGCGCCGGCGAGGCGAGGCTCAGGCTCGCGGTCCGGGATTCGGCGGACGTCGCGGACACCGGAGAGCAGGACGGGCGCCATGGCAGTCAGTCCACCGACGGCGCTCACGATGAGTGTGGGTCGCAAGCCGATGATGTCGCCCAGCGCCCCGCCGAGAAGTGCACCAAGGGGAATGGTCCCCCACACGATGAAGCGCATCGTGGCGTTCATCCGGCCCTGGAGAGGTTCCGGGGTGATGGCTTGGCGCAGGCTGCCTTGGGTCACGTTGTAGAGCACGCTGGCGAACGAGACGACCAGGCCCCAGGTGATCAGGACCGCGAGTGCAGTTGATCTCGTCGCGAACGGGAGGATCAGCCCGGCCGCTGCGGCCATCGGCGGCGTGGCCGCGATGACAGGTCCCACGCCGATCCAGTGCGATGCGCGGCCCGCTGTGAACGCCGCGACCAATGCAGCGACGCTGGCCACAGAGAACACGACTCCGATCGATCCCGGGCCCATGCCAAGCTCCCGGATCGCGAACAGGAGGAGCACGACCTCGGTCATCTGGCCGAACAGGTTGGAGATGGCGGTGCACGCCGCGATCCCACGCAACAGGTGGTGGCCGCTGACATAGCGGAGTCCCTCGGCGATGTCCGAACGCATCCTGGAGCGTCCAGCCTGCGCCGGGGAGGCAGGCGGCGGCTCCTGCCCGCGAATCAGCAGAACGAGGATCGCCGAGCCGACGTAGCTGACCGCGTCGAGCGCGATGGCGCCGGGGGCCGTGAAGAGGCCCATGAGTCCGCCGGCGAGACCGGGCCCGGCGATTTGAGCAGTCGATCGGCTGATCTCGAGCTTGCTGTTGCCCTCGATGAGGTGCTCCCGCCCGACGAGCGATGGCAGGTACGCCATGTAGGCGACGTCGAAGAACACGGTCAAGACGCCGGTGGTGAACGCCACCACGTAGAGCTGTCCGAGGGTCAGTAGGTCCCATGCGGAGGCGAGCGGGATGGAGGCGAGCGCGACGGCTCGTCCGAGGTCACCGATGATCAGGATCGGTCGTCGGTGCAGGCGGTCGACCCAAACACCAGCCGGGAGCCCGACCAGGAGGAAGGGTAGGAACTGGACCGTGCCGAGCAGGCCGATCTCGAAAGCAGACGCCCGCAACACGAGGATGGCGGTCAACGGAAGCGCGAGCAGAGTGACTTGCGATCCGAGTTGGCTCACGGTCTCGGCCGACCACAGGTTCATGAAGTCCCGGTGGCGCCACAGGCTGCTAGGAGGCTCGGCCCGCACTGTTCACGCCCGACGCTTCAGAGGTTCTCGTCTGGCTTGGAGGACGGCGTCCCGTCGGGTCGCGGGAATGCGGTGAGAACGACGCGCACGCGACGCGTCCGGGGTGGTAGGGCCGAGCCCTCCCGCTCGACGAACGGCTCCAGCAGGGCATTGAACTGTTCGCCGAGCTCGATCAGCTCCTGGGCGGTGAGGCGAACTTCAGTGCTCATGAACGTTGCGGCCTTCCGCCAGACCCTTGGCTCGCTCGCCTCACCGGTCAGGAACTGGCCGAGGACACGCTGCTCGATGGCGACCCATTGCTGGCCCCACAAGCGTGAGGCGGCGAGGACCTCGTCGGAATCCTGGGCGCTCTTGGGAATCCCGTGACCGTGGATGGCAAGGCGCCAGCGCCGTTCGCGTTTGTCGTTGCTCGCCATCTGCTCGACGAAACCCAGCTTTGCCAGGGTTCGCAGGTGATAGCTGCACGATGAGGGGCTCTCGTCCGCCACCGTGGAGCACTCGGTAGCCGTGGCGGGGCCGTCGGCGAGCACCGAGAGGATGGCCATGCGGGCCGGGTGGGCAACGGCTCGAATGACCGCAGGATCGCTCATCTCGATCGAGGATCTGAAAGACATTCTTCGAAAATGCTCTTTCAGAACTGATCTGTCAACTGGGCGGTTCAACGTTCCCGCCGTTGACATCCCGGCCCGGCTAGTGAATTCTACAAATGAACTGACTGGGAGGACGAGCGGTGGACAACGGCACCTGGCACCCGACGGCCTGCATCCTGTGCGAGTGCAACTGCGGCATCGAGGTGCGTCTGGGCGGCGACGACGGCCGCCGGTTCGAACGGATCCGAGGCGACAAGGCCCGTCCGGCCTCCAAGGGCTACACCTGCGAGAAGGCCCTGCGACTGGACCACTACCAGAACGGTCGCCACCGCCTGACCTCGCCGTTGCGGCGCCGCGCTGACGGCAGCTTCGAGGAGATCGACTGGGACACCGCGATCACCGAGGTGGCGCAGCAGCTGGCCGAGGTCCGCGACCGTTGGGGCGGCCCGTCGATCTTCTACTACGGCGGCGGCGGGCAGGGGAACCATCTCGGCGGCGCCTACTCCGGCGCCACCCGCGCCGCGCTGGGCTCGACCTTCCGCTCGAACGCGCTGGCCCAGGAGAAGACCGGTGAGATGTTCGTGAACGGCCAGCTCTTGGGCGCTCACGTCCGGGCCGACTTCGACGAGGCCGAGGTCGCCGTGTTCATCGGCAAGAACCCGTGGCAGTCGCACGGCTTCCCCCACGCCCGCTCGACCCTCAAGGAGATCGCCCGCGATCCGGCCCGGTCCATGATCGTGATCGACCCTCGCCGCACCGAGACGGCGGACCTGGCGGACATCCACCTGCAGGTTCGCCCGGGCACCGATGCCTGGTGCCTCGCGGCCCTGGGCGCGGTGATCGTGGAGGAGGACCTGGTCGATCATCCGTGGGTGGCGGAGCACACCAGCGGCGGCGACGAGGTCATCGCCCACCTGGCCAAGGTTCCGATCGCCCGCTACTGCGACATCTCCGGTGTCCCCGAGGATCTGGTGCGTATCGCGGCTCGTCGCATCGCCGGGGCCAGGAGCGTCGCGTTCGCCGAGGACCTCGGGATCCAGATGTCGCTGCACTCCACGCTGTCCAGCTATCTGGAGAAGCTGCTGTGGCTGCTGACCGGCAGCTTCGGCGTCCCCGGCGCCCAGTACGCGCCGTCGAGCCTCGTGAGCCTGGCCGGATCGGGGATGGGCGGCAGGGGTTCCTCCCGCCTGAGCCCGGTGGCCGGGGCCCGCATCATCTCCGGCCTGGTGCCGTGCAACGTGATCGCCGAGGAGATCCTCACCGATCACCCCGATCGCTACCGGGCCATGTTGGTGGAGAGCGCCAACCCGGTGCACTCCCTGGCCGACAGCCAGCGCATGCGGGAGGCCCTGGATGCCCTCGACCTGGTGGTGGTCATCGACGTCGCGCTGACCGAGACGGCCCGCCACGCCGACTACGTCCTGCCGGCGGCGTCGCAATACGAGAAGTGGGAGGCCACGTTCTTCAACTTCGACTTCCCGCGCAACGTCTTCCACCTGCGCCAACCGCTGCTCGACGCGCTCGAGGGCACGCTGCCGGAACCGGAGATCCATGCCCGGTTGTGTGAGGCCCTCGGGGTCATCACCGAGGAGGACATCGCCCCGCTGCGTCTCGCCGCCGAGGAGAGCCGTGGGGCCTTCGCCGAGGCGTTCTTCGCGGCCGCGGTGGCCAGGCCGGAGCTGGGCCAACTGGCTCCGGTCGTGCTCTACCGGGCTCTTGGTCCGACATTGCCCGAGGGGGCTGCGGCCGCCGCGGTGCTGTGGGCCGCGGCCCATCGATGCGTCCAGAAGAACCCCGACAGCGTCCGCCGCGCCGGCTTCGACGGCGAAGGACTCGAGGCCGGTGAGCAGCTGTTCGATGCCATCCTCGGCTCCCCCTCGGGACTGGTGTTCACCGTGGACGAGCCCGACGGCAGCTGGGCCCGGGTGCGGGCCGCCGACCGACGGGCCCAGCTGGTGATCGACGAGCTGCTGGCCGAGCTGGACGCCCTGGCCGACGAGACACCCCCAGGTCACGATTCGGACTACCCGTTCGTGCTGTCGGCCGGCGAACGTCGTTCCTTCACCGCCAACACCATCTTCCGCGATCCGGCCTGGCGGAAGCGGGACGCCGCAGGCTCCCTGCGCGTGGGTCCGGCTGATGCCGATCGGCTCGGGATCGCCAGCGGCGACCTGGTGCGGGTCACGACCCGGCGGGGCAGCGCCGTGGCTCCGGCCGAAGTCAGCGAGATGATGCAGGCCGGGCACGTATCGCTCCCCAACGGTTTGGGCTTGGACTATCCGGCCGAGGACGGATCGAGTCCGGTCACCGGCGTCGCGCCCAACGAGCTCACGGCCAGCGAGGACCGCGACTGGCTGGCCGGAACGCCGTGGCACAAGCACGTGCCCGCCCGTCTCGAACGCGTCGAAGCTCCGGCCGTGGTAGCCACGTAGGGGGAGTGCCGATGCGCCGCACCCGCTTCGACGCCTGGCCCTGTCCGATCGCCCGGGTCACCGACCTGGTCGGCGATTGGTGGACGCCGCTCGTGCTGCGGGAGCTGTTCTCGGGACGATCCCGCTTCGACGACATCCAGGAATCCCTGGGCTGCAGCCGGGCCGTGCTCACCCAGCGGCTCAACCGGCTCGTGGACGAGGGGATGCTGGTCAAGGTGCCGTACGAGGAGCATCCGCCCCGCTACGACTACCGCTTCACCGACAAGGGCCGAGCGTTCTGGGACGTCCTGGCCGCCATGTGGCGCTGGGGCTCGGACTGGTTGTGGGAGGGCGAGGAACCGCCGGTGGTCCTCGTCGACCGCGAAAGCCGGGACGAGATCCGTCCCCTGGTCGTCGACGAGCACACGGGCGAGCCGCTGGACGTCCGCCGGCTCCGCATGGCCCGGAACCGGCGCTCAACTTCCTGATGCAGACAGTGGTGGACGGCGTATTTTTCGCGCTCTGCGCGCGTGTAATGCTCTGCCATGCCTCGCAGAGTGCTCGTCGCCGCCGCTCTCAGTGTGCTGGCGGCGTGCGGTAGCGGATCATCGTCGCAGACCAGTTCCAGCGACTCATCCGCGGTCGCTACGTCGAGCCCGGCCACTTCGACGTCCTCCACTACAACGACGACGTCGACCACGGTTCCGCCCACGACGACGACCACCGTCTGGTCCCCACCCGGGTCGGTGCCGCCGGGGACCTTTCCGCCGGTGATCACCTCCGGCCCCACCGACGGGAACGCCGTGGCGCTCACCTTCGATGCCGACCTCACCCCGGGCATGCAACAGAA
>DASXTK010000068.1:0-30674 GCA_036505485.1 Acidimicrobiales bacterium
TGGTAGGCAACCAAAAACGTTCAAAGAGCGATGGAACAAGCCGCTCCGCTCCGCCACCATCCCTCGGAGCGTCGTGTCACCGGCGAAGCCCGCGCCCCACGTGAGCATCCAGCCGAACTCGACCGACAGACCACCCACGGACAGGTCACAAGAGCCGAAATTGAGATGCCAGCGGTTGGATGGCAACCGCTGGCATCTCAGTTTCGGGTTGGGGGACTAGCTGCCGATGCGGATGGCCATGATCAGGGAGCTCATGGCTCCCAGTGAGGCCACTGTCCGGACGTGGTTCCAGAGCGTCCAGTTCTTGACGAACCCGGTCCAGTAGCGGGCGGCCTCGGCGGTGTCGGGATTCAGCGTGTCGAGGTGCTCGTTGCGGGGCACGTGATACCCGACGGTCATCAGGAACGCACCCACCAGGTAGAGCGCGCAGCCGGCGATGACCCACGTGCGTGTCGGTCCGTCCAGCTTGACGACCGCCAGCCCGGCCAGCACCAGACAGCTGATGGTCGTCCCCATGAACGCCAGGAAGAACAGCGGGGTCTGGATGGTCTTGTTGGTGGACTGCATGGCGGCGATGCCCTGGGGCGCCGGCAGTCGGTCGAGGGCTCGCATCATGAACACCGAGAAGGTGAAGAAGAGCCCGGACATGAGCCCGCACCCGATCGCGGAGCCATAGGTCAGTCCGAAGATGAGTCGGTTGTTCATGGAATTTTCCCTTCGTGTCGCACTGGGGTCGTTACTGGTTGCTGCCGGCCCAGACGCCGCTTGCGGCGGCGGCCCGGGCGTAGTCGTTGAAGTCCCGGGGCTGGCGGCCCAGGGCCCGTTGGACACCGTCGGCCAGGTGCGCGTTGCGGCCATCGAGGACCTCGCTGAACAGAGCGGTCAGTGCCCCCACCTCTTCGGGCGGGACACCGTGCCCGGCCGCCATCGCGGCGTAGTCTCCCGTGGACACGGGGATGTATTTGACGTCACGTCCACTGGCCTGGGAGATCTCCGCGGCGGCATCGTCAAAGGTCAGCAAACGGGGTCCGGTCAGCTCGTAGACCTGGCCGGCGTGTCCGTCCTCGGTCAGGGCCGCGACCGCCACATCGGCCAGGTCGTCGAGGTCGACGAACGGCTCGGCCACATCACCGGCGGGAAGGGCGATGACCCCGCTCAGCACCGGTTTCAGCAGGAAGTGCTCGCTGAAGTTCTGGCTGAACCAGGTCGAGCGCAGGATCGTCCATTCGACCCCGGCCTCCCGAACGCCCTGCTCGCTGCGCATGGCGCCGTCCTCACCCCGGCCCGACAGCAGGACGAGCCGCCGGACGCCGCGGCGGGCGGCCAGGTCGGCGAAGGCACGGACCTTCTCGGCCGCCCCCGGGAACGCCAGGTCCGGGTAGTAGGTGATGTACGCCGCCGTCACGTCCTCCACGGCCGCGGCCCAGGTGGAGTCGTCCTCCCAGTCGAACGGAGGCTCCGCGGACCGGGATCCGATCCGGACCGGCAGGCCTCGGGCGCCGAGACGGTCGACCACCCGTCGACCGGTCTTGCCGGTGCCACCGATGACCAACGTCGTCTGGGTCTGTGCTTGCGTGGTGTGTTCTGTCATGAGGCCAGTCAACGACGATCCTGTAAGACGTCCAATAGCTCAGAGTCTCGATTCCATACTCATGCGTCTAGAGTGCCGGTCATGGATGTCCTCGCTGGGTTGCTTGACGGGCCCCGGGCCCGCGGTGCGTTCGTGCTGCGGTCGGTGCTGGAGCCACCGTGGTCGCTGCGGGTCCAGGACGAAGCCCCGCTCACGCTGGTGGCCTTGGTGCGGGGTGACGCCTGGGTCACCTATGACGCGGGCGAGCCAGTGCGGATGCGCCCCGGGGACGTGTCGATCATGCGCGGACCCGATCCGTACACAATCGCCGACGACCCCGCAACGGCACCGCAAGTCGTGATCCATCCCGGGCAGGTCTGCACCACGCTGAACGGCGAGGACCTGGTCCAGGCCATGGACCTGGGGGTCCGCACGTGGGGCAACCGGGCCGACGGCTCGGCCGTGCTGCTCACCGGCACCTATCAGGAGGTGGGCGAGATCAGCCAACGGCTGTTGGACGCGCTGCCGCCGATGCTGCTCCTCCGGTCCGATGCGTGGGACTGCCCGGTGATCCCGCTGCTGGCCGACGAGATCGGCAAGGAGGGACCCGGACAGGAGGCGGTGCTCGATCGGCTGCTGGACCTGCTGCTGATCTCCGCCGTGCGGGCCTGGTTCTCCCGGCCCGAGGCCGAGGCACCCCAGTGGTACCAGGCCCAGAGCGACCCGATCGTGGGGCGAGCGCTGCGGATGCTCCAGAACAACCCGGCCCATCCCTGGACCATCGCCACCCTTGCCACCGAGGTCGGCGTCTCCCGAGCCGCGCTGGCTCGGCGCTTCACCGAGTTGGTGGGGGAACCGCCGATGACGTTCCTGACCAGCTGGCGGCTGGCCCTGGCCGCCGACCTTTTACGCGAGCCGGACGCGACCGTCGGAGCGGTGGCCCGGCAGGTCGGCTACGGCAGCCCCTTCGCCCTGAGCACCGCCTTCAAGCGGGTCCGCGGCGTCAGCCCGCAACAGCACCGGCGCGTCGGCGCCGACGCCTAGGCGTCCCGTCGCGGGCAGACCGGAGCCCGGGGCGGACGGGGCAGGTGGATGGACGCAACGACGGGCCACGTCCCTGGCCGCCCCACCTCGGCGGCCGGCGCGAACGGC
Organism: Acidimicrobiales bacterium; assembly: GCA_036505485.1. Classification (GTDB taxonomy): domain Bacteria; phylum Actinomycetota; class Acidimicrobiia; order Acidimicrobiales; family VFJN01; genus DASXTK01. Next base: position 2,723 of record DASXTK010000068.1, read on the forward strand.
GGCTCCTGCTGATTCGGCCCCGAGGTATCGAACGGGCGATCGGATGGTGATCGCCTCCGAGGGTGGTCGGTGCACTTCACGGGTAGTCCGCTATCCCCCGCCGCTGGGGATAAACGAAGGACACGTCCCCCGTTGGTCCCGCCGGCCGTCGTTGCCTACGGTCTGCGGTCGTGACCAGGGCTGTTCTCACCGCGGAGGCCGCTGAGAAGCGTCAGAGGCGACTCGGAGGGCAGCTGCTCCGGCGGGGTTTGCGGACCGGCGACCGCCTGGGAGTCATCGCCGCCGACACCGGGGCATCGCCGGACAGCATCTGCCTGCTCCTGGCCGCGCTGCGGCTCGGCATCGTCCCGGTGGTCATCAACCCGGCCCTGCTGCCGGCCGAGCGCCAGGCCCTGCTGGCCGATGCCGACCCGGCTGCGACCATCGGCCCCGGCGAGCTGCAGTCGATGGCCGCCGCCGAGGATGCTGCGGGAACCGACCTGGCCCCCGCTCCCCTGGCCCGGCCGATGCTCTACACCTCGGGGACCAGCGGAACCCCCAAGGGCGTCTGGTCGGGGATCCTCTCCGAGAGCGACGCGGCCGCGCTGGTGGCCGAGGAACGGGAGCTGTGGGGGTTCGACGCCGCCGACCGGCACCTGGTCTGTGGCGCGCAGTATCACTCGGCCCCGCTGCGCTTCGCCTTCGGCACCCTGCTGGCCGGAGGAACGCTGATCCTGCCCGGCCGGTTCGAGCCGACTGCGGTGGCCGACGCGATCGCCGCCCATCGACCGACGACCACGTTCATGGCGCCAGTTCATCTGCAGCGGCTGTTCGACCTGCCCGGCGCCGACACGCTGGACCTGGGCTCCTTCCGGCTGGTCGCCCACGCCGGGGCGCCGTGTCCCGAGCCGCTGAAGCGCCGGGTCCTGGCCAGGTTCCCGACCGGCACCGTGTGGGAGTTCTACGGCAGCACCGAAGGCCAGTTCACCGCCTGCTCAGCCGACGAGTGGCTGGAGCGCCCGGGCACCGTGGGCCGGGCCCGACCAGGCCGGACGCTGTCGGTCGAGGGCGGCACGGTGTGGTGCCAGGTTCCGCCGTGGGCCCGCTGGGAGTACTGGCGAGATCCGGACAAGACCGCGCTGGCCTGGCAAGACGACGCGTTCACCGTGTGGGACCTGGGCCGGCTCGACGACGACGGCTACCTGTTCCTCGACGGGCGACGGGACGACCTGATCCTGTCCGGCGGCGTGAACGTCTATCCCGCCGAGGTCGAGCGGGCGTTGGCCACCATCACCGGCGTCGAGGAGGTCGTGGTGTTCCCCCGGCCCGACCCGGTGTGGGGCCAACGGGTGTGCGCCGCCGTGGTCGGCTACATCGACGCCGGTGCGGTCGACCGGGCGGCCCGGGGCCTGCTGGCCGGGTACAAGCGCCCCAAGGAGATCCACATCGTGCCGGAGATCCCCGTGAGCCCGACCGGCAAGGTCCAACGCACCCGTCTCGCCGCCCAGCTCCACCTGCAGGACGTGCGCTGACCACCCCTCGGTAGAGTCCCAGCGCATGGTGGGGTTTTGGGAACGGGCCGTTGTCCCGCGAGTGGTGGACAAGGCGTGCGGCGTGAAGCCGATGCGCAAGCTTCGGGCCGAGACCGTCGATGGACTGCACGGCGTGGTGGTCGAGATCGGGTTCGGCTCCGGACACAACCTGCCGTTCATGCCCGACGACGTCGAGGTGCTGCTGGCGGTCGACCCGTCCGAGATCGGTCAGAAGCTGGCGAGTGGACGGCTCGCCGATTCGACCGTCCCCGTGGAGTTCGTGGGACTCGACGGGCAGGAGCTGCCGCTGGACTCGGAGTCGGCCGATGCCGCGCTCAGCACGTTCACGCTCTGCACCATCCCCGACGTGAAGCGGGCGCTCGGGGAGGTCCACCGGGTCCTGAAGTCCGGTGGAGAGCTCCACTTCCTGGAGCACGGTCTGTCGCCCCAGCCCAAGGTGGCCAAGTGGCAGCACCGGCTCACCCCGCTGCAACGCAAGCTCTTCGGCGGCTGCCACTTCGACCGCCCCATCGACACCCTCGTGGCCGACAGCGGCCTGGAGCTGGTCACCCTCCGCAACCTCTACGTCCCCGGCCCCAAAACCCCCGGCTACATCTACCTAGGCACCGCCCGCAAGCTCTAGGACCAGGGCTGAGGCTGGGGTTCCGACCGCAGGACCAATGCCAGGACGACCAGCACGGTCGCGACGACCACGGTCAGGAACGCCGCCCCGGCGAACGCCACCCGCCACATGAGCTCTTCGGCCTGATCGTCGTCGTGGACTTGGTCGGCCTGGGTCTCGAGCAGCGTCTCGGCGCGGTCGAAGAAGGCGCGATGCGCGTCCCCACTTGCCGCGGCGGCATCGATGAACTGCGCAACGTCGACCTCACCTGAGCGCATCGCGGTCTCCGCGAGGTCGACGAAAGCCGCGGTGGACGCATTGGGGGAGCTCTCATCGACCAGCCTTCCGTAGGGAGAGCCGGTCACCGCGTCGATCTGCGCAGCATTGTCCTCGACCTCGGCGGTCAGTCGGGCGACGCGGGATAGCTGATCCCGCTCTTGGAGTCCTCCCGAGACAAAGCTCTCCACAAGAGCCCTGAGAAGCTCGCCCGTTTTGAGGAGCTGCTTCGACGTCGTCGCGATCAGTTCAGCGCCGACCTTTGAGTCAGCGTCCTCGATGGAGGTGATCAGCACCTCCCAACTCGTGTCGTGGACGGTGTCGATGATCGCCCCGTAGCGGTCGAGGACATCCGAGGCGTACGGCAGTTCCTCCAGAGAGTTCGTCTTCGGGTGGGCATCGATCTCCTGGCGCAAAGGCGCCAGACCGTCCAACGCCGTGTCGTCGTCGATCTGGCCCCGACCAGCTCGTTGCCGGAACGAGACTCGTCCTTTGAGTCCGATTCCTGGACCACCTTGGCGGCGATGACGCCCATTAAGGCCACCAGCGACATCGCTACGCCAGCCAACATCAAGATCCATGTCCGTGCCCGCCTCATGAGCCGCATTCTTGCCGGTCAGAGGGCTAGGAGGGGCAGCGCGACCGCGTAGGTGGCGAGGAGGCCGAGGGCTTCGGGGCGGGTTACGTGGCTACCTCGGGCGAGGGAGAGCGCGGCGATGGCGGTGACCGCGAGCATGAGGAGCACGCCGCCGGTGAGGCTGCCCTGGTCGACGGGTCCGGCGTCCGCCAGCCCGACGACCGCCCCGACGCCGAGACAGTTGAACAGGTTCGATCCGATGAGGTTCCCCAGGATCAGGGTCGGCTCGCCGGCCCGGGCCGCGGCCACGGCGGTCACCAGCTCGGGCAGCGAGGTCCCCAACGCCACCAGGGTCATGCCCACGAACCCGCCGGACAGCCCGGCCTTGTCCGCGATGCCGACAGCCCCGGTCACCAGGATCTGAGCGCCGGCGATGGTGCCGACGAGCCCGGCGACGGCGTCGAACGCCAGACGCCCGCGCCCGCCCGCCTCCTCCTCGGCGAGATAGTCGTCGATCTCGTGGTCGTACTCCGCCTCGGCGGGGTCGGCCCGGCCGGCGCGGCGGATCACGATCACCAGCGCCACGACGAGCCCGACCGCCAGCGCCCCACCCTCGGCGCGGGACAGGCCGTCCTGCACCGCGATGGCGAAGCCGATCGTGGCCGCGGCGAGCAGGGGTAGCTCGGAACGGACCAGCCCGCGCGGCACCGGCATGGTCCCCACGAGCGCGGCGATGCCCAGGATCAGGCTGAGGTTGGCCACGTTGGACCCGACGATGTTGCCGATGCCCACCTCGGGTTCCCCTTGGGCCGCGGCGAGACCGCTCACCAGCATCTCCGGCGCGCTGGTTCCGAACCCGATGATGAGCGCACCCACCAGCACCCGGGGGACGCCGAACACGTCGGCCAGACCGGCGGAACCGGCGACGAACCGACCCGGGGCGAAGGCCAGCAACGCCAGGCCAACGGCGACAGCAACGACGTAGCCGAGCATCAGAGCGAGCCGACGGTGCCGAGAGGACGCACCGAACTTGCCCCCGAAACCCGTGGCGGGCCGCGGGTTTCGGGGGCAAGTTCGGGGGCGAGCACGGCGCGCAGGGTACGGCGCGGCCGACCGGCCGGCGTGGATCAGGAGGTGGCGAGCGCGGGGCAGGCGGTGGGCTCGCCGCCGCCGGCCACCCGGCTCCGCAGGTCGAGCACCAGCCGGACCAGCAGGAATCCCATGACGACCACGATCCCGGTGATCATCCAGCCGGCGGTGTACACGCCGGCCTGCTTGCTCACGTAGCCGAAGATCAGGCTCAGCGGGAGGAAGGCGATCCAGGTGAACGTGCCGACTCCGGAAGCGACACCCGAGCGGATGTTGGACGGGATGGCGTCGTGCAGCTGGGCGGTGAGGAAGATGCTGATGGTCACGATGAGGATCGCCAACAGCACCTGCGCCCCGGTCACCACGACGGCGCTGTGGCTGGTGGTGAGGGTCAGGCTGCTGAGGGCCATCAGTCCGACGATGAGACCCAGCGTGGGCGGGTTGGTCAGACGCACCCGTCCGCCCAGCAGCCCGCCGATGCCCAGCGCCGAGGTGAGCCCGGCGAAGTGGGGTCCGTAGAGGATCGCCGGCGCGGCCAGGGCCACCAGCCACAGGGCCCCGAACTCGAACAGCATGCTGAGCAGCAGCGAGGTCAGCACCATCAGGGTGATGATCGGGACCAGGCAGCCGCCCTGCAGGATCGTGCGGTAGGTGGTGTTCACGTGGCTGCGCAGCGACTGCGGCGCCTCGGCCTTGTGCAGCCGCGGCTCCCGGAACATCCCCAGCGCCACGACCGAGAGGGCCAGGAACGGCACGGTCAGGAAGTAGGTCAACCGGGGGAAGGTGACCGCGGCGATCCACCCGCCGATCAGGGCGCTGCTCACCAAGGCCACGCTCTCGAACATGTGGACCCGACCGATGCGGCGCTCAAAGCCGTCGCTGCTGCCGGTCTCCTCCACGACGGTGTCGTAGACGACCGCGTCCAGGGTCCCGGACTGCATGGCGAAGAAGACACCGAGGAACATCGCCGCCACGATGTAGGTGACCACGTTGGTGCTGACCGCTCCGATGGTCACGCTGGCGATCAGCGATACGCCGCCGATGACCAGGACACCCCGTCGGCTCCACCGGTCGGCCATGATCCCGGAGGGGATCTCCAGCAGCGGCGCCACCAGGGCGTACGCCGCGGCCATCACCCCGACGCTGGCCGGATCGAAGCCGATCTCGTTCATGAACAGCTTCTCGACCGGCACCCACAGGGCAACGTTCTGGAGCATGACCGAGGCGTACAGCGGCAGGAGCCGCCGTTGCAGCCGAGCCGCGGCATCGGTGCTTGCTACCGGATCTGCGGTCGTCGTGATCGTGCTCATACCAGAACCGTCTCGCCAGCCGGCCAGGCGTTACAGGTGAAGATCGCGCCGTTACCCTCCCGGCCATGGACTTGTCCGAGACACTCGAAGCCGTACGCGAGGTCGACATCGAGACCCGGGACGACAACGACGTCGTGCGCCATACGACGATCTGGCCGGTGGTGGAGGCCGGGAAGGTCTATGTCCGATCGCTGCGAGGAACCGATGGCCGCTGGTACCAGGCCGTCTCCGCCCGTCCGGACACCGTCCTGCGGGTCGGCGGCGAGAACCTGCCGGTCCGGGTCGTCCCCGCCCGCGACCCTGAGTCGATCGCTCAGGCCACCGCCGGGTACCGCCGCAAGTACGCCGGTTCGCCCTCGCTCGCCACGATGATCCGCGACGAGATCCTGGACTCCACCCTCCGGCTCGAACCCCGTTAGAGACCCTGGTGGACGCTGGGTACGCCGACGAACCCGACCTGGTCGAGGCTTTGCGCCGCGGCGACGAGGGCGCGTTCGGTTGGCTGCTGGACCGCTACGACCAGCCGTTGCGCCGGCTGGCCCGGTCGTTCGTAGCCACCACCGGAACGGTCGACGAGGTGGTGCAGGAGACCTGGCTGGCGGTGATCGAAGGCATCGACCGCTTCGAGCAGCGTTCTTCGGTCAAAACCTGGATATACCGCATCCTGATGAACAAGGCCCGCACCCGCGGGGTGCGCGACAAGCGCGTGGTGCCGTTCTCCTCGATGATGGACCCCACCTTCCCGCCCACCCGGTTCCTCCCCGCCGAGGATCCTGAGTGGCCGGGGCATTGGGCGGTACCACCGACGCCGTGGGACGAGCTGCCGTCCGCGCGGTTGGAATCGAAGGAGACGCTGGCGCGTGTGCAGGCCGCGATCGCGGACCTCCCCCAGCCCCACCGGGAGGTCATCACCCTGCGCGACATCGAGGGCTGGACCTCCGACGAGGTGGGCGCGCTGCTCGATCTCACCCCCGCCAACCAGCGGGTGGTGCTGCACCGGGCCCGGGCCAAGGTCCGGGCCACCCTCGAGACCTACCTGACCGGAGTGGCGATATGAGCGAGCTCCCGGACCAGCCGTGCATCGAGTTCGTCGAGCAGGTCACCGACTATCTCGAGGACGCCGTCCCCCCGGACCACCGGGCGATCATCGAGGCCCATCTGGAGATCTGTGAGGGCTGCCGAACCCTGATCGACCAATGGAACGAGACCATCCGGCTGGCCGGACGTCTCGCCGACACCGACACCACCGACCTCGACCCCGCCACCCGCACCCGCCTGATCACCACCTTCCGCCAGTCCCACCAACCCTGATCCGTGACCGCTGGCACACGGGTTGTGTGTCAGGTGGCGCTGTTCTTGCCGAGCGTTGGAGGGACAGTGGCGATGGCAACTGAAGGAAGGTGGTGATGAACATGACCGTGCGGACCGAACCGGCGCTGTTGACAGCGCTGGTGCAAGCGTCCATCGCGCTGGTCGTCAGCTTCGGTCTCAACCTGAGTCCGGAGCAGGTGGGGGCCATCCTGGCTCTCACCGCCGCGGCGACCGCCGTGTTCCTTCGCCGCCAGGTCTCACCGGTGCCATCGGCACCGGAACCGGCGGCGAATCCCCAACCCGCGAGTCCCCAAATCGCGGACGCCTGATCTGGGCGGGTGGTTTGTCGGCGCCATGCGGCGGGTGTGGCGCCGACAACCAATGACGACGGTTCCTGTCGGACTAGGGCGGCTGGACCCTCTAACGTTGGCCGGCGGTGGGTCAGCTTCGGGCAGTCGGCGGCTTCCTGTCGTTGCTGGGGCAGGAGGACCTTGCCGCGCTCGGCCATCTAGGCCAAGACCGCAGCTTCCGCCGCGGCGCCCGGCTGTTCCTGGAGGGCGACCGCGCCGACGCGGTGTACATCGTGGTCGAAGGCCAGGCCCGGGTGTACACGGCCACCGCCGAGGGCAACGAGGTCACCTTGTGTGTGCGTGGTCCCGGTGACCTGGTCGGCGAGATGGGGGCGTTGGATCCGGGCAGCGTCCGGTCCGCCAGCGTGGTCGCCCTCGATCCGCTGCGCTGCCAGGTGATCGCCGCGGCCGAGCTCCGCGTCTTCCTCGAGTCCCATCCGCTGGCCACCGTGGCCCTGCTGCGGCTGCTCATCGGCCGGCTCCGGGACTCGGACCGGCGGCGCACCGAGTTCGGGTCCTACACCACCACCCGACGGCTGGCCCGGCTGCTGGTCGAAGCGGCGGGCGACGATGCCGCCGTCGGCCTGGCCCTGTCCCAGCACGAGCTGGCCGGGCTCATCGGGGCATCGCGGGAGTCGGTGGCCAGGGCCCTGGCCGAGCTCCGGGGACGAGGGCTGGTCGTCACCGGACGCCGCACCATCACCATCCGAGACGCTCCCGGACTCCGCCACTACGCCCGCTGAGTCGTTCTGTGACCTGCATGCCGCGCCCACGCGCGACATGCAGGTCACAGAACGAGCAAGGCCGGTGTGGCCGAGGTCACCGGGGTTCCGTGTCAGATGGCGAAGAGGCGGCGGGCCAGTGGGCCCACGATCGGGGAGTACCAACCCGATCCCGATCTGGAGAACCAGATGCCCGATTCCCCATCCGATTCGTCCTCCACCGTCGAGGCGACAGAGCCCGAGGGTGACGAGGACTACAGCGCCTACGTCGGCGCACCGCTGGATCCCGACTACCTCGCCCGCATCAGCCAGGAGGCCGACAAATGAGCTGGCGCCTCGCCAATTCGCTGGTCGCCCTGCGTGAGCAGGTCAACGCCATGGCTCCGGGTCGAAGCACGGCTTCGGACGGGACCATCGGCGACCAGAGCCACGCCACGCGGCCCAGCCGGCACAACCCCAACGGTGCAGGCGTGGTGTGCGCTCTGGACATCACCGACGACCCCGCCGGCGGCTGTCCGGTCCACGACCTCGCCGAGCAGGTCCGAGCCAACCCCCACCCCGACCTGGCCTACGTGATCTCGGCCCGTCGCATCGCTGGTCGCAGCACCGGCTGGAACTGGCACGAGTACACCGGGGCCAACCCCCACGTGCAGCACGCCCACTTCGGCGTGGGCGAAGGTCCGGACGCGTCGCCGGCGCAGCCCTACGACGACACCCAGGCCTGGCCGATCGCGGGAAGCCCGGGCGGAAACGGCAACGCCGCCGTCAACATCGAGACCCCGAGGACCCTGCGCAAGGGTTCGAGCGGCGAGGACGTGCGCGGTCTGCAGCTGGTCCTCATCGGCGCCAGCTTGCTGGCGCCCGGCGGTGCCGACGGCGTGTTCGGCCCGGTCACCGAGGCCGCGGTCCGGGAGTTCCAGGGCGTGCTCGGCGTGGCCCAAGACGGCGTAGTCGGCCCTAAGACCCACGCCGCCATCTCCAACCTGCTCGCCTTCTTGGCTGCCGGCGGGGGCCAATGACCTACCCCAACCCGAAATTGAGGCGTTTGTCGCGCATATACCGCGAGAAACGCCTCAATTTCGGGGTTGGCTGCCGATGATGAGGCGCACCTGCATGTTGTCGTAGGTCCCGTAGGTGGACTCGAGGGTGCCGCTGGTTGCGACCCGGGTCGAGAAAGCGCCGGTGATCTCCAGCGGGAACAGGTCGAGAACGTCCTCGTTGGCGGCTTCCAACACCTCCACGTTGTGGTTGCGGCGGGCCTCCACCTGTTCGACGGTCTCGTAAGCGGAGTCCCAGTCCCGGATGAACCAGTGGCCGCCCGGCGTGCGGTCCTTCTCCGTCGCGATGGCGTCGCCGCACTCGTCCAGGTTGTCGTAGCTGATGACGATGCCCGGAAGCTCGCCCCGCTCGTGGGGTGTCGCCCCCTCACCGAGGGACAAGGAGAACTCGACGTCCTCCCCGCCGGCCCTGTCCACCACCTTGCCTCCGACGACACCACGCAGCTCCCAGTAGAACGCCAGTGCTGGAGGGAACGTGCGGAAGGCTCGGGCCGGACAGACGACGCTGCTACCGATCAGTGACCGGACGATCGGCTCAGGATGGTCGGACTGAGTCACCCCCTCGAACCCGGCGGGGACGTGCAACCGGGCCCACCCGGTCACCGTGTCGTCGCGGTCGACCAGGAAGACCCCGGTGATCCTGAGGATCGGATCGTCGGTGGGCGCGTAGACGCTCGACTGGCCGGGCAATCGCATCTCGTTCTTGGGGTCCGCCCCGAGCTCATCGGCCAGTCGGCGGAGCGGATGGCCGTCGAGGATCCGGATCTCCACCGCGAAGGCTGTGACCCGATCGAGTGTCGTCGGATCGAGCGCCGGTCCCTCGACGAGACCGAGCGCGCTCAGGACCGCGCCCGGCAGCAGACGACCGTTCTCGTCGACCGCCCCGGCCAGCAGATCACGGATCTCGGCCGGGGTCAGGTCCGGCCGCTCGGCCAGGATGACGGCGATCAGGCCCGACACCAGCGGCGCGGAGAACGAGGTCCCGGATCGAACCGCGTAGCCATCGTCGTTGCCGTCTTCGTCGTCGCCGAACCAGGCGGCCAAGAGAGCATCGGCGGGAGCGAGCACGTCGACGTAGCTCTTGTCGGGCGAGCACACCCACGGCTCACCGGACCGAGTCGTGCCTCCCACGGCGATCACCGTCGGGTACTTCGCCGGCCAGTGATCGCCGTTGGATTCGACGTCGGTGATCGGGTTCCCGCCGTCGCAGAATCCAGCGCCGTCACCGTCGTTGCCGGCCGCGGCCACCACGACCACACCGTGGCTCTCGGCGTACTCGACGGCCGGGAGCAAGGCGCCGGGGTCACAGTCGAAGTGGACGGGGCCGACCTGGTTGCACCGGTGCGACAGGCTCAGGTTGATCACGTCGGCCCCGTCGTCGACGGCCTGGACGATGGCGCGGGCGGTGTCGCCCAGCGCTGGCTCGTCGGCACCGTTGAAGACGTCGTAGGCCCGGATCGTCGCTGCGGTGGCGATGCCCGGAACCTTGCTCTCGGGCTGGCCGACGATCAGCGACGTGGTCGCGGTCCCGTGGTGATCGGGCGTGTCCCGGCCCGGTTCGATCATGTTGATCGTCGTGATGTCCGCCCCGGCGAAGGCCGGGTGATGGACGTCGACGCCGCTGTCGATCATGGCGATGGTCACGCCCTCGCCCCGCGGCTCGGGCGGCAGCGACGAGAAGTCGAAGGCCTCCTGTTGCCAGGTGGCGAGGCCGTCGGGATAGTCGTCGGTCTGATCCTGGACGGCCTCGCTCATGGCGTGGGCCTCGCCTGGAGCATCCACGCCGACCCCGAGCACGCCCTCGGTCGCCTCCAGCGCCGCGATCCTTGTCGCGACACTGGCGGGATCCACGGTCTCGGTCTCGACGGAGAGACGTCCCGCGGGGTCCACCCGGGTCACCACCAGCTGAATGGGCGTCCCCTCGGCCGGTGGGTTGGCAGCAACGGGCGCAGGCCACTCGGGGATGGCGACCTCGGCCGACGGCGCCGAGATCTTGTCGTCGACCGCAGTCGAAACCGTCACCGACTCCGAGTCGCCGACGGTCATCCGATCGAGGAGCGCACGACACGTCTCGTCCGAGCAATCCGCGGCCTCGATGCGGACCGGGTCCTCACGACCGTCCAGCACCAGCAGGTAAGCCTCGGCGTCGGACGTCGGGGAGAACGTGACCTCGAGGTCGGGGACCTCCGCATCTCCGACGAGCTCCGCTGCCACCTCGGCCGGAGGGTCACCGGCCCCGTCCGACGGTGGCGACGGATCGTCGCGACCCGCCGAGCTCGAACAGGCAACGACGGCCACGGCCGCCGCGAGCAACACGAGCCCCCGCGGCAACGCCGAGGAACGCTCCCGCGTCCGCCTCACGCCGTTGATGGTAGGACTCTCGCCGCGGCTCAGTTACTGGATTGGACCGCGTCGGCCGGGACGGGGACCCGCCAGTTGAGCGTGAGGCCGAGCTGGGCGAAGACCGCGGCCCAGTCGACGTAGCGGCGGACCTTGAGCCTCCCGCTCTCGGCATCGAACGCAATGATCGTGAACCCCCGCACCGTGACCTTACGGTTGGTCGCCGGCAGTCCGTTGAACGCTCTTGGCCGGTCGTGCCGGATCTGGAAGGTCCACGCCACCCCGAACGAAACGTCGCCGAGCGGACCCGATCGCTCGGCCTCGGACGACCACTCCCCCGGGTTTTCGCTGAACAACTTGGCCAGGGAGTCGACCGTGTCGCATTCGACCAGCGCCACCCCGAACTCCTGATCTTCACGCAGCACGTCCATCAGCTGGTGGGGGTCACCGGTCTCCTCGTCCATCAACCGGTCGAACAGCGCGGCCCGTTCGAGCCCGAGCCGCTCCCGGCAGCCTTCGGTGAGGGTCGATGGCAGGGGTACTCGGCCGCTCATGGCTCACACGCTCCCGTCATGCTTCACGCCACCGGCGGCCATCGACGGCGCCACCACGACGATGGCGTCCTTGCCGTGGTAGCGGCTCAGCTGCGGGATGCCCCAGTCCTGGAAGTCGGTGGGGCCGACGTTGTTGGCGCCCACCAGGTTGGTCGTCGACACGACGTCGCCGCTCTCGTGGTGGTGATGGGTGACGACCCACGTGCCGTGGGTCCGGTCGATGGCGTGGACCCGGGGCCGATGCAGCGGGTCGTGGGGATGAGGCTCCCCCAGCACCTCATAGTCGTCCTCGTCGCTGGGCACGGTGTGCGACACTCCCGTGACCGACGCGGTGGCGCTGGTGGCGATCGGGCTCTCGGCGATGTTGGCGCCTCGGTGCGTGGGGGTCACGAAGAAGACGCTGACCAACCCGCTGTTGGCGACCGGCCGATGCACCACCCAGGTCTCGAACCAGGGGGCGAGGCACTTCCAGAACAGCTCGATCTGCCACGGATGTTGGCGTCCAGGGCCCTCGTCGCCGGGGGCGACACCCAGCGAGAGCTCCAACGCCCAGCGCAGGGCCCGGCGCACGATCCGGTCGACGTCGCCCTTGTACGCGAGCCAGAAGCCGGTGTCGGGTCCGGCGCCCTTGACCCACTTGCCGGTCTCCGGGTCCAGCTCGTAGCCGAACCAGTCCTTCACGATGTGGTCGCGGACCTTGACGCCGGTGCCCTGCGGCGCCCGGGAGAACGCCGGCTCGTTCCACAGCTCCGGCAACAAGGTGTTCACCCACTCGATGTCGTCGGCCGCCTCCGATTGCCGGAGCACGTGGAGCATGGCCCGCATCTCCGACCGACTGGCGTTGATGTTCTGCTCGATCAGACGCTGAATCGGGCCCTTCTCGAGCTGGAATGGCATTCCGCCTGGCATGACACCGCCCTACTTTCTTGGAACTGGCTCGACGCCACTATGCGTCATGGCGCCCGTACGCGAAAGACCTCTACTGCGAACGGCATGCCCCGCAACGGATTCGACCCGAGGCTCTCGATCTGGACATCGGGAGCGTCGAGGCCGGCGATGACCTGCTTGGTGGTCAGCAGTTCCCCGGCCCCCGCCAGGTTGCACAACCGGGCGGCCTGGGACTGCACGAGCCCGAAGAAGTCGCCGCCGGAGGGGATCACCGGGCCGTGCGCCAGCCCACAGCGGATCCGGAGGGCCAGCTCAGGCTCGTCGGACTGCCAGCGGCCGAAGTCGTCGAGCGCCGCCAGCGCGCAGCGCACCGCGTCATGGGGATCGTCGAACGCCGCGTTCAGCCCGTCGCCGGTGTGCTTGATCTCCAGGCCCCGATGCTCCCGGAGCCGGGCTCGGACGATCCGGTCGTGGATGCGCAACTGCTCCAGGTACAGCGCGTCGCCGAGCCGGGCGTTGGCTGCAGTCGAGCCGACGACGTCGTCGGTGAAGATCGTCCGCTCCCGCGGCGCGCCATCGACCCCCTCGAGGGTGACGCCGAGGGCCTGGGCCACCTGGTCGCACCGGGCGATCCAGCCGTGCATGGAGTGGCGGTCGAAGATCCGGTTGGCCTCGACCAGGTCGGCCGTGACATCGGCCGGTCGGGCCCCGGCTGCGGCGTCGATCCGGGCCCGCTCCAGGAGGACCCGGGCCCGCTCGACCGTCAGCTGCTCCCGATCGGCCAGGGCGAGGGCGTGGTCGAGGAACCGCCGCGCCTCCCGGAGCTGCCCTGCCCGGCGGGCCACGACCGCCAGCAGGCGGGGGACGAGAGCGGGCCAGCCGATCACCACCATGACCCCGCGCTCGTACATGGCGGTCAGCGCCGACCGGGCCGAACCCACGAGGTCGTGGTCGTCGAGGAGATCGCCCACCTCGACCAGGGCGACGGCCACCGCACCGTTGTTCTGCGTGACCGGTCCCCGGAACCCGCCGCGCCAGCCTGCACCGTTGAGGTGCACCCGGGCTGCGGTCGGATCGTTGGCTTCCACCGCAGCCAGGGCCGAGATGGCGGTCGTCACCGGCAGGTCGGCTTCCCGCATGGACGGCAAGACTGCGGCCGACCGGCGGGCGGCCAGGGCGTGGACCGCGGGGGCGAGCAGGACCGCGATGTAGGTGAACCCGGTCCGGCGCCAGTTGCTGTGGGCCCGTTCGATGGTGGTCACCGGGTCGGGGTCGCCGCCGGCGAGGGCCTCGGCGAAGGCCCGTAGCGCCGCCGCCAGGCCCACCTCGCCCCAGAAGCGCCGGGCGACCGCCAGCTCCTCGACCTCGGCCAGCTCCTGCCGGGCCCGGGCCACCGAACCCTCCATCAGCCGGCACAACGCCAACCGCGAGCGGGTGTACACCTCGGTCAGCTGGTCGCCACCGGTGACACTGTGGGCCAAACCCCGCTGCAGGCACTCGACCGCCCGGTCCATCTCCAGTCGGGCCAGCCGATGGATCCCCTCGGCGAACTCGACCCGGGCCAGCGAGGCCGCGATGCCCGGATCGTCGGGTTGGCGCGCCGCCGAGCCCCGGGCCGCACCGATGAGCTCCAGGGCTCGGTCGGTCTCTCCCGAGATGAGGAGCGCCTCGGCCAGCGCAGCCCGCGCCTCGACCAGGAGGGGCAGCTCGACCTCGCCCGCCATGTCCAGGGCTTCCACCAGCTCAGTTAGGTCGACGCGACGTCCGATCTCGACCCGCCCACCGCCGCGCTGACGGGCCAGGAACATGGCCGCGGTGAGCCGTATGCGATCGTCCCCGGCCCGGGACGCCGAGGCGACTGAGCGGGTCAGGAGCTGTTCGGTGCGCTCCTGGTCGAGATCGAGGTACGCGGCGCGGCCGGCGTCGAGGTAGCGCCATGCGAGCTCGGCATCGTCTCGTCCGAGCTGGGCGCAGGCTTCCGCCGCAGCGGACAGGAACCGCGACGCTTGGTGCCACGCGCCCCAGCCCATCGCCACCTGACCGGCCCGCTGGGCCAGCTCGGCGACCTCGTCGATCGGATCGCCCGGTTGACCGCGGAGGAGGTGGTCGACGACCCGGACCAGCTGCTCGTCGCCATCGTCGGTGGTGCGAAGGCGTCGAGCGATGGTGCGATGGATGGAGCTCTGGTCCGCCTCGCTCAGCCGGGCGATCAGTTCGGAACGGACCAGCGGATGGGTGAAGCGGTGCCCGTCCCGTTCCCGCCGGACCAGTCCGTTCCGGTCGGCCTCCTCCACCGACCGCGCCACGGTCTCCCGGGGCCGGGCCGAGACCAGGGCCAGGTCGTCCAGCCCCCAGGGTTCACCGAGGAGCGCCGCGTCTTGCAGCAACCCCCGGGTCTCGGGGCTGACAAGGTCGAACCGGGGCCCCACCGCGTCGGTGATGGTGACGACCCGTGGGGTCCTCCGCGGGAACGAGGGCGTGCTGGCGACCTCGCTCTCGACCAGCAGCGGGAGCCCGCCGGTGTCCTCCACCAGATGACGCACCGACACCGGGTCGGGTCGCTGGCCCCACGCAGTGAGGAGCTCGAACACCTCGTGGTCGTCGAGGCCACCGAGGGTCAACGAGGTGGCGGTGTCGAGGTGCAGCAGCCGCTCGGCCAACCCGCCCGGCTCCAACGGCTCCCGGGCCGTGAGGGCCACGACGAGTCGCAAGCCGTGGTGCGTCCCGGCGTCGTCGAGGGCGCTCAACAGCTCATCCAGCACCGCCTTCGACTCCGCGTCGAGGTCGTGCACGTCGTCCAGCAGGATCATCAGCAGGCGGCGCCGGGCCCGGGCGGTGAGCGCCTCCGCCGCGACCACGGCGACCTCGCTGCCCGGGATGGCCCGGGCCACGTCGGGCAGGGGCGCGAGGAGGCGACGCACGGTGGCGAAGGGCTGCGTCGTCCCCGAGGCCGAGGCCCGCAGGACGTAGGCGCCGTGGGCGGTTCCTTCTGCGGTCAACCACCGGAGCAACGCGGTCTTCCCGACCCCGGAAGGTCCGGTGATCACCGCCATCGCCGGTTGGGCCTCGGCGGCCTGGCGGACGAGCAGGCGCAGGATGGCCCGTTCCGCCTGCCGCCCTACGAACGGCCGGGTTCCGGCCCCGCCTGAAGCCACGATCGCCACCGACGCAGGGTGTCAGCTATCGAACTGTTTGACCAGGGACTTGGGGTCTTGGCCGCGCCAGGCGTCGGACGTCGTTCTGGTCAGCCATGCCCGTAGCTTTGCTTGCTGTGACCACGCTGCAGGGAGCGAACGTGCGACTGCGACCCGCGACCGAGGACGACATCCCCCGTCTGGCCGAGATCCGCCGCAACCCCGAGGTGCACGAGCACTGGCGGGGTGGCGACGACATGGTCGCTGCGGTCAAGGAGGACTTCGCCGAGGACGGCGTAGTTGCGTATGCGATCGAGCTCGACGACCTCGTGATCGGCTGGATCCAATGGGCCTCCGAGGACGAGCCGGACTACCGCCACGCCTGGATGGACATCTACATCGACCCGGCGATCCGGGGGAAGGGCGTCGGCACCGACGCCGTGCGCACGCTGGCCCGGCATCTGATCGACGATCACGGCTACCACCGGCTGACCATCGATCCCGCCGCCCACAACGCTGCCGCGATCCGCTCGTACACCAAGGTGGGCTTCCGCCCCATCGGCATCGCCCGCAGCTCCGAGCGCGGGCCGGACGGAACCTGGCACGACAGCCTGCTCATGGACCTCCTGGCCGAGGAGCTGACCGACTAACCACTGCTGCCGCTACTGGTCCCGCTGCCGTAGGGACGAGTGAGGATCTCCAGGTTGTGATCGTCGGGGTCCGGGAAGTAGACGCCACGGCCGCCGTCCCAGTGGTTGATCTCGTCAGGTTCGCTGTGCATCGGATCGGCCCAATAGGGGATGTTCCGCTCCTGGATCCGGCCGAAGATCTCGTCGAACTCCTCCTCGCTGATCAGGAACGCGTAGTGCTGCGGGCGGATGTCGTCGGCGGCCATGAAGTCCAGGCTCACCCCGTTGGCCATCTCGACGACGAGAAAGGGCCCGTACGGCTTGGGATCCGGAAGCCCGAGGATCTCGGCCAGGAACCGAGCCGAGGCCCGACTGTCGGACGCGGCCACGATCGTGTGGTTCAACTGCACTGCCATCCCCCCAGTCTGGACGCTGAGCCAGGCAACAGGGCTCAGGGGTGGGCCACTCGAACGACACGGCTGACGCGCGACAATCCTCGATGGCAACGGGGAGGCGGAGATGCGTCGTGTGGGTCTCGCTCTGATGTGTGGTCTGGTGGTCGTCGCCTGCAGCGGCGGGGACGATTCCGCCGAGTCGGAGCGCCGGTCGTCCGACGACGATCCGGATGTCGCCGGCGAGGTCGAGACGACGACCACGACGATCAATCCGGAGATCCAGACCGTCCGGGACGCCCGTCAGGCGGCGCAGGACTCGGAGGACGTCGCCTTCAACCCGCCGACGAACCCGGAGAACCCGATCCTCCACACGACCCACACCGGGGTGGCGTTGTTGAACGCGGTCAGCGGGTCCACCTTCGACAACAACGAGAACGGCAACGGCCTGGCCACCGTGTACCCGCAGGACTCCCAGCACCGGTTGGACGTGCAGTCGGTGACGTTCCCCGATCCCGACGTGGCCTGGCTGGAGACCTGCATCGTCGACGACAGCGAGCGGCGGTTCATCAACAACATGGAGGTCAGGTCGACGCTCGATCCCGGTGGGGTTCGGACCATCCAGCGCACCGAGGAGATGCGCAAGGAGGACGGGATCTGGAAGCTGGCTCTTTCCCTCCAGAACAGCTACGAGATCGGCGTGGTCGGCTGCGCTCTGGAGGACGACTACGTCCAGCCCTACGAGGAACCGGACCCGGCCGAGCTCACCCAGACCATCATCGACACCCGGGCGGCAGCCGAGCAGGCCTGGATCAACTACCTGGTCGACCTCAACTACGCCGCCGCTGCCGACTACTACACGGGCCGGCAGCTCCTGGGGTACTTCGCCAACGCCCCGTTCGGGAGCGACGACCACGTCATCGTGGAGCGTGACTTCTGCCCGTCGAACGTGGCCACCATCGAGCGCAACGGAGTCCAGGAGCCGTGGTACGGCGATCCGGCCCACAACCCGTGGGACTTGAACCCCTATTACTCGTATCCCGGCAACCGGATCGCCGAGTCGCCCTGCTACTACGACTACCAACTGGGCCAGGCCACCATGTCCTTCGCGGTCCGCAGCAACGGCACCGCGTTCGAGCCCACGTCGTCCTCGCAGGTGGTGGTGAAGTCGGTGCAGCTGCAGGCGATCGACGAGCCCCGGGTCGTCTACCTCACCACCTGCCGCACCTACTCCATCGACCCCGTCGGCGACGACCAGGTGCAATACAAGCAAGCAGTCGTGACCGCCACCGAAACCATGCACCTCGAGAACAACACCTGGAAGGTCTCCAACCGCTGGAACTTCCACGCCACCGAAGACCTGACCACCCCCTGCTGACGTTCAGCGGCGGGGCTAGCTGGCGTGGGTGGGGGTGAGGTCGCTGGTGGCTATGGCCAGGTCGGCTATCCAGACCGTGCCGACCAGTTGGTCGCCGTCGACGACGGGTAAGCGGCGTAGGCCGTGGCGGCGCATGTAGGCGACGGCGTGGGCGGTGGAGTCGTCGGCGGCCACCTTGTGCAGCTCGGAATCGGCGCACTCGCCGGCCAGGAGGGCGGACGGATCTCGGCCGGAGGCGATCGCCAGAACGATGATGTCGTGATCGGTCAGGAGCCCGCGCAGCTCCCCGTCTTCGGTGACCAGCACCTCACGAGCGTCCCAGGCGCGCATCACGTGCGCCGCCTCCTGGATCGACAGACTGGCGTCGATCGTCCAGGGTTCGGGCATCATCACATCACGCACGGTCTTGCCAACCATCTCCAAATTTCTTCCCCACTCTGGGTGGATCAAACGGATGCCGGCCCGGCCGAGCGAATCTGTTTCATCGGCCTGAGCGGGGGTAGCTCCGGATCGATGCCCGGGTTGAGACGATCAATCGCCGCGCTGCGTGGTGATCGCGGTCACCACCACCCCCGCGATTCGCGGCCCAACCCCACGACCCTGGCCGACCTGGACCGGGCAAGCACGGATGCGCCCAGCGTCGACGAATCGGTCGACGCCGAGCCGCAGACCACCCCCGAGCCGCTCGTCTTCCGCCTCTAGTCCGCTGCCGCGGCAGCCTCGCCGCGTCCCGCGTAACATGACGCGTATGTTAGAAACGGGTGGGCGAGACGTACCGGTGACGCTGGGCCGGCGAACCGTGGTGGCCGGCGTGGGTTTTCTGCCGCTGTTGCGGCTCCTTCCCCGCACGAGGGTGGCCGGGGCGTTGGCGGCGGGAGCGGTGGCCCAGCCGGCCGAGCTCCGGTTCTTCGACCCGCATCAGGCGGCCGTGGTCACCGAAGCCACGGCCCGGCTGATCCCCGGCCCCCTGGATGATCCCGCCGAGACCGGGTTCCCGGGCGCTCGGGAGGCCGGGGTCGTGTCCTACATCGACGGGTTCCTGTCGGCGTTCGACGAGGATCCACCCCGCATCTACCGAACCGGTCCGTGGAGCGGACGTCACGGTGGCGACGACATGATGGGCGCCTTCATCCCGCTGACCGCGTGGCAGGAAGAGGCGTGGCGGTCCCGGATCACCGAGATGCAACGGGTGTACCGCGAGGGCATCGCCGCGCTGGACGCCGCCGCCGGCGGCGACTTCACCGCCGTCGACCCCGCCACCCAGGACCGGATCCTGATCGAGCTCGGTGGTGACGCCTTCCGACGGGTGCTGTTCGAGCACGCCATCGAGGGCGTGTACGGCGCTCCCGAGTACCGCGGCAACCACGACCTCGTCGGCTGGGAGACGATCGGCTATGCCGGCGACATCGCCCCGCTCGGCTACTCGGCCGACGAGGTCGAAGCCGAGCAGCCCGACCCGGCTCCAGCCGGAGTCGAGCTTCCGTTCCCACCCGACATGGCCACCACCGGCACCGCCAACCCGCTGGGCGACCTGATCGCCGATCCCGACGCCTGGTTCGGGGCGGCCGAGCCCGGCATCATCCGAGGCCGAGCCCGGTGGTCGCGGCCGTGAGCACCGTCGTCATCATCGGCTGCGGACCGGGCGGCGCCACCACCGCCATGGCCATGAGCCGAGCCGGCTGGGACGTCGTGATCCTGGAGAAGGGCGTCAACTACTTCACGGATCTCGACCAGCCCACTCCGGCGACCAACTACGGCAACGACGAGCTCAAGATGCGCCGGGGGTTCGGATTCGCCGATCCGTCGCTGGAGCCCCGTACGTTCCGCTACCACGACACCGATCCCGAGCCGCTCGTGGTCGGCGCCGTGAACACCCTGCCGTCGGGCGTCGGAGGCGGCACCGCGCTGTGGGACGCCAAAGTGCCCCGGTTCTGGGACATCGACTTCAAGAAGCACGAGATGCTGGGCCCGGTCGAGGGCGCCGACGTCGTCGACTGGCCCGTGGCCTACGACGACGTCGCCCCCTGGTACGACCTGGTCGAGGATCTGGTCGGGGTGGCCGGCGACCACGACGCCATGCGCGGGTCCCCCAGCTACACCCACGCGCCGCGCACGAAGCCGTTCCCCATGCCCCCGTCGCCGGACATGCGCGGCGCCAGCCTGCTGAGCGCCGGCGCCCGGGCGGTCGGGCTGCACCCGTTCCCGTTCATGGCGATGATCAACTCCGAGCTCCACGACGGCCGGCCGGCGTGCATCAGCTGCGGGTTCTGCGCCGCCTACGGCTGCCCGATCCACGACCGGGGCAGCGCCCTCGTCCCCCTCCGCCACGCCTTGCGGACCGGCCGGGTCGAGCTGCGCAGCGAGGCCATGGCCCTGCGGGTGGAGCACGACGGACGCACCGCCAGCGGCGTCCGATGGGTGGACGCCCAGGGCGACGAGCACACCGAGCCCGCCGACTTCGTGGTCCTCGCGGCCGGAGCGGTCGACACGTCCCGGTTCGCGCTCATCTCCGAGATACCCGACCCCAACGACCTCATCGGCCGGGGCGTCATGTTCCACTGGTTCAGCGCCGGCTACGGCGTCTTCCTCAACCAGCGGATCCACGCCCACAAGGGGCGGGACTCCTCCCAGGCCCTTGACGACTTCTGCGATCCCGAGTTCCCGGGCGCGCCCGAGGCTGCGGCGGCCGCCGGACTGCCGTACTTCCGCGGCGGGGTCGTGGAGATCGGCGGGTCCACTCACGTGATCGACGAAGCGGTCCAGTACGTCGAGCTGATGGACATCTTCAACTCGGACAAGCCGTTCGGCACCCGGTTCAAGCAGTACATGCGGGTGAGCCCGCTGCGGGACCGGCTGGCCGGGCTCCAGATGATCGCCGAGGATCTGAACCAGCGCGCCAACCGGGTGGACCTCGATCCGACCGTGCAGGATCGGTTTGGCCTGCCCGCGGCCCGGGTCACGTACAACCCCCATGCCCACGAGCTGGCGGCCCAGGACTTCTACATCCCGTACATCATCGAGCTGGTCAAGGCGGCTGGGGCCGACCGGGCCGGGGCGATCGGTCAGACCGGTTCCGCCGGGCGCCCGTCGCCCACCGGCGACCAGGCCCCGATCGGCTTCCACCACATGGGGGGCATGCGTCTGGGCTCGGACGAGCGCAGCAGCGTCACGGACGAGTTCGGCCGGGTATGGACCCTGCCCAACGTCGGGGTGGCCGACGGTGGGATCTTCCCCACTTCGGGGGCGCACAACCCGACCCTCACCATCATGGCCATGGCCCTGCGCAACGCTTGGGCCTGGTCCGGACGGGACGGCGTGCCCGCGCTCGCGGACCTTCGGGGCGACACCGCTCGCGGCGCGGGCGGGGACGACGACTTCCCGGTCGCGGCTGTGGTGGCCGGTGCTGCCGCTGTCACCGCTGCTGCGGCAGCCGGCGCGGTCGTGGCCACCCGACGCTCCCGCCCGACCCCTTGACTTCGACTGACCAAATGCGCGAAAACGGTCAGTAGGAATCACCACGGAACTGGCATAGATGCTTGATGCCAGCTCCGTCCACTGACCATTGCAAGCCAGTCGGTCATCGTCGCCCCCAAGGAGCTGGGAAATGGACCAGGTCGATCGCAAGGCATTCCTGCGTCAGCTCGTCGAGTCCCCGGAAGGTCAGGCCCACCTGTTGACCGTGGCCGTCGTGGCCGAGGAGGGCGACGAGCTGGGCATCTTCGACATGGTCGCCGGCCTGGTCGCCGAGCCCCGGTTGGCGCGGCTGGTTCGACGCCATCAGGACGACGAGACCCGCCACGCCCAGCTGTTCCGGGGCTGTCTCGATCGGCTCGGGCTGGGGATGCGACCCCTCCCCGACGAGCTCCGGTTGATCCGCCAGCTGGTCAACCACCTCGACGGGTTCCAGCTGGGCGTCCACTCGCCCACCGCGTTGGCCGGAACCTACGCCCTGCTCTACGCCATCGAGGAACGGGGCGTCGAACAGTTCCCCCTCATCGCCGAGGCGTTCCGGGCCGTCGATCCGGAAACCGCCGACGCCTATCTCGCCGTGACCAAGGACGAACGGCGGCACCTGAAGTACTGCACCGCCGTCGGCCGCCACTTCTCCCCCGACGAGCCCACTTGGCTGCGCACCGTCGACGCGGCCCGCCGGGTCGAGAGCGCCGCATTCGCCGCCGTCACCCAAGCCGACCTGACCTACACCACCACCCAAGGCCTCGTCCCGGCCGCAGCGGCCTAGCGCCGCGGGCCCGGGTCGGCCGATGCCCTTGCATCCCGGTGGCGTCCTGCCGGGGGCAACGAGGCATGTAGGCCAGCCTCGGAGGGGCTGGCCTATCCCATGATGGCTGGCGGTCGCCTGCCGTAATTGAGACAGTTTCCCTGCATATAGCGGCTTTTCTGTCCCAGTTTCGGCGAGGAACCCTGAAACTGAGGCGTTTGCCGCGCTATAAGCGCGAGAAACGCCTCAATTTCGGGAAGCGACCACCGAGGGCAGTCAACACCATTGAAGGAGCCAGCCCCCTCGGGGGCTGGCTTGGGCGCCATCGTTGCCTCGTTGGTTGTCGCTAGCGGTTGGCTAGCAGAGGGTCTTTTACCGTCGCTTCTGTTTGGCGGACTGCTTGGACAGGGGTGATTGGCGTGGCGAGACCTGACGACGACGAGATTGTGGGGATCCTTCCGGACGGAACCATTCCCCGGCCGGTGCCCATGCCGCCCGGGTTCCCCCTGCCGCTGCCGCCGCGGCCCGTCCCGCTGCCGGAGGTCTTCCTGGAGAACGAGGTGGCGATCCTGCCCGAGTACGTGCCCCGGACTCTGGCGCCGGTCCTCACCCAGGTGCGCACGGCCCTGAAGGCCTCGATCATCACCCTCGGCGGCGAGCCGACCGGCCCCAACGCCGACCGGGTCCAGAAGGTGCTGGGCGATCGGAAGAAGTTCCTCCAGTTCCTGGAACATCCGTTGTTCCAGAAGACCTTGGGTCTGATGGACGAGATCGGCGACCTGTTCCAGGGCCGCGAGTTCCGTCAGGCCGAGGCCCTGGTCAAGCAGCTAGATGACGCCAGCGTCCCGGTGCTCAACATCGGCAACGCCTTCACCTCCACTCCGATCTCGTTCGTGGAGATCCAGGAACGGGAACGGCCCGGCGGCCACGGCGACCGCAACTTCACCGTCCGGGTCCGGGTGCCGCGGACCCTGCCGGGCTACCGGGGAGTCCACCCGCCGATCGACCAGATCACCCAGATCATGAAGTTCAACGGTCTCCTCGTGTCTGAGGGCCGGGAGCGCACCTTCCGCATGGCGTTGCTGCAGGCCGAGATCCAGGCGGGGCTGCGGAACTTCGCCGGCGCCATCGCCGGCTACAAGACCCTGCTCGACAACGCCAGCAACTTCCGCCCCGAGCCGATGATGTTCGTGGCCCTCCGCAAGGCGTTGGCCCATCTGGCCCTCGGCGACGCCACCTTCAAGAAGTCCCGCGCCCTGAGCACCGCCGATCGGACCGCGTCCCGCACCGAGTACGTCCGAGCCACCGACCTGATGAAGACCCACGGCATCTCCACCCGGAACCCGGTCCGGAAGGGCATCGACTCCTACGCCACGGCCCAGATCGCCAAGCTGGATGCCGGGTTCAACGCCATCGGCTTCAAGGACAGCTACGTCCCGCGCCTCAAGGCGGAGTTCCTGCTCCAGAAGGCGGAAGAGCGCCGAGCCGCGGCGGTTGACGCGGCCGCCAAGTACCGCGACTTCCGGGAGGCCGCCAACCAGCTCGACGAGCGGGAGGCGGAGGCCCGTCTCGATGCGGACATCAACGCCATCTCCGCCGAGATCGCCGCCGAGCGCCAGGAGATCGAGGGTCTGGAGGGCGAGAAGATCGCCGACCGCATCGAGGTGATCCAGGATCATCTCGACGACCTGTTCAACGACACCGCCCTGAGCATGACCGTCGGCGCCATGTCCGCCATCGGGCTGGCCGTGTCCCAGCAGTGGGGTGGCGCGGTCCAGTCGACCGCCGGTCTGATCTCCAGTCTCGCGAGCTACGAGTCCCGCCAGAACGACCTGGAGAACGAGCTGAAGGCGGCCCGCATCGAGCAGCAGATCAACGAGCGGGAGAAGACCATCGCCAACCTGGAGAAGTCCATCGTGGACACCCGGGGGGCCTTCCTCCGCCGCAAGATCCAAGGGTTCGGCACCCGCGTGCTCACCGCCGAGCTGTTCTACGCCCTGTCCAGCCTCTACGAGGATCTGGCCGACACGAACCTGGAGGCGGCCATCCGCTGGGCCTACCTGGCCGAGCGAGCAGTGTCTTTCAAGCAGCTCCGGACGGATCTGACCCCGATCAAGCTCGACTACCGCAAGGCCATCGCCGGGTTCGACACCGTGCTGCCGGCCCCCGACCTGCTGCGGGCGGATCTGGCCAAGGTCAGCGACGCCAACGACGATGTGCTCACCGGGCAGGTCCTGGTGGAGAACCCGATCTCGCTGCGCCAGCGCTACCCGCTCGAGTTCGCCCGGTTCCTCCAGACCCGCACGCTGGACTTCACCATCTCGCTCTACGACCTGGACAAGCCGCGGCCCGGCGTGGAACGGCGCCGGCTGCGCAAGGTCGAGGTCAAGGTCGAGGGCCTGATCCCGTCGACGGGGTTCAGCGGGCACATCACCCACCGGGGCTTCTTCACCCTGCGGGACCGGGCGTCGACCCTGACCGCGACCCGGCTGATGCCCAGGCCGGAGGAGTTCGACACCGCCATGAACGAGCTCCTCGACGGCAAGGCCCAGGGCGACCCCATCGGCGGGGTCATCCCGTTCCTGCTGGGCGAGGAGCGCCAGGAGCTGAGCGGTTCACCCCAGCCCGACGACAACAACCCCCACGCCATCGCCGATGCGTTGTTCGTGGGGTACGGCGAGACCGGGCACTGGACGCTGGTGATCGACGGCCTGGATCTGCGCCGGGTCAACGACGTGCTGGTCATCTTCACGATCGAGCACAACGAGGGCGACAAGCAGCTGGAGCTCAAGGTCGAGGAGCTCATCCGGGCCTACGAGGCCGAGCAGCCCGACGGCATCGACAACACCGCCTTCTTCCCGTTGCGCCAGCAGTTCCCCGATGCGTTCTTCGCCCTGGAATCGGGGCAGACCACCTTCGAGCTGAGGGAGTCGGACTTCCCGACCGACATCGTCGCCACGAAGGTGAAGACCATCGTCGGCCAGGCCATCGACGTCCAGGGCGAGGGTGTGGAGGGCGTGGCCCTGGAGTTCGCCCAAGCCAACGGCGACTACGTGGTCAGCCGGACGACGGTCGCCGGCGGGTTCACCGAGGTCGTCGACGAGGAGATCCCGGTGACGCCGAGGGACCAACGGGTGCCCATCGTCGGACCCTGGGTGGTGCGTCTGGCCGATCCGTCCCAGTTCGCCCGGCTGGACGACCTGCGCCTGTTCTTCGTCTACGAGTTCGTGTCCCGCTGACCCGGCGGACAAGGCGACCATGAGCAACAAATCCGGCACCTCGTCCCAGGTCGTCCCGCTCCCCCAGGGCGGCGGAGCGCTCAGCGGCATCGGCGAGACCTTCACCCCCGACCTGTTCACCGGCACCGGCAACCTGACCGTGCCCCTGGCCGTCCCGCCCGGACGCAACGCCTTCGAACCCCAGCTCCACCTGGCCTACAGCTCCGGGAACGGCAACGGACCGTTCGGGCTGGGCTGGTCCCTGAACGTCCCCGGCATCACCCGGAAGACGTCCGACGGCGTGCCGCGCTACCGCGACACGGCTCCGGCGCCCGACGACCGGGACGTCTTCGTCCTGTCGGGCCTGGACGACCTCGTGCCCGTGTCCGAGCCGGGACCCGGCGTCACCCGCTACCGGCCGCGCACCGAGGGGCTGTTCGCGCAGATCGACCGGGACCACGACGTCTGGCGGGTCAGCGCCCAGGATGGCCTGGTCAGCGTGTACGGGAGCCAGCCCTCCGGGGACGCCGGTCCGGCCGTCATCGCCGATCCGGCCAACCGGGCCAAGGTCTTCAGCTGGCAGCTGGCCCAGACCACCGATCCCTTCGGCAACCGCATCGAGTACCACTACCAGCACGACGGCGGCTCCGAAGGCCCCCGCACGTGGGACCAGAGCTACCTGCGGGAGATCCGGTACGTCGACTTCGAGGACGCCGGTCAGACCCGGTTCCTCGTGTCGGTGGTGTTCGTCTACGAGCCACGGCCGGATCCGTTCTCGGACTATCGGGCCGGGTTCGAGATCCGCACTCGGCTGCGGTGCCGCCGGATCGAGGTCCACACCCACGCCAACGCCAACGCCGACCTGCTGACCCGCACCTACGAGCTGGCCTACGTGGACCAACTGGATCCGGCGAGCGTCCCGGCCAACCGCGTCTCCCTGCTCAGCCGAATCACCGTCGTCGGCCACGACGGCGCCCGGACTCAGGAACTCCCGCCGCTCGACCTGCGCTACACCCCGTTCGCGCCCGAGCAGCGACGGTTCCGGGACATCACCGCCCGCAACGACGCCCTGCCGCCCCGGTCCCTGGCCGACGACGACTTCGAGATGGTGGACCTGTTCGGCAACGGCCTGCCCGACATCGTCCAGATGAACGGCACGGCCCAGTTCTGGCGCAACCTCGGCGCGGGCACGTTCGACACCCCCCGCCGGATGGAGGAGGTGCCCGCCGGGGTGCAGCTGCGCGATCCCGGTGTGCAGTTCTGCGACACCAACGGCGACGGCCGGGCCGACCTGCTGGTCCTGGATCGCAGCGGCTACTTCCCGCTCAGCTTCGAAGGACGGTGGAGCGCCCGAGGCTTCGTGCAGTACCCGTCGGCGCCCGCCGTCGACTTCGACGGACAGACCCGCCTCGTCGACCTGGACGGTGACGGCGTGGTCGACGCGCTCCGCACCGGAACGACGTTCGAGCTGTTCCTCAACGACCCCCGCCGCGGCTGGGACCAGGTCGAGACCCGCCAGCGGGGGCCGATCGAGCAGTTCCCCGACGTGAGCTTCTCCGATCCCCGGGTGCAGCTCGCCGACATGAGCGGGGACGGGCTCCAGGACATCGTGCTGGTCCAACAGGGCCGCATCGACTACTGGCCGTACCTGGGCCATGGGCGCTGGGGCCGCCGGATCACCATGGGCAACAGCCCGGTGTTCCGGGACTCGGTGCCGGTGCCGGGTGGCTTCGACCCGGCCCGGGTGCTGTTCGGCGATCTCGACGGCGACGGGTTGGACGACATCGTGTACGTCGAGCCCGGCCGCCTCACGTTCTGGGTGAACCGGGGTGGCGGAAGCTGGAGCGACCCCGTGGTCGTCCAGGGGACTCCCCCGCTGTCCGACCCCGACGCCGTGCGGGTGACCGACATGCTCGGCTCGGGCACGGCCGGCGTGCTGTGGACCTTCGATCGGATCGCCGGAGCCGGCAGCAACTACCGCTTCCTCGACCTCACCGGAGGCCGCAAGCCGTATCTGCTCGAACAGGTGGACAACAACATCGGCGCGGTCACCCGGGTCCAGTACTCGCCGTCGACCGCGCACTACCTGGCCGATGTCCAGGATCCGGCCACCCGCTGGCGCACGCCGCTGCCGTTCCCGGTCCAGGTGGTCGACCGGGTCGAGGTCGTCGACGAGATCTCGCAGGGCAAGCTGGCCAGCGAGTTCCGCTACCACCACGGCTACTGGGACGGCACCGAGCGGGAGCTGCGGGGCTTCGGCCTGGTCGAGCAGCTCGACACCGATCGCCGCTTCGCTCAGGTGGACCAGGAGCGGTTCTCTCCGCCCACCAGAAGCCGCACCTGGTTCCACCTGGGCCCGGTGGGGGACGAGTTC
>DASXTK010000069.1:0-27080 GCA_036505485.1 Acidimicrobiales bacterium
CCGCACGAGGGGCAGGCGATGAGGTCGATGTTGCGGCGCTCCCGCAGCCCCACGGATTCGAGCAGTGCCCGGCCGGCTCGGGCCTCCTCCACCGGATCGGCGGTGAGGCTGTAACGGATCGTGTCGCCGATGCCCTCGGCCAGCAGGGTGCCGATGCCCGCGGTGGCCTTGAGCAGACCACCCGGCAACGGCCCGGCCTCGGTGACCCCGAGGTGCAGCGGGTGCTCCACGGTGTCGGCCAGCAACCGGTAGGCCTCGATCATCAGCGGCACCGACGAGGCCTTGACCGAGATCTTGACGTCCTCGAAGCCCACCTCGGCGAAGTAGGCCAGCTCGCGCTCGGCCGACTCGACCATGGCCTCGGGCGTGACCCGGCCGTACTTCTCGTACAACGACGGATCCAGCGACCCGCCGTTGACGCCGATGCGGATGGGGACGCCTCGATCCTTGGCTTCCTGGGCCACCAGCTTGATGTGCTCGGGCTTGCGGATGTTGCCGGGGTTGAGCCGCAGGCAGTGCACCTCGGCCTCCAACGCGGCCAGGGCCATCCGGTGCTGGTGGTGGATGTCGGCCACGATCGGGACGGGTGACCGGGGAACGATCTGGGCCAGGCCCTCGGCCGCGGCCGCGTCGTTGCAGGTGCACCGGACGATGTCGCAGCCGGCCATGGCCAGGTCGTAGATCTGCTGGAGCGTGCCCTCCACATCCGCGGTCTTGGTGATGGTCATGGACTGCACCGAGACCGGCGCACCGTCGCCCACCGGGACGTCGCCCACCATCACCCTGCGGGTCTTGCGACGGGGGAACGACGACTGTCCGAGCTCCATGGCGCCCTTGCCTTTCAGCTCGCCGAGACCAGGAAGGTCTCGATCACAGATCGATGGGGTTGACGATGTCCAGGTACAGAGTGGTCAACCCGAGTACGACGATGCCCATCACCACGGCATAGGCGAAAGGCAGCAGCTTGGTGACATCAGCGTGATACGGCCGCTCCCGACGGGACCGGATCCGCTCGTAGATGGCCACCGCGGCGTGCCCACCGTCGAAGGGCAGGAGGGGGATGAGGTTGAGCAGACCGACGAAGATGTTGACCCCGACGAAGAGGAAAAGCAGGCTGCCGACGCTGTCTTCGCTCGTCTCGGCCCCGATGCGCACCAATCCGAGGATGGAGATCAGACGATTCTCGTCGCCGGTGTCGCTCGCCGGGGCGTTGTTGGCCGAGGTCGACGGCTCGGAGGAATCGCCGGAACCTTGGCCCACCGTGTCCGCGAAGCTCCCCAGGCCCTTGGGGCTGAAGAAGTGACCGAGCGCGGCCAGCGCCGATCCGGTCATCTCCACCGTCTGCTTCGGCGCCTGGGTCAGGGCCTCGGCCACGCCCAGCGTCTCCTCGGGCGTCGTCGGTCCCAGGCCCAGGAAGGGTCCATTCCTGGGGCCAGGGATGTTCTCCGGCCGTCGACCGATCGTCGTCGTCGCATCGAAGCGCTTGCCGTCGCGCTCGATCGTCAGGGTGACCGTCGCCCCGACCTCGGTGCTGCGGATCTTGTCGGTCATGTCGTCCCACGTCGAGACCGGCTCGTGGTTGAAGGCCACGATCTTGTCGCCGGGCTTCAGATGGGCCGCGGCAGCCGCGCTGTCCTCGGTGACGCTGTCGACGACCCAGGGACCGTCCGCTCCCGGATCGGTGATGGAGCCCCCGGGCGCACCCACGAAGGCCAGCAGCACGAACACGAGCACGGAGGCCTGGACGAAGTGGGTCGCCGGGCCGGCCAGGACCACGATCAACCGCTTCGGGAACGACTGCTGGCGGTAGGACCGGGCCTCGTCCTCGGGGGCGACCTCATCCAGGTTGTTCATCCCGATGATGCGGACGTACGCACCCGCCAGCACCGGCTTGAAGCCGTACTCCGTCTCACCCCGCGTGAACGACCACAGCTTGGGCCCGAAGCCGATGAAGAACTCGGTGACCTTCATCCCCGACCACTTGGCGGTGAGGAAGTGGCCGAGCTCATGGATGGTGATCATCAGCATGATCCCGAGGATCATGGCGACGACGCGGACCGGGCCGAGCGACCAGCCGGCCCGCAGCAGGAGGACCACGGCGACGGCGCCCACCGCGGCGTAGGTGAGGATGCGCGCCGGGCTGGTCTCGTAGACGACCGCCGACTCGTTGGACCGCGGCCCGGAGGGGCCCGGCGTCGTTGGCGTCGGCGTCTCCTCGACGTCGGTCATCGGGCAGTCCTCTCGGTCAGTCGTCGTGCAGCCTCGCGCCCGCGCCGGTCGGCCTCGATGATCGCGTCTACCCCGTCGGCCACCGCCCCATCATGCCCGTCCAGGACGGCTTTCAGAACGTCGGGGATCGTCGTCCAACCGATTTGACCGTCGAGGAACGCGGCCACCGCGACCTCGTTGGCCCCATTGAGCGCGGCTGGAGCGGTCTGGCCGGCCCGGCCGGCCTCATAGGCCAAGCCCAGGCACGGGAACGCGGCGTGATCCGGCGGCTCGAACTCCAGGCGTAGCGGGTCGTTCCAGTCGAGCCGGCCGAACGGGGTGGCGATGCGGTCGGGCCAGGTGAGCGCGTAGCCGATCGGCCCGCGCATGTCGGGTCGGGACAGCTGGGCGATGGTTGCCCCATCGGTCATCTCGACCATGGAGTGCACGATCGATTGGGGATGGACGACCACTTCGATCTGGTCGTAGTCCAGCCCGAACAGCTCGTGGGCCTCGATCACCTCTAGCCCCTTGTTCATCAGCGTCGACGAGTCCACGGTGATCTTCGGTCCCATCGACCAGGTCGGATGGGCCAGAGCGTCGGCCACCGTCACATCGGCCAGCTCGGCCCGGGTGCGGCCTCGGAACGGTCCCCCGCTGGCGGTCAGGATCAATCGCCGTACCGACGATCGCTGCACCCCGGCCAGGCACTGGTGCACCGCGCAGTGCTCGGAATCCACCGGCACGATGTGGCCGGCGCCCGGTCGGGCCAGGGCGGCCTGGACCACGGGGCCGCCCGCGATCAGGGATTCCTTGTTGGCCAGCGCCAGCCGCCGGCCGGCCTCGATGGTGGCCAGCGTGACCTCCAGCCCGGCGAACCCCACGACGGCGTTGACACAGACGTCGGCGACGGTGCCCAGCTGGGCCAGCGCCTCGGGCCCGACACCCAGCTCGGTGCCGGTCGGGAGCTGCGCGGCGATCTCCTCAGCGTGACGGGGGTCGGCAGCGACCACCAACTTGGGATGTAGCTCGTGGGTCTGGGCGACCAGCAGCTCGACCGATGACCAGGCGGCCAGGGCGACGACCTCGAACCGCTCCGGCTCAGCCCGAACGACGTCGATGGTCTGTGTCCCGATCGACCCGGTCGAGCCGGCGATCGCCACTGTGGTCACGCCCGACACATCCAGAGGATACGCGAGACGCCGGACAGCCGAGCCGGCGTCCAGGTGGGAACTCTCAGGATGGGGGTCAGAGGAGGAAGAAGTCGGTGACTCGGCTCAGGTACCAGATGGCCGGCAGGACGAACAGCAGGGCGTCGAAGCGGTCGAGCACCCCGCCGTGACCGGGCAGCAGCGACCCCATGTCCTTGATCCCGAGGTCCCGCTTGATCAGCGATTCGCTCAGGTCACCGAGCGGCGCGGCCAGCGCGGCCACCAGACCGATCTTGAGCCCGTCGGTCAGGCCGTCGAACGGTGCGACTATCTGCCCGATCACCAGACCACCGACCACGGCCAGCACCATGCCGCCGACCAGTCCTTCCACGGTCTTGCTGGGACTCGCGGCCGACAGCGGACGTGAGCCGGCGCTGCGACCGACGAACAGGGCACCGATGTCGTAGCCGATCGTGGGAACCAACGCGGCCAGCAGCAGCGCGATGCCGTTGGGTGCCGACAGGAGCAGACCGGCGAACGAGCCGAACAACCCCACCCAACAGATGCCCAACAGCGTGGCTCCCACGTTGGCCATGGGCCGTTCGCCGCCGGCACCGACCAGGTACCAGACGGTGCACACCGCCACCGACAGAACCAACACCAGCAGGATGGCGGACTCGCCGTAGTTGTAGGCGGCGATCACTGCACCGACGGTGGCCACGACTCCTACCGGCATCAACGGATCGAAGCCGGCCCGCTGGGTGGCCGTGAAGTACTCGAAGGAGGCGACCCCAAGGATGGCTATGACCAGGACCATGGTCGGAACAGGACCGGCCTTGAACAGGGCCAGGGCGGCCACGGCCAGGCCGACACCCACTCCGATCGCGACCCGCATGTCCCGCTCGCCCGGAGGGCCCGGGGTCCGGCGGGCCTGCGGACGGGCTGGCGGCCGCGGCGCGATCGGCGGCGGCTGGGGCTGACCCGGAGGTTCGACGAAGCGGCCGGGCGCCTCCTGATAGACGTCGTCGCTGTAGTTGTCGTCGTAGCCCTCGTCGTAGCGGGGGTTTGGTGGGCTCGGTCGGCGGGTGTTGTTGTCGAAACCCCGATCGTCGTACGACTGGTCGGTGTAGGTCTGGGACGCGGCGTAGCGCGGATCGTCGTAGCCCTGGCTCTGATCCCGGTACGCCTCCTCATAGGTCTCGGTGGGTGAGGAGGCAGGCGCTTCGCCGAACACCGATCGTCCCGGAGGCGGTTCGTAGCTCCGCCGGGGCGGGTAGCCGCCGGGCGGGGTGGCCGGGCGGTTGGGATCGTCCTCTCGCCAGCGGGGCTCGGTGGCGCCGGGGGTGCCCCAGGCTGCGGCCTCGTCCCCCTCATACGGGTCGCGGCTCATCGTCGGTCCCTCCTCATGGACCGCCGTGCCGGGAGCGGGTTCGGCCCAGCGCGGCTGATCGGGTGGCGGACCCCGGTGCTCGTCGGGCGGGGCCGGTGCCCTCTGGTTGCGTCGCGCGACCTCGTCCGGGCCGATGATCCGAACCCCCTCGCTTGGATCCGGGGGCTCGAACGGATGACGGTCGTCCCAATCGCTCACAACGATCTCCCTTTGTCGGCCCACCGACGCAACTCAGAACGACATCCCACGTGTCTATCCTGCACGCCCCGCGCAACCAGGTGGTGGCATACATGCCCAGCGCCCCCGTGGTCCAGAGTCAGGCCACGCTAGAGCGTGGGAACCGGGCGCGGACTAGACCTCGAGCAGTTCCTGCTCTTTGTGCTCGAGCGCCCGGTCGACCTCGGCCTCGTGCTCATGGGTGAGCTTGTCGAGCTCCTTCTCGGCCCGGGCCAGGTCGTCGGCCGAGATGTCCCCCTCCTTCTCCAATCCGACCAGGTCGTGGCGCCCGGCCCGGCGAAGGTTGCGGATGGCAACCCGTCCCTCCTCGGCCATGTGCTTCACCATCCGGACCAGGTCCTTGCGACGCTCCTCGGTCAGCGGCGGGAAGTTCAGCCGGATGACCGTGCCGTCGTTGCTGGGCGTGAGCCCCAGATCGCTCTGTTGTATGGCCTTCTCGATGGCGCCCAGCGAGCTCTTGTCATACGGGCTGATCACCAGCGTGCGGGCCTCGGGAACCGAGAACCCCGACAGCTGCTGGAGCGGCACCTCGCTGCCGTAGTAATCGACGATCAGCTTCTCCACCAGGACCGGTGTGGCCCGGCCGGTGCGGACCCCGGCGAACTCGGAACGGGCATGGCTGACCGCCTTGGCCATCTTCTCCCGGGCTTCGTCGAGGATCATCGAGATCAGTTCGTCGGTCACCGGTCGCTCCTAGCCCACATGCAAGTCAATGGATCAGCGTACCGATCGTTGCACCTTCGACGATCGAGCGAATGTTTCCCTTCCCCAAGAGGTCGAACATCACGATCGGAAGCTTGTTGTCCATGCACAAGGTGATGGCCGTCGAGTCCATGGCCCGCAGACCCCGGTTCAGCACGTCCAGATAGCTGACCTCGTCGATCTTGGTCGCTTCCGGGTTGGTGCGGGGGTCGTCGGTGTACAGGCCATCGACGCCGGAATGGGTGCCGCGCAGCATGGCGTCGGCCTCGATCTCCACCGCGCGGAGCGCCGCGGCGGTGTCGGTGGTGAAGAACGGGTTGCCGGTTCCACCCGCGAAGATGACCACACGGCCCTTCTCCAGGTGCCGGATGGCCTTGCGGCGGATGTACGGCTCGGCCACCTGGGCCATGTGGATGGCGGTCTGCACCCGGGTCGGCTGGGCCAGGTGTTCCAGGGTGTCCTGGAGGGCCAAGGCGTTCATGACCGTGGCCAGCATGCCCATGTAGTCAGCCTGGGCCCGGTCCATGCCGACGCCGGCACCGGACAGCCCTCGCCAGATGTTGCCGCCCCCGACCACCACCGCTACATCCACCCCGCTGGTCTCGCGCACCTCGACGATCTCGTTGGCGAGGAAACCGGCGGTCTTGGCGTCGATGCCGTAGTCGCCGTCGCCGGCGAAGGCCTCCCCCGAGAGCTTCAGCAGGATGCGCTTGAAAGCCAATTGATTGGCTCTCAGGCGCCGACGTAGATCTGGGCGTAGCTCACGAGCTCGGCTCCGGCCTGTGCAAGCAATTGGGTGATGGTCTGCTTCTCGTCACGGACGTAGGGCTGGTCGAGCAGCACCCGCTCCTTGTACCAGCCACCCAGCCGCCCATCGAGGATCTTCTCCCATGCGGCTTCCGGCTTACCCTCGGCCTGGACGATCTTGAGCAGGGTCTCCTTCTCTGCCTCGACGTCGGCGGCGGGCACGTCCTCGCGCCGCTGGTACTGCGGCTTGGTGAAGGCGATGTGCACGGCGATGTCGTGGGCCAGCTCCGCGGTGCCGCCGGACAGCACAGCGATCACGCCGTTGACGCCCCGGCCCTCCTGGCGGTGCAGATAGGTGTCGACGACGTGGTCGGGACCGATGTCGACCGAGACCGTGCGACCGATGTCGATGTTCTCCTTCAGCGTGACCTTGAGGTCGTCCACCGCGTCCTTGAAGCCATCGAGACCGGCGGGACCATCGGCGGCGAAGGCGTCGGCGAGCTGTTGGGCGAGGGCGGTGAAGGACTCGGACTTGGCCACGAAGTCGGTCTCGCACTTCAACTCGACCAGCACTGCGTTGCTGGATGTCGAGGCCACCGCGATGGCGCCCTCGGCGTTGTCGCGGTCCGTGCGGGTGCTGGCCTTGGCCAGACCCTTCTCGCGCAGGATCTTGGCGGCCTGCTCGGCGTCGCCGCCGGCCTCTTCCAAGGCTCGCTTGGCATCCATCATCCCGGCGCCAGTGGCCTGGCGCAGGGCCTGCACATCCTTGGCAGTGAACTCGGCCATCGGGTTCTCAGGACTCCTGGGTCTCGCTGGTGGCTTCGGGGGCGACGTCGTCGGTCGCTTCCTCGGGTGCTGCGTCCTCGGCGGCCGGAGCGGCAGGGACCGGAGCCGGCTGCTTCTCGGCCTGCAGACGAGCGTCACGCTCGCGGGCCTCGGACAGGGCCTGGCGGCGGGCCTCGGCCTGCTCGGCCGCGATCCGCTGCTCCTCCTCGGTCGAGCGCGTGGCCGCGGTGGCGCTGGCCGAGCGCTTGTTGGCCATGAGCCGGCCCTCGTCGACCGCGTCGGCGATGACCCGGCACAGCAGGGTGCCGGCGCGGATGGCGTCGTCGTTCCCGGGGATCACGAAGTCGATGACGTCGGGATCGCAGTTGGTGTCGACCACCGCGACGACCGGGATGCCCAGCTTGTTGGCCTCGGTGACGGCGATGCTCTCCTTCTTGGTGTCGAGCACGAACACCGCGCTGGGGAGCTTCTCCATGCCCCGGATACCGCCGAGGTAGCGCTCGAGCTTGTCGAGCTCCCGCCCCAGCAGCAGGGCTTCCTTCTTGGGCATGGCCGCGAACTCGCCGGAGTCGCGCATGCGCTCGTACTCGATCATCTTGCCGACGCGCTTGGAGATGGTCTGGTAGTTGGTGAGCATCCCGCCCAGCCAGCGCTGGTTGATGAAGGGCATGCCGCACTTGTTGGCATACGACTCGACCGGATCCTGAGCCTGCTTCTTCGTACCGATGAACAGGATGGTCCCCCCGCCCGCGACGGTGTCGCGCACGAAGGTGTAGGCGGATTCGATCCGGTTGAGGGTCTGCTGCAGATCGATGATGTAGATGCCGTTGCGCTCACCGAAGATGAACCGCTTCATCTTCGGGTTCCAACGACGCGTCTGGTGACCGAAGTGCACTCCGGCTTCCAGCAGCTGTTTCATGGTGACGACAGCCACGTGAGGCTCCTCTTTCCCATCGGTTGAACGTCGCCGGCCCGGCACCCGTATCGAGGTGACCGTGGGAAGGGCCGGCTGTTTTTTGGGTCGATCCAAGCTAGCCGTTCGCCTGCAGAATGGCGAAGCCGCCCAGGTCCTCCAGGTAAGAAATTCCCGACCCCGTGGTCTCCTCGCGGATCACCTCGGCCAAGTCGCGGCAACCGGGCAGCTCACCGGCCAGCGCTCGCGCCACCTCCTCGTTGGCCTCGTCGGTCTCGACCAGGTCGCCGTGGGCGTCCCAACCGGCCAGCTCGACGGTGACGTTGCGCTCCCCCGTGACCCGGGTGTTGGGCAGCGTCACCACCATGTCTCCGCTGGCTGCGACCGAAAGCAGCTCGACACCATCGGGAACCCCGGCCTGGTCGAGCAGCAGCGTGACATCGGAGGTCTCGGCCAGCTGGGCGATCGCCAGGGCTCCGGGATCCAGGCCGGTGTCGAGCTTCGACTCGGCCAGCCCGAGGCCGATCCTTCCGCCCACCGACGTGCGGGCCGCGGCCGCGGCGGTGGCCAGGTCGGCGCCGCGGTGTGGGGAACCAAAGGTCGTGACCAGGCCAAGCCGAGCCAGGTCGACACCGTGCTGCTCCAGCTCCAGCAGGGCCAGCCTGGTCACCACCCCACCCATCGAGTGGGCGTAGAGGTCGATGGTCAGGTCCGGGCGCTCGGCCAACATGGCCTCGACCAACTCGGCCAGGCGACGGCCGGAGGCAACCAGATCGCCTTGAGTGTCGGCGGAGATGTAGGGGCGGGTGGGCAGGTTCTGGAACCCGGTGCCGGTTCCGGGCGTGCGGCCTCCGGCGTAGGAGAAGCGCAGCACGTCCTCGGGTTGGTAGCCCAGCTCGTCGGTGCGCAAGCCGTCGATCGAGGCGGACTCGCTGGAGGATCCGAGCCCGCCGATCAGCACGGCGACCCGGTTGCCGCCGCTCGAGGCCACCGGCTGTCGGGGCGCGGGTGCGTCGGAGCAGGGTTCCGGTGCCACGGCGCTCGACGAGATGGTCCAGGCCAGGTCGACCATGCGGCGGCCCGGGCTGAGATCAGCGGCGTAGTGCTCCCCCAGCCGGGCCCGATCGACCGCCCATCCCGCGACGTCGGCCAGGCTGGGCAGGTCGATCCCGAAGCCGCCGTCGTCGTCGACCTCGAATCCGAGCTGCAGCAGGGCTCGGCGCTCCTCGTCCGGGCCCGAGCCGGGCGGGATCTCGAACGGCAGCAGTTCCACCCGCACCTCGCCGCCGGATCCGAACAGGGCGGCCGGGTCGAAGTAGCTGTCACCCCGGCGGGCGCCGAAATGCAGCCGTTCGCCCGCCTGGCCGACGACATCGCCCTGTTGGACGAGCTGGCCGAGCACCACCGCCACGCTGCGGAGATACGAGTAGCTGGTACGCACTCCGTCCGAGTGGGCCAGCGTCACGTGCAAGGCACCGGCGACGACGCCGGCGAACACCACCTGGCCGGCGGCGCTGGCGTGGACCTCGTCGCCGGGCTCGGTGTCGTATTCGATGCCGCGGTTGCCGGGACCGAAGGGGTGGGCCGGTGGACGGAACGGGTCCACGATCGGAGCGTCAACCGGTGGCTGATGGACCAGCGGCTCGGCCGTCTGGCCCTCGACCGGGACCGACGCAGTGGTCAGGGCCACGATCGCCGCGACCAGATGGGCCACGAGCAGCCGGGCCGGCGGCAGGCAGCGCCGGCGATGGCGACGACGACGACGACGGACGCGGCGGCGCGTCGGAGTAAGACGATGTTCGAGCACGGAACCCCCTCAGGGCAGGTCAGATTGCGGATGAGGGGGATGTCCGACCCAGCTTCTTGGTGCAGAAATCCCCGCTAAGCGGGGATTTCTGCACCAAGAACGCTAGGCCCGAGGATGGGTGGCGTCGAAGACCCGGCGCAGCCGTTCCTTCGACACGTGGGTGTAGCGCTGGGTGGTCGAGAGGTCGACGTGGCCCAGCAACTCCTGCACCACCCGGAGGTCGGCGCCACCGTCGAGGAGATGGGTGGCGAAGGTGTGGCGCAAGGCGTGGGGGTGGGTCGGAGCAGCGGCGCGGCGGTCCAGGATCCGCCGGGCATCGCGGGGCGTGAGCCGCTTGCCCCGCTGGTTGAGGAACACCGCGGCCACCGGTGAGGCCTCGTTGACCAGCTCGTTTCGGCCGCTGTCCAGCCACGTTCGCAAGGCCTGGGCCGCGGGCGTGCTCAGGGGAACCGTGCGGGCCTTGCCCCCCTTGCCGTGCACGATCAGCCGCAACCGAGCGAGATCGAGATCATCGACGTCGATGCCGGTGAGCTCGGCGATCCGCAGGCCGCTGCCATAGAGGACCTCGACCACGGCGTCGTCGCGTTGCTCGACCGGCCCAGGCGGCGCGCTGTCGTCTGGGTGGTCGAGCAGCGTACGAATCTCGTCGGGCCGCAGCACCCGGGGCAGCCGGGCCTCACCGCGGGGTGAGCCGAGCCCGGCTGACGGATCGGTGGCGAGCACGCCCCGCCGCCGTAGCCAGCCGAAGTAGCGCCGCAGGGCCGAGGCCCGTCGGGCGATGGTCCGCCGGGCGAAGCCCCGGGTGGCCAGGAACGCCAGATAGCGCCGGAGACAGACTCGGTCGACGCCTTCGGGGGCGCTCAGCCCGCGCCGTCCGGCCCAGTCGGTGAAGGCCAGCACATCTCGCTGGTAGGCCTCGACCGTCGAGGGCGCCACGTCGGTCAGCGACCGCAGGAAACCGTCGAGCTGCCAGCCAGGCTCCCCGGTCATGCCGGTCACGCTAATCGTGGTCACGACGCGTCCCGGGCGATGCGTTCGTACCAACCGCCGTCGCGCTCGACCCAGCCGGAGGCGCACAACCGATCAAGTGCGCTGGCCAGCTCGACGATGGACAGTCCGGTGCGCAGGGCGATCTCGTCGAGGGACGCTGGCTGCCAGCCGACAGCTTCCAGAACCGGCTGGTCGTCGGCCGTCGGGGCCGGGCGCCGTTCGACCGGCTGGCGTCGGCTCGCGGCCCCCAGTCCCAGGGCCAGCAGCACGTCATCGACATCGCGGACCGGAGTGCGGCCCTCGGCCAGGAGGTCGTTGACGCCGACCGACGCCGCGCTGCGCACCGATCCCGGCACCGCCATCACGTCGATGCCCCGGCGGTCGGCCTCGTCGACGGTGTGCAGGGATCCGCCGCGGCGATGTGACTCGACCACGACGACCAGATCGGCCAGCCCGGCCATGATCCGGTTGCGGGCCGGGAACCGCCAGCGCTCGGGCCTGGTGCCCAACGGTGCTTCCGTGACCAGGAGCCCGACGTCGATGACCGTGGCCCACAGCTCACGCTGGCTGGCCGGATAGACGACGTCGAGCCCGCTGGCCACGACGCCGACCGGCGGGGCGAGCCGAGCGGCCAGCGCGCCACGATGGGCCGCACCGTCTATGCCCAAGGCCAGGCCCGACACCACGACCACGCCGGCCGCCGCCAGGTCGCGGCCCAGCTCGAAGGCCATGCCGGCGCCGGTGGCAGTGCAGCGCCGCGTCCCGACGATGGCGACTCGGGGCGCATCGTCGAGCACGTCGAGCGAGCCCTGGTGGAACAGCACGATCGGCGGCTCGATGTCGTCGGCCAGAGCTGGCGGATAGCCGGGCTGGCCGTGCAGCGCTACGCCCAACCCGACGCTCAGGGCCCGCCGCCACCCGGCGCGCACGTCGATAGCGGCCGCGGCGGCCCGCCATCCCGCCACGACGCCTGCGGCCCGAGGGCCCAGCGCCGCGACGACCGGGGGCTCGCGCCACGGCCCGCCCCGCCGGGCCTTGGCCCAGGCGGCAGCCGGCGACATCGCGCCGATCACGGCTGCCAGCCGAGCCGGCCCCATTCCCGGCAGGCCCGCCAGCGCGGAGGCATAGGCCTCCGGCGGCAGTTCGTCGGCTTCGATCGCAACGGCGGCTGCGCTCATGCGACTCGCCCCGTGAGGAAGCTCGGGTCGGCCCGGAGCGCCAGGGCGGTGCCCACGTGCTCGGGTCCGAGCGGCGGATCGTCGGCGGCCAGATCGGCGATGGTCAGCGCCACCCGCCGGGCCCCACCGACCCCGCGGCCGGTCAGGCGGCCGGCGCGCAATGCGTCCTCCAGCACCCGACGGGCCGCGTCGTCGAGCGGGGCGCAGGATTCGAGTTGCCAGGACCGCAACTCGGCGTTGGCCGGAGCGCCCCGGGCCTGAGCCCGGGACCGGGCCAGGTGCACCCGCTCGGCCACCGCCGCGGTGGGCTCGGCCCCGGTGGGACTCAGGAGCTCGCCCACCGCGGGGCGACCCAGCTCGATGCGGAGATCGAAGCGGTCGAGCAGCGGACCCGACAACCGCCGGGCGTAGCGGTCACGGGCCGCGGGCGAGCACCGGCAGGCCCCTCGCGGCCCGCCAACGGCGCAGGGACACGGGTTCATGGCCGCGACCAGCAGCACCCGGGCCGGGAAGATGGCCTTGCTGGCCGCCCGCGAGACCCGGATCACTCCTTCCTCCAGGGGTTGCCGCAGGTTGTCCAAGACCACCGTCGAGAACTCCCCCAGCTCGTCCAGGAACAGCACTCCACGATGGGCCAACGAGATCTCGCCCGGTTGCAGGGACGGGGAGCCTCCGCCGACCAGGGACACCGCCGAGGCGCCGTGGTGGGGGCTCCGGAACGGCGGCCGCCGGATCAGCCCACCGGGCGGCAGAGGCAACCCGGCCACCGAGTGGATGCGGGTCGCTTCCAGCGCCTCATCGCGGGGCAGGTCGGGGAGCAGCCCCGGCAGCCGGCGAGCCAGCATGGACTTGCCGGCCCCGGGCGGTCCGACCATGAGCAGGTGATGGCCACCAGCCGCGGCCAGCTCGAGGGCGTAGCGGGCGGCCGGCTGCCCCCGCACGTCGGTCAGGTCGGGGCCGCGCGGCTCGACGGTGGGCGGCGTGGGCGGGGGAAGGTCCGGCCACTCCACCTCACCCCGCAACGCCTCGACCAAGCCGACGAGGTTCGATGCCACCCGGATGTGGTGCCGCCCGATCAAGCGGGCCTCGACTACGGCTCCCATGGCGATGACGATCTCAGGCGCGGACAGGGCGTCGATCAGCGACAGGGCACCGGGGACCGAGCGCAGACTGCCGTCGAGACCCAACTCGCCCAGGAACGCCCGATCGGCGAGACAGGCCTCGGGGAGCTGCTCATCGGCGACCAGAAGCCCCATGGCCATGGCCAGATCGAGACCGGCGCCCATCTTGCGCACACCCGAGGGCGCCAAGTTGATCGTGATCTTCCGGGTGGGCCAGCGCAGATCCGACGACAGCAGCGCGGCCCGCACCCGATCACGGGCCTCGCGGCAGGTGGTGTCGGGCAGCCCGACCACGGTGAACCCCGGCAGCCCGGTCGAGACGTGCACCTCCACCCGGACCGGACGTCCATCGACACCCACCA
This sequence comes from Acidimicrobiales bacterium, assembly GCA_036505485.1. Taxonomy (GTDB): domain Bacteria; phylum Actinomycetota; class Acidimicrobiia; order Acidimicrobiales; family VFJN01; genus DASXTK01. Next base: position 13,593 of record DASXTK010000069.1, read on the forward strand.
AAGTGGCCGAGGAGACAGCAGCGAGCACGGAGAACCCTCCTGAGGATCCAGAAATGGAAAGGAGGGACAGCCGCCATGCCGGGGCTGCTCGCCGAAGGCGCCCTTCGATGTGCAAAGAGCGTGGAAAGGACCATACACTATCCTTTCCGTGGGTTTCAATCCCTTCCGCAAGCAAAAACGCTCGTACGCCGACTACCTGCTGGTCGCCGCCGCTCTCGTGGTGTGCATCGCCCTGGTCGCCTGGGCCATCTTCGGCTGACCGACGCCTAGCGCCGCGGGGTCCAGCGGTTGTGGTGGACCGCGAGCTCCAAGGGGCGGCGTTGGCCCCAGCGATGGCGCTCCAGGTCGGGGACCTGTTCCAGATGGCTGACTGGTCCCACGCAGAGCCAGGCCACCGGCCGGACCCGCTCGGGTAGTTCGAGCAGGTCGGCCAGGAACCCCTCGCGATAGAACGACACCCAGCCCACGCCCCAGCCCTCAGCGGTGGCGGCCAACCACAGGTTCTGGATGGCCAGGCACACCGAGTAGAGCCCGGCGTCGTCGATGGTGTTCCGTCCCAGCACCGCCGGGCGGCCACGGTCGGGGTCGTAGGTCACCACCAGCGACACGCTGGACTCCAGCACGCCGTCGATCTTGATCCCGGCGAAGACTCCGGCCTGGTCGGAGGTCAAGGTGGCGGCGAAGTTGTCCCGCTCCTCCTGCACGTGCTCCCAGAAGCGCCGCTTCAGCTCGACGTCGTCCACGACGACGAAGTCCCACGGCTGGGTCAGGCCCACGCTCGGAGCGGAGTGGGCGGCCCGCAGCAGCCGCCACAGGGTCTCCATCTCGACCGGCTCACCGGTGAACTGCCCCCGCACGTCACGGCGGCGGAACATCGTCTCGTAGAGGTCGTGCCGCACTTCGGCTCTGGTCACTCGTCTGTTCCCCCTCAGAAAACGCCTTCGAGAATCTCGAGCTTGCCGTCGAGCACCGCGGCCACGTCGAAGCGGACGATGCCGCGCTGAGGATTGTCCCGCAGGAATCGTGCGGCCAGGCCTCGGATGCGGCGCTGCTTGGCCACGCTCACCGCCTCGGCCGGTACGCCGAAACGGCTGGAGGTGCGGCTCTTGACCTCACAGAACACCACCGTCCCATACCCTCGGGCCACGAGGTCAAGCTCCCCATCGCGGCAGCGCCAGTTGCGGGCCAGGATCTCGTAGCCGGCGCTGGTGTACCACTGCGCGGCCAGCTCCTCCCCCGCGGCACCCAGCTGCTGGTGGTGCCCCGGACGCCGCTCGCCCGCCGACGGGGTCACATCTCTTTGGGTGGGAGCTCTTCCACGTTCACGTCGCGGAAGGTCACGATGCGTACCGACTGCACGAAACGGCTGGTCCGGTACATGTCCCACACCCAGGCATCACGGAGCTCCAGCTCGAGGAACGTGCGATCGCCCTCGGTCCTGACCTCCTGATGCACCTCGTTGGCCAGGTAGAAGCGACGCTCGGTCTCGACCACATAGGAGAACAGCGGACAGATGTCCTTGTACTCCTTGTAGAGCTGGAGCTCGATTTCGGCCTCGTAGCGTTCGAGGTCCTCGGTGCTCATTGGCCGCACCCTAGATCGTCGGTGACACGGGCTGTCACCTGTTCTGCCTGCTTATCAGACCTCGCGCTTCTCCTTGACCTTCGCGGCCTTCCCGATGCGGTCGCGGAGGTAGTAGAGCTTGGCCCGCCGAACGTCGCCGCGCGTGACCACTTCGATCCTCGAGATCGTGGGGGTGTGCAGGGGGAAGGTGCGCTCGACGCCAACGCCGTAGCTGACCTTGCGCACGGTGAAGGTCTCGCGTACGCCGGAGCCGGAGCGGCCGATGACCACACCCTGGAACACCTGGATGCGCTCTTTCTGGCCCTCGACCACGCGGACGTGCACCTTCAGCGTGTCGCCAGGGCCGAAGCCAGGCACATCGTTGCGCAGACTGGATTGGTCGACGAGATCGGTGGGGTTCATAGCGCGTGGCTCCAAAAGCAGGAGTTCCGTCGGGGTGGGGCGGAAAGGTGAGGCTAGCTCAGGGGGTCGCGAGGCCACCAAATGCCCAGTGGAGAGGGGCCTTAGGCATCGGGCTCGGGGAACTCTTCGAGCAGTGCGGTTTCCTCCGGGCGGAGTCCGCCACGGGCGGCGATGAGGTCGGGGCGGCGCTCCAGCGTGCGTCGAAGCGCCTGGGCCCTCCGCCAGCGGGCGATGCGGCCGTGATCGCCGGAGCGCAGGACCTCGGGCACGGCCCAGCCCCTGAACTCGGCGGGCCGGGTGTAGTGGGGATACTCGAGCAGACCGTCGGCGAAGGACTCGTCGTCCGCCGAGGCGTCGTTGCCCATGACCCCGGGCACCAGCCGCCCGACCGCCTCGATGACCAGCGCTGCGGCCACCTCGCCCCCGGCCAGGACCAGGTCACCGACCGACAGCTCGTCGTCGCAGAGATGCTCCCTGACCCGCTCGTCGATGCCCTCGTAGCGGCCGCACAGCAGGCTGAAGCCGGACGGGATCGCCGCCAGCTCCCGGGCCATGGCCTGATCGAAGCGCCGGCCGGCCGGACCGAGGTAGTACAGCGGCCGCGGGGGCTGGATCTGCTCCACCGCCGCGAACACCGGTTCCGGGGTGAGGACCATGCCCGCACCGCCGCCGAACGGCGCGTCGTCCACGGAGCGGTGGGGGTCGATGGCGCAGGAGCGCAGGTCGTGGATCCGGATGTCGAGGAGTCCTCGCTGGCGGGCCTTGCCCAACAGGCTCTGGGCCGCGAACTGCTCCACCATCTCCGGGAAGATCGTGAACACGTCGATGCGCAGCGGCCCGGCCACGACGCTAGAGCTCGAACAGGCCGGGCGGAGGATCGATGGTCACCCGCCCGGGGTCGCCATCGGACCCGGCCACGAAGTCGATCACGAAGACCACCGGTACCAGGGCCCCGGAGTCCAGTTCCAGTAGGTCCGCGGCCGGATTGGCCAGCACCGCGACACAGCGTCCGACGCTCTCCTCGCCTTCGGCCAGGACCACCTCTGCTCCGACCACGTCGTGGGCCCACAGCTCGTCCGGATCATCGATCGGCTCGGCCCGGAGTAGCTGCCCCCGTAGCCGGTCGGCCGAGTCCCGGTCCGCATAGCCCTCGAACTGCACGATCCAGCGCTGGCTGTCACCACTGCGCTGCCCCCGCGCCGAACGCACGACCAGGGGCCCGACGTCAGAGAACAGCTGCGCCCCCGCAGCAACCCGCTCATCCCGATCGGTGGTCAAAACCACGACCACCTCCCCCCGCAACCCATGCGGCCGAGCAACATGCCCAACCTCAACGAGGTTCAAGGCGCGAGGTTCAATCTTCGAATTCGACTTCTACGTCGGTGCCGTCGCGGACCGCGGCGGCCCGGACCACCGAGCGGATGGCTTGGGCCACCCGGCCCCGCTTGCCGATGACCCGGCCCATGTCGGACCGGTCCACCCGCACGTTGAGGCGAGGGGTCGACCGTGAGGTGTCCACGTCGACCTGGACGGCTTCCTGGTCCTGGACCAGGGCCGACACGACGTGCAACAGAACGGCCTGCGCGGTAGGCGCGACCGGCTCGGCCGGTGTGTCGGTATCGGTGTCGGTCACTTCACGGCCTTGGTGGCGCTGAACTGCTCCCACGCCCCCGAGATCTCGAGCAGCTTGCGGACTGCCTCGGTGGGCTGGGCGCCTTGGCTCAGCCAGGCGACGGCCTTGTCGTTGTCGATGCGGATGTCGGAGGGATCCCGACGGGGGTCGTAGACCCCGACGATCTCGATGAAGCGGCCGTCACGCGGTGAACGAACGTCGGCCGCGACCACGCGGTACGTCGGCTGCTTCTTCTTGCCCATCCGCATCAGGCGGAGTTTGACGGCCACTGCTGCTTCCTTTGTGGTGGTGAGATCGAGATCGGCGGGCCCGAGCGCGACCTGCAATGGTGGGCCACGCGACCGGGCTAGTTCAAGCCCGGCAGGGTGAAGGGCTGCTTGGGGCCGGTTTGGTCGCCGCCGCGGGGGGTCACCCGACCGCCGCCCTTGCCCCGTCCCTTGCTGCCCTTGCGCCCTTTGCCTCCCGGCTTGCTGCGGGACAGGCCCGGCATGCGCTTCATCATCTTCTGCATCTCGCGGAACTGCTTGATCAGCTGGCTGACCTCGCCCGGGTCGGTGCCGCTGCCGTTGGCGATGCGGGAGCGCCGCGAGCCGTCGATCAGCGTGGGCTGGGCCCGTTCGGCCGGGGTCATGGACCGCACGATGGCCTCCACCCGGCCGAGCTGACGCTCGTCGATCTCGGCCTGCTTCAGCTCCTTGGGCACGCCGGGCATCATCCCCAGCAGGTTCTGCAGCGGCCCCATCTTGCGGACCTGCTGGAGCTGCTCGAGGAAGTCCTCCAGCGTGAACCCGCCGCCCAGCAGCTTGGCTGCAGCCTCCTCGGCCTGCTCCTTCTCGTAGACCTGCTCAGCCTTCTCGATCAGGGTGAGCACATCGCCCATCCCCAGGATCCGGCTGGCCAGCCGGTCGGGGTGGAACAGGTCGAAGTCCTCGATCTTCTCCCCGGTGGAGGCGAAGGCGATCGGTTTGCCCACCACCTCCTTGACCGACAGCGCCGCGCCGCCCCGGGCATCGCCGTCGAGCTTGGTCATGATGACGCCGTCGAGGCTCAGTGTGCTGTTGAAGGACTCGGCCACGGTCACCGCGTCCTGGCCGGTCATGGCATCGACGACGAGGAACGTGTAGTCGGGCTGGGTGACGTCGGAGATGCGCCGGACCTGCTCCATCATCTCGGCGTCGACGGCCAGGCGTCCCGCGGTGTCGACGATGCAGACGTCGCGGCCCAGCCGCCGGGCCTCGTCCACGCCGGCCTTGGCCGTGGCCACGGGATCGCCGGGCTGGCTGAAGACCGGCACCCCGACCCGTCCGCCCAGCGTACGGAGCTGTTCCACCGCGGCCGGCCGCTGCAGGTCGGCCCCGACCAGCAACGGGTTGCGTCCCTGCTGGAGGAACCAGCGGGCCAGCTTGGCCGTGGCGGTGGTCTTGCCCGCACCCTGCAGACCGGCCATGAGCACCACCGTCGGCGGCCGCGAGGCGTACTGGATCCGCATGCTCTCGCCGCCGAGGGCTTCGGCCAGCGCCTCGTTGACGAGCTTGACGATCTGCTGAGCTGGGTTGAGCGCCTCGTGGAGCTTGGCCCCGATGGCCCGCTCCCGTAGCCGCTCCAGCATCGAGCGCACGACCGAGAAGTTGACGTCGGCCTCGAGCAGGGCGAGCCGGATCTCCCGGAGGACCTCGTCGACGTCGCCTTCGCGCAGCGTGCCGCGGCTGCGCACACGCTGGAAGATGCCTTCGAAACGGTCGGACAGCGACTCGAACATGAACTGGAAAGCCTATCCAGACACCACAACGAGCCGGCTGTCCACACCGACCACACCTCGGACCGCAGCCACGGCGTGCTCGATGTCGGCCTTGCCCGACGGATGCGGCGCCTCACCGGTGACCACGGCCGTCCCGGCGATCACCTCGATCTCGGGCTGCGGGAGGTGCCAGGTGCGGGGGGACTGGGCCAGCTCTTGGCGCACCCGCTCGGCGATATCGGCGTCGGAGCCCCCGGTGCGGGACTCCTCCCAGCGGCGACGCAGGCGTTCCCGCAGCTCGGCCCCGGTGGTGGGCGCCACCAGCAGCCCGACGCCGATGCCGGCCCCGAAAACGATCAGCCGGGTCAAGCCCACCCGACGGGTGGCCCGGTAGGTGGTCCGGGCCGACAGCTTCCCGGTCATGTAGCCCGCCCGAGCCGACAACCGGCTGGCCCCGAAAGCCAGCCGCAGCGGCAACGACAACGTCCGCAACATCGTTCCTCCCTGTGCCTCTTGCCTCACCCTGCCACTGCTCGGGCAGGTCAGGCGAACAGCGCCTCGACGAATTCGTCGGGATCGAACTCGACGAGGTCGGCGACCCCTTCGCCCAGCCCCACCAGCTTGATCGGTATGCCCAAGGTGCTCTGGATGGCCAGGGCGATCCCGCCCTTGGCCGATCCGTCCAGCTTGGTGAGGACCACGCCGGTCACGTCCACCGCCTCGGTGAACTGCTCGGCCTGGATCAACCCGTTCTGTCCGGTCGTGGCATCGAGGACCAACAGGACCTCGGTGACCTCACCCGGGTCCCGATCGGCCACCCGCCGGACCTTGCGCAGCTCCTCCATGAGGTTGGTCTTGGTGTGCAGCCGCCCGGCGGTGTCGCCCAGCACCAGATCGGTGCCGCGGGCCGCGGCTCGCTGCACCGCGTCGAAGATCACCGCTGACGGATCCGCTCCCTCGCTGCCCCGGACGATGTCGGCGCCGGTGCGCTCGGCCCACCCGGTGAGCTGCTCGGCGGCGGCGGCCCGGAAGGTGTCGCCGGCGGCCATGACCACGGAGCGCCCGTCGTCGAGCTGCTGGTAGGCGATCTTGCCGATGGTGGTGGTCTTGCCCACGCCGTTGACCCCGACGAACAGCCATACGTTGGGTCGACCGGGCTCGAAGCGCAGGGCTCGGTCGCCCTCACCGAGCATCGTCTTGAGCTCGTCCTTCAGCCGGTCGAGCAACACCTCGGGATCGCTGATGGACTCGTCGTCGGCCACCTTGCGCAGGTCCTCGAGGATCCGTTGGGTGGACGCGACCCCGACATCGGCCCTGATCAGACCCTCCTCCAGCTCGTCCCACGTCTCCGCATCGACCTTGCGGGAGCGGATGGCGCTCAGATAGCCACCGAGCGCGCCTCGGGCGGTAGCCAGCCGATCCCGGAACGACGGGCGGACCGCTGTCGCCGCGGCCGCGACAACCTCGGGCTCGGCCTCGGCCTCCGGGGGCGGCGCGGGTTCGAGCGTGTCGTCGCCGCGTCGGCGGGTCAGCACCACGGTGGCGATCAGTCCGACCACGACGAGCGCGATCAGCAGGGCGAACAGGGCGACTTCCATGCGGATCGGCAGCGTACTGCGCCCTGGCTGAGAGCCCGTTCAGGGAGGGGGAAGTCCCCGATACCGAAGTGTCGGTCCCCGCCCTTAGGGTCATGATGTGAGCTCTAGCGAACAGATCACGGACGACGCCACCCTGCTCGAACAGACCCTGTTCGAGGTGAAGAAGGTGATCGTCGGGCAGGACCGGGTGGTCGAGCGCATGCTGGTGGCGCTGATCGCCGGCGGGCATGTGCTGTTGGAGGGCCTCCCCGGGTTGGCCAAGACCCTGGCGGCGGAGACCCTGGCCACGGTGGTCGGCGGCACCTTCGGCCGGGTGCAGTTCACCCCGGACCTGCTGCCAGCCGACATCACCGGAACCCGCATCTATCGCACGTCGACGGAGAAGTTCGACGTCGAGCTGGGCCCGATCTTCGTGAACTTCCTGCTGGCCGACGAGATCAACCGCGCCCCGGCCAAGGTGCAGTCCGCCCTGCTCGAGGTCATGGCCGAGCACCAGGTCACGATCGGCGGCAACACCTATCAGGTGCCCGAACCCTTCATCGTCGTGGCCACCCAGAACCCCATCGAGTCTGAGGGCGTCTACCCGCTGCCCGAGGCCCAGCGCGACCGGTTCATGATGAAGATCCTGGTCAACCTGCCGACCCCGGCCGAGGAGCTGGAGATCGTGCAGCGCATGGGGGTCAGTCCGCCGGTCCCCGATCCGCGTCTGAGCTTGGAGGACCTGCGCCGGCTCCAGCAGGCGGCCCGGGAGACCGTGTACGTCGACCGGGCGGTGATGGACTACGCCGTCAACCTCGTGGTCGCCACCCGCAACCCGTCGCGGTTCGGGCGCGCCGACCTCTCTCCGATGATCAGCTACGGCGCCTCACCGCGGGCCAGCCTGGGCCTCGTGGCCAGCGCTCGGGCCCTGGCCCTCCTGCGGAGACGTTCATACGTCCTGCCCCAGGACGTGTTCGATGTCGCGCCGGAGCTCCTGCGCCATCGCATCGTCCTGTCCTACGAGGCCCTGGCCCAGGACATGGACGTCGAGACCGTCCTGGCCCGGCTGCTGTCCACGGTGGTCGCTCCCCGGCTGACCCCGACCCAGGATCCGACGGCCAAGCCGGTACCCCCGGCCGCCGGAAGCAACGGCAACGAGCCTGCGATCCCGACATGACCACCCAGGAGCCCGACGAGATCCTGCGGCGGCTCGAGCTGACCATCACCCGGCGCCTGGATGGGATGTTGCAGGGGAACTACCGGGGCCTGGTCCCCGGGCACGGCACTGAGCCTGGTGAGACCCGGCTCTACTTGCCCGGCGACGACGTGCGCTGGATCGACTGGAACGTCACCGCCCGCATGCAGGTTCCGCACCTGCGCGAGACCATCGCCGAACGGGAGCTCGAGACCTGGCTGCTGGTCGACCTCTCCCCCAGTCAGGACTTCGGCACCGCCAACTGCACCAAGCGTGACCTGGCGCTGGCTGCGACCGCGGCCGCCGGCTTCCTGAGCCTCCGCAGCCACAACCGGCTGGGTGCGGTGTTGATGACCGGCGAAGGGCTGGTGGCCATGCCCGCCCGCGGCGGACGGGCGCATGTGCGGGCGGTGCTGCACCGCGCCATCGCCGCGCCCCGAGGCGACGGTGGCGGCCCGACCGATCTGGTCAGCGGCATCCGTCAGCTCGCCGCCCCGACGCACCGCCGTGGTCTGGCCGTCGTCATCTCCGACTTCCTGTCGCCGTCGAACTGGGAGCGTCCGCTCCAGATGGTGTCGGCCCGCCACGAGGTGCTGGCGATCGAGGTGTTGGACCCCCGGGAGCTGTCGCTGCCCGATGTCGGGACGCTGGTGGTCACCGATACCGAGACCGGACGGCAGCGAGAGGTCGAGACCAACCGGGCCGAGGTGCGCCAGCGCTACGCCCAGGCCGCCCACGCCCAGCGTGAGGACATCGCGGCCAAGCTGCGTCGGAGCCGGGCCGACCACCTCGTGCTGCGCACCGACCGGGACTGGCTGCTCGACCTGGTGCGGTTCGTGGCCCTGCGCCGCTATCGCATCGATCACCTGCGGCGCCCCGCGCCGGCCGCGGCCCGATGAGCTTCCTCGTCGCCTGGCGGTTGTGGTGCCTGCTGGCCGTGGGCGGGATGGCCGGCGCCTACGTGGCGTCCATCTACCGGCGACGTCGGGACACGGTCCGGTTCACGAACGTGGCCCTGCTGGATGTCGTCGCTCCGGAACGGCCCGGCGGCCGCCGTCACCTGCCGGCGATCCTGTGGCTGACCGCCGCGGTACTGATCGTGGTGGGCTTCGCCCGCCCGGCTCGGGACGTGCGCGTCCCCAAGGACCGGGCCACGGTGGTGGTGGCGCTCGACGTCTCCTTGTCCATGCAGGCCACCGACGTCGATCCGTCGCGCCTCGATGTCGCCCGGGAGGCGGCTGTCGGGTTCGTCGATGAGCTGCCCGACAACGTGAACGTGGGTCTCGCCATCTTCAGCGGCCACGTCACGTCCACGGCGGTGAGCCCCGATCGGGCTGCGGTCATCTCCGCCATCGAGAGCGCCGACCTGGACGAAGGCACCGCCATCGGTGAGGCGATCTTCGCTGGCCTGGATCTGATCAATGCCGCTCCCCCAGCCGAGGACGGGAACCCCGCACCCGGCCGGATCGTGGTCCTCTCCGACGGCGAGACCACAGTTGGCCGCGACAACGCCGAAGCCGCCACCGCGGCGGCGGACGCCAACGTCCCTGTCGACACCATCGCCTTCGGCACCCCCGACGGGATCATCGAGGTCGAGGGTCAGCGAGAGCCGGTACCGGTGGCGCCGGAGCCCCTGCAGGACATCGCCAGCACCACCGACGGCGCCTTCTACGAGGCCGACTCCCTCGATGCTTTGAGCGCGGCCTACAAGGACGTCACCACCGTGGCCGGGTCCGATGTCGAGAAGCGGGAGATCAGCTCCTGGTTCATCGGCGCCGGCCTCCTCTCCCTCTGCGTCGCCGGCCTCCTCTCCCTCCTCTGGAGCCAACGCCTCCCCTGACACCTCCGTCGCTGGTGAACCTACGGTGAATCAGAGGTGTACAGCAGGTGAATTGTTGCGTGAAAGGGCTCTTGTGGAGACGACTTGCCACGGAGGGTTCTTGACCGGACGCTGTCCGCGCGTCCACGCTCACCCGTCCGTCGTCGCCAGGTCCGCACGGAAAGACGATGCGCCGCGTGTCCTCGTTCACCACCAAGCTCACTGCCCTCCTGGGGATCCCCCTGGCGGTGCTCGTTGTCGTCGCCGGGCTCGGCGTGCTCCACGCTTCCGATGGCGTGGCCCGAAGTCGCTCCACGTCCAAGGCGGTCGAGCTGTCGCTGGCCGCGGCCAACGCCGCCCGCCAGCTGTCCCGAGAGGGTGATCTGTCAGCCAGCCTGGTCGCCGCAGCAGCGGAATCGGCCGCCACTCCCCTGGCCGCGGACCAGCCGGACGCCACCGGTGATGGGCCGGAGGACCAGTCCAGTCCCGCTCCAGGATCCGACCCTTCCACCGCCGCGGCTCCCCTGGCCGGCGGTGGCGGCGCCCAAGCCGCCCAGGCCCGGACCAGCGAAGAGCTGACGTTCCAGCGGAAACAGACCGACGAGACCGTCAAGGCCCTCCAGTCGATCATCGAGGACGGCAGCGAAGCGGCCCAAGTCCACATGGGTGGGGCTCTGGACGGGTTGCAGCGGCTCGACACCGCTCGGGCCGCGGTGGACCAGCGACGACCCGGCACCTCCGAGGTGGTCGGCAGCTATGCCGACATCACCGAACCGGTCCTGTCGGTCGAACGCCTGCTGCAGGGCACCCACGACGTCGAGATCACCGCCAGGATCGATGCCCATCTGGCCCTGACCCGAGCCATCCAGACCATTGCCCGGCAGGAGAGCCTGATCTCGGCCATGCTCACCGCGCATCGGGCGGACCCGGCGGTGTACCAAACCGTCGTTGGCCTGGGGACCAGCGAGCGGCATTGGCTCGACGCCTTCGAGAACACCGCGTCGACCGAGGAGCTCGACAGCTACAGCGAAGCGGAGGCCCTTCCCGCGGTCACCACGGCCCAGCGGCTCCGGGACACCGCCCTGGCCGCAGGGCCCGGCGGCACGCCCGAGGGTGATGCCGCCATCTGGTCCAAGACGGTCAACCGCCGTCTGGACCAGCTCGAGGTCATCGCCGACGACAGTGTGGCCAGGCTGGAGCACGCAGCGGCCGCCCGGCGCTCAGCCGCGTCGGGGCGCCGGCTGTTCGCGGTGGTCCTGTTCCTCGGTGCCCTCGCGCTCACCGCCGGCCTGCTGTTCGGGCTCTGCCGCCTGATCGTCTCCCCGGTGCGGCGCCTGGCCGACGCCGGCCGCACGGCCCGCGAGAAGTCCATCCCCCGGGCCCTGGAGCTGGCCGAATCCGACGGCGAGCAGGTGGCGCGCGCGGCTCTCACCCCGCTTCCCACCTGCAGCTCGGACGAGCTGCGTGTGGTCGCCGAAGCCTTCAACGAGTTGCAGGAGCGAGCCGTCAGCCTGGTTGCGGCCGGCGAGGCTGGACGCAGCGACGTCAACTCCGTGTTCCTCCACTTCGGGCAACGCACCCAGAACCTGGTCACCCACCAGCTCAGCCACATCGACAGCCTCGAGGCCCGCACCGACAACCCCGACACCCTGGCCGACCTGTTCTTGCTGGACCACCTGGCCACTCGACTGCGCCGCAACGCCGAGAGCCTGGTCGTACTGGCCGGCGCCGATTCCCCCCGGCCCTGGTCCCGTCCGGTCTCAGTGGTCAACGTGGTCCGTGCCGCGGTGGCCGAGGCCGCCGACTACTCCCGGGTCGACCTGCTGCCGATGGGCAACGCCATGGTCATGGGCGCCTGCGCCAACGATGTGTCCCATCTGCTGGCCGAGCTGGTCGACAACGCGCTGGCCTTCTCGACCCCGGACTCCCGGGTCAGGATCAGCGGCGAGGAGCAGGTGGGCGGCCACTACCTGGTCTCGATCGCCGACGCCGGCCGCGGGATGTCGGCCCGGCAGATGGCCGAGACCAACGAGCGGATCAACCGAACCCCGGTGGCCGACGTGGGAGCCTCCCGCTACTTCGGGCTGTTCGTGGTCGGCCGGCTGGCCCAACGCCACGGCATCAGCGTGCGGCTGGCGCCCTCTCGGGTCGAGGGCGTGACCGCAGAGGTGCTGCTGCCGCCCTCGTTGCTGGTCGGCGCTTGGACACCGAACGAGGCGGCACCCATCGCTGCGACTGCGGGGTCCCTGGCCGGTTGGCCGGATGGGTGATCACGCCAACCAACCGAGTGATGACGCGTGGGAGGTGGGAGTCGGTGTCGTCCGGCCGTATCTGTTCACACAGGGACGAACGTTGTCCGATACCCGTCCGCTGGCGGTGGAGGCGATGGTCGTCGCCACCGGCCCGCCGGACGAGGATCTCGCCCCCGAGCAGCGCAAGCTCATCGAGTTGTGCGACGAGCCCCGCTCGGTCGCCGAGGTGGCGGCGAAGCTCTCGATCCCGCTCGGGGTGGTGCAGGTCCTGATCGCCGATCTCACCGGCAGCGATGCCATCGAGATCTGTCGTCAACGCAACGGCCACACCCTGGCCGACGACATAGCACTGCTCCAGCGCCTCATCGTCCGGGTGAAATCGATTCCCTAGCGGAGGGTCAGGCCCCGGCAGCGACCTTCTCGCTGACGACCCGCGAGGAGCCGCCAGGCTGCATGGTGACGCCGTAGAGGCAGTCGGCGGACTCCATGGTGCGCTTCTGGTGGCTCACGATGACCAGCTGGGCCTCGCGGCGGAACTCGGCCACCAGGTCGAGGAAGCGGTGCAGGTTCACGTCGTCGAGCGCGGCCTCGACCTCGTCCATCACGTAGAACGGCGAGGGGCGGCTGCGGAACACCGCGAACAGGAAGGCCAGCGCGGTCAGCGACCGCTCGCCGCCGGAGAGCAGCGACAGCTTCTTCACGTTCTTGCCCGAGGGCTTGGCCTCGATCTCGATCCCGCAGTTGAGCAGGTCGTCGGGGTTGGTGAGCCGCAACCCGCCCTGTCCGCCGGGGAACAGGGTGGAGAACAGCTGCTCGAAGTTCTCCCGCACGTCGGCGTACGCCGCGGCGAAGATGCGGACGATCTCGTCGTCGACGGCTCGGATGACCTTGGCCAGCTCCCGCCGGGTCGACTTCACGTCGTCGAGCTGCTCCTGCAGGAACGTGTGGCGTTCCTCCAACGCCTCGAACTCCTCCAGGGCCAGGGGGTTGATGGGACCGAGCAGCCGGAGCTCGCGCTCCAGCTCACGGACTCGAGCCGCCGGCGGGCTGCCGTCGGGTACCTCCGGGACGGGGGCGTTGATGGCGGCATGGGGCTCGATGTCGAGCTGGGTCCGGCAGGCCTCGGTGGCCTGTTCCAGACGCAGACGGACCTCGGTCTCCTCGAGCTCGGCCCGCTTGCCCTTCTCCCGCCGGGTCTCCATGGTCTTCTCCGCCTCCAGCCGCTGCCGACGCAGGTCGTCGAGGCGGCCGGTGAGGCTGCGCTGAGCCTCGCTCTGGCGGCGGCGCC
>DASXTK010000070.1:0-3816 GCA_036505485.1 Acidimicrobiales bacterium
CACAGCAGAGTGGTCGGGGCGACCCACGGCCTGAACTATCCGGAAGTCCCCTTCGTTCTGGGCGACCTGGGCCTGCCCGAGGTCCAGGGGCACGTCGCGGAGCTCGCCGGCGCGGAGCCGTTCGTTGTTGTCGGCGGCCCGCCCTGCCAGGGCTTTTCAATCTTCGGCAAGCGACGGATGGCCGGCTCCGACGCCCGGCTGGACCCCCGCAATCGCCTCGTGTTCTCCTTCGTAGACATCGTCGACAAGGTCCGGCCCCGGTGGGTCGTCATGGAGAACGTGGCGGGCTTCGCGTCCCTCGACGGCGGGCAGTTCGTCAGGCGGATCGTCGAAGAGCTGAAGGGCATCGGCTACGACAACGCCGAGCACCGCATCCTGGACGCGGCCGATTACGGCGTCCCCCAGCGCCGCCGGCGGTTCCTGCTGATCGCCAACATGAACGGCCTCATCATCCCCTGGCCCAAGAAGAAGTTTTTCGAGAGCCCCACGGACTGGCAGAAGCCGTGGCGCACCGTGGGGGAGGCGATCGGGGACCTGGCCGAGGAGTCGAGCTACAGCCGCCACACGTGCCACGTCCCGATGCGCCACAAGCCCCTCCAGGTCGAGCGCTACAAGCGCATCCCCGAAGGGGGGCGCCTGGATGTCGACGCGCTGCCGCCGGAGCTCCGCCGGGGGTACCGCACCGGCGAGGTGAAGAACTTCAGCCATGTGTTCCTGAGGCTCGATCGGGCCAAGCCGAGCCGAACCCTGGTCCCGGGGCACAACGCCTTCCCCATCCACCCGTGGCTGCACAGGAGCCTGACGGTCCGCGAGGCGGCGCGGCTGCAGACCTTCCCCGACGAGATCGAATTCACCGGCGCGCGCGAGGACCAGTGCATCCAGGTGGGCAACGCCTTCCCGCCGCTGCTCGCCGAGCTGATCGCCAACAACCTCCTGAAAGCGGAGAGCAACGGCTGGGCTCCGGGCGCGGTGCCGAAGCTGGCGAGGTACTCGCTGCTCGACCTCGAGGACCGGCAGGAGGAGCTCCCGCTGGAGGCCGGCGGCTAGTGTCCTGAGTCAGAGATTCGCTCACAATATGCGGCGAGGTTCTCCAGGATCTCGTCGGCGGTTTTGTGCCAGACGAAGGGCCGGGGGTCGTCGTTCCAGGTCTCGACCCAGAGGCGGATGGCGTCTTCGAGTTCCTTGGTGGAGCGATGGGTCCCTCGCCGGAGCCATTTCTCGGTGAGTTCGGCGAACCAGCGCTCGACGAGGTTCAGCCACGAGCTGTAGGTCGGGGTGAAGTGGAGGGTGAACCGGGGGTGGCGGACCAGCCAGCGATGGATCTCGGGCGTCTTGTGGGTCGAGGAGTTGTCCACGATCACGTGCACGTCGAGATCGGCGGGGACGTTGCGGTTGATCAGGTTCAAGAACTTGCGGAACTCGATGGCCCGGTGCTGGGCGGTGAGGTCGGTGATCACCTTGCCGGAGGCCACGTCGAGGGCGGCGTAGAGATTGGTGGTCCCATTGCGGACGTAGTCGTGGGTGCGCCGCTCGGGCGTACCCGGCCGCAGCGGCAGCACCGGAGCGGTGCGATCCAGCGCCTGGATCTGAGACTTCTCGTCCACGCAAAGCACCAACGCCCCTTCAGGCGGGTTCGCATAGAGACCGACGATGTCTCGGACCTTGTCGATGAACTGCGGATCGGGCGACAGCTTGAACGACTCGGTCAGATGCGGCTTGAGCCCGAACGCGCGCCAGATCCGGCTGATGGCCGACTGGGACATGCCCGTCGCCTTGCCCATCGACCGGGTCGACCAGTGCGTCGCATCCGACGGTGTCTCCTCCAGGGTCTTGACGATGACCCGCTCCACCTCGTCGTCGGTGATCGTCCGCGCCGCACCCGGGCGAGGCTCGTCGGCCAACCCTTCGAGTCGCCGGGTCACGAACCGGCCCCGCCACTTGCACACCGTGGCCTGGTTCACGCCCACCCGCCGGGCGACCTCGTTGCTCGTTGCCCCTTCGGCGCAGGCCAACACGATCCGGCACCGCAACGCCAACGCCTGCGCGCTATTCGGCCGGCGCGCCCACCGCTGAAGCGTCTCCCGCTCCTCATCGCTCAAGATCAGAGGCGCTTTCGGGCGGCCACGCACTCCCACAAGGCGAGCCTACGACACTTTAACCAAAAACGCGAGCTTTCAACGACTCAGGACACTAGGAGACGGCGGCGGCGGCTTCTTCCCAGCCGATGCGCGGCGCGTCGGACCACAGGCGCTCGAGGTCGTAGTAGGCCCGGGTGTCGGTCTGGAAGACGTGGACGACGAAGTCGCCGTAGTCCAGGAGCACCCAGGTGGCATCGGAGAGGCCTTCCACCTGTACCGGCTTGCCCCCGCCCAGCTCCTTCAGCTGCCGCTCGACCTCCTCGGCAATGGTCTTGACCTGCCGTACGTTGTTGCCGCTGGTGATGACGAAGGCATCGGTGATGCCGATGATGTCCCCCACGTCGAGTACGACGGTGTCGGCTGCGTTCTTGGTCGCCGCCGCCCGGGCGGCGGCGATGCTACGGGCGCGTGCGTCGTTCGTGGGAGTCCTCCTTGGGTTCCGAACGGGGGCCGGTAGACACCGGCCGGCGGGCTGCAGGGGAGACCGGTCTCGTACCCAGCGCCGTCGTCATCCCCGCCGAACCGCCGTCATTGCCCCTGATTGTAGAGCTTCCGCTCGGCGATGATGCGGACGACTTCCGGGGGGGCCAGTCCGTCCAGGGGCCAGCCCCGGGCGGCCCGGGCCCGCAGGTCCGTGGAAGAAACGTCGAGATGGGGGATGGTGACGTGTTCGACCCGCCACCGACCCGGGGGGGCGTCACCGCCGGCGGCACCGGCCCGGTCCACCACCACCAGGGTGGCCAGGTCCGGGATCCGCTCCACGCCCGTCCAGGTGGAAAGGCCGGCGGCCACGTCCGCCCCCATCACCAGGAACAACTCCCGGCCTGGCCCGGACAGGGCTTCGAGCGTGTCGGCCGTGTACGACGGGCCCGAGCGCTCGACCTCGATCCCGCACACCTCCAGGCCGTCGATCCCCTCGATGGCGGCCTCCACCATGGCCAGGCGGTCGGAGGCGGGCGCCGAAACCAGGCCTCGTTTCTGCCATGGGTCGCCGGCGGGGACGAGCAGCACCCGGTCGAGCCCCAGGGCCCGGCGGGCCTCGACGGCGGCCACGACATGGGCCACGTGGATCGGGTCGAAGGTGCCCCCGAAGACCCCGACCCGTTCCTCCATCCACGAAGTGTACGGAGGTCGACGCACTAGCCTCCCCTTCGTGAACGGTCCACGGGCCCATGTGCTCGTGCGGGTGTGGCTTCCCGACCGGCCGGGTGCCCTGGGCCAGGTGGCCTCGCGGATCGGCGCCGTGCGGGGCGACATCGTCGGCGTCGACGTCCTCGAGTGCGACGGCGGCGTGGCCATCGACGAGTTCGCCGTCAACCTGGCCGACGCCGATCTCGTCCCCATCCTGGTCCGTGAGATCGAGGAGGTCGACGGGGCCTCCATCGAGGAGGTGCGGGTCGTCGGCCATTTTCCCGACCCCCGTCTCGACGCCCTCGAGTCAGCCACCAAGCTGTGCCAGGCCAGCAGCACCGGGGAGTTGCACCGGGCGCTGTCGGCGCAGGTGTGCGAGGAGTTCCTGGCCGACTGGACGGCCCTCATTGTGGGCGCGGCGGCCGAAACCAAGGCTGAGGTGCTGGCCACCGCAGGCGGCGCCGCCCCCGACGCCGAGATGCTCACCGCCCTGGCGGTGGGCCTGGCCGCCTCACCCTTGGTGGTCAGCGGCGCCGCCGGCCCCGAG
>DASXTK010000071.1:0-11874 GCA_036505485.1 Acidimicrobiales bacterium
ATAAGCGCGAGAAACGCCTCAATTTCGTTGGTTACTCGAAGGCTTCGGGTGGGGGGCAGGCGCACATGAGGTTGCGGTCGCCGTAGCCGCCGTCGATGCGGCTCACCGGGGGCCAGTACTTGTCCCGGCGGAGGGCGTCGAGGGGATAGGCCCCCTCCTCCCGGGTGTACGGACGAGTCCACTCGGCGGTGAGCAGGTCCTCGGCCGTGTGGGGAGCGTGGCGTAGGGGGCTGTCATCGGCGGGCCACTCACCGGCAGCCACACGGTCGATCTCGCCCTTGATGGCGATCATGGCGTCGCAGAAGCGGTCCAGCTCGGCCAGCGACTCCGACTCGGTGGGTTCGATCATCAGCGTCCCGGCCACCGGGAAGCTCAAGGTCGGGGCGTGGAAGCCGTAGTCGACCAGCCGCTTGGCCACGTCGTCGGCGCCGATCCCAGTGGTCTTGGCCAGCGGCCGCAGGTCCACGATGCACTCGTGAGCCACCCGTCCGTGCTCGCCGGTGTAGAGCACCGGGAAGTGCCCGGACAGCCGGGTGGCGATGTAGTTGGCACTGGCGATGGCCACCTCGGTAGCCCGCCGCAGCCCGTCCGGCCCCATCATCTTGGCGTAGGCCCAGCTGATCGGCAGGATCCCCGCCGACCCCCAGGGAGCGGCCGAGATCGGTCCCGGCCCGGTCTCCGGTCCGGCCTCGGGCACCAGCGGATGGTTGGGGAGGAATCGCGCGAGGTGGTCGCGCAGCGCCACCGGTCCCACGCCCGGACCACCGCCGCCATGAGGGATGCAGAAGGTCTTGTGCAGGTTGAGATGGCTGACGTCGCCGCCGAACCACCCGGGCCGGGCCACGCCCACCAGGGCGTTCAGGTTGGCGCCGTCGACGTAGACCTGCCCGCCGTGCTCGTGGATGATGTCGCAGATCTCGGTGATCCCGGCCTCGAACACGCCGTGGGTCGAGGGGTAGGTCACCATCAGCGCGGCCAGATCGTCGCGGTGCTCGGCCGCCTTGGCCCGCAGGTCGTCGATGTCGACATTGCCGGCGTCGTCGCAGGCCACGACCACGACCCGCATCCCGGCCATGACCGCGGAGGCGGCGTTGGTGCCGTGGGCCGAGGACGGGATCAGGCACAGGTCGCGGTCGGGCTCGCCCCGGCTCTGGTGGTACTTGGCGATGGCCAGCAGCCCCGCCAGCTCGCCCTGGGACCCGGCGTTGGGCTGCAGCGACACCGCGTCGTAGCCGGTGATCTCGGCCAGGTCCGCCTCCAGGTCGTGAATGAGCTCGAGGTAGCCCTGGGCCTGGTCGAGGGGAGCGAAGGGGTGGATCTGGGCGAACGCCGGCCAGGTCACCGGTTCCATCTCGGTGGTGGCGTTGAGCTTCATGGTGCACGAGCCCAGCGGGATCATGGCCCGGTCGAGCGCCACGTCACGATCGGCCAGCCGGCGCAGGTAGCGCAGCATCTCGGTCTCGCTGTGGTACCGGTGGAACACCGGATGGGTCAGGAAATCGCTGGTGCGCCGTTCCCGCGCCGGGAATCCCTCGGCGACCGGAGTGTCCGACGACCAGTCCGGCTCGACGCCGAAGGTCTCGCAGATCGTGACCAGCGTGCTGTGGCTGGTGGTCTCGTCCAAGGACAGGCCCACGGTGTCGTCGTCGACCGGACGGAGGTTGATCCGGCGCTCGGCCGCCCGTCGATGCAGTTCGGCCGCCCGCCCCGGCGCCGACACGGTGAGGGTGTCGAACCAGGTGTCGTTGGCCACCGTGTAGCCGCCGGCGGCGAGCCGGCGGGCCAGGTCGCAGGTGTGGCCATAGGTGCGCTCGGCGATGGTCCGCAGCCCGTCGGGACCGTGGTACACCGCGTACATCGAGGCCATGACCGCCAGCAGCACCTGGGCGGTGCAGATGTTGGAGGTGGCCTTCTCCCGGCGGATGTGCTGCTCGCGGGTCTGCAGGGCCAGGCGGTAGGCCGGTCGACCGGCGGCGTCGACGGACACCCCGACCAGTCGTCCGGGCAAGGAACGCTTGTGGGCATCGCGGGTGGCCAGGAACCCGGCGTGGGGTCCGCCGAAGCCCATGGGGACCCCGAAGCGCTGGGCCGATCCCACCGCGGCGTCGACGCCGAGCTCACCCGGCGGCACGATCAGGCAGCAGGCCAGCAGGTCCGTCGCGGCCACCGCCAGCGCTCCCACAGCGTGGGCCGCGTCGACCACCGATCGCAGGTCCCGCAGGATCCCCGAGGCGCCCGGATGCTGCACCAGCACCCCGAACGACTCGGCTGGCGAGTACTCGGTGAGCGGGTCGCCGACAACGATGGCGATTCCGAGCGCCTCGGCCCGGGTGGTCACCACCGCGATGGTCTGCGGGTGGCACTCGGCGTCGACGAAGAACACGGTGCCGTCGTGTTTGGTGGACCGGCGGCACAACGTCATGGCCTCGGCCGCTGCGGTGGCTTCGTCGAGCATCGAAGCGTTGGCGATGTCCAGCCCGACGAGGTCGCAGATCATGGTCTGGAAGTTGAGCAACGCCTCCAGCCGGCCCTGGCTGATCTCGGGCTGGTACGGCGTGTAGGCCGTATACCAGGCCGGGCTCTCCATCACGTTGCGCAGGATCACGCCGGGCGTGTGGGTGCCGTAGTAGCCCTGGCCGATCAGCGACGTGAAGACCTGGTTCCGCTCGGCCAGCTGGTGCAGCCGGTCAAGCGCCTCGGTCTCACTAAGTGCGGCATCGAGCTCGAGGGGCTTGTCATGTCGGATGGAACTGGGCACGGCCTGGTCGATCAACTCGTCCAGCGAGTTGACGCCCAGCGTGCGCAGGATGTGCGTGACGTCGTCCGAACTGGGTCCGATGTGACGATCGGCAAAAGCGGCGCTGCTCACGGACTTGGCCTCCGGGGCGGGGGTGCGAGTTCTGTATTAAAGGCTCTGCTACCCCTCTGTCGCCGCAAGACGGCTTCAGAGTTGCCTCACTCCTGCGGTCCTTGGTGCCTGAGAGGTTGCGGGCCGTTGCCCCTTCGGCGCCCGGAACGCACCACTGAGGGTGCGGGCCAGGTCTCTCCCACGGAGGTCGTCAGCGTCTGCGCAGGCTACTACCGAACCGCCCCCGACTCAGCGGACCAGCCCTGGCTACGGTGGTTGGTAGGGGTGTAGATGCGATGAGCTCAGCATCAGATCTCGCCGAAGGCCGCGAGATGCGCAAGCGCGAAGGGGCTGCGCGGATCCGGCGCTCGCGGCATCGGGTCGCCATTGCTGCCGGTGTTGTTGCGGTCCTTGCGGCAATAGCGCCGTTCATCGGTGCGTGGAACCCGGGGAACTTCGTGGTCGTCGACCGGCTGTTCGATCATCCGACCCTGGGCGGCTGCATCGCGGTGGCCGCGTTGGTCGTCGTTTGGCACGAGACCGTGATGCGGGAACGGCTACGCCCAGTGGGGTTCGTCGTCCTGACCCTCGCCGGACTCGCCTGGCTGGCACTGGGCATCCTCGTCAAGATCTCGCTCGCCGAGTCCCGAGAGACGTCCGTGGCGGACAACCCGGCCAACGACGTCCAGCTACGGATAACTGACGCCAAGTACGACTTCGGGAAGCAGATCTGGCATGTCTCGCTCTATGCCAGCCGCGGGATCACCTCACGGGAGAACCACGTCGCGGTCCTCGATGTCGTCGAGGACGATGCGCCCGGGATCCTTCCGTCGATCGTGACCGCACGGTTCACTGGGGCCGACGAGGTGGAGGTCCTCGTCGAAGACCAGGTGGCGTATCGGCTGCGATTCGACCCCGGAGACCTGTCGGTTCGATCCGAACGTTGCACGCCCGTTCCAGCCGGAGGTGGCTACAACCTCACGATCGGCTGCTCCTCCGACTTCACCGAGTGGGAGATCTAGACACAACGCACTCTGAATAAGTGCACCATTGCAACGCGAAGGATCGTTTGGTTCAGTGGCCGGGGGAGGGGTGGACAACGATCCCGGGGGGAACCGTGCGACAGCGAATCCTTGTTGCGGCCGTGGCGCTCATCGTCGCGACCATCGGCGTTCAGGTACCGGCAGGGGCCCAAGAGCCAGACCCAGCGCCACCGCCCGGGACGGACCCCGCCCAGCCCGGCGCCGACGACTCCGGGCCGCTCGACCTCTACACCGGGGCCATGACCTCAGAGCAGGCCAAGCAGCTCGCAGACGGCGGCCTCGACATCGTAGCCACCGAGCCCTCCGCCGACGGCACCAACGTCGACGTTCAGGCCGTGCTCAGCCAGGACGAGTTGGCCCGCGTCGAGGCCCGCACCGGCGTGGACATGCAGCTCAAGCTGAACGCCAACGGCCAGAGCTCGGCCGAGGCCGCCGCCCTGCAGGCCGCCTCCGGATTCAACGTGTGGCGGTCATGGGACGAGGCCGGCGGCATCCGCGATGAGATGAACCAGATCGCCGCCGACAACCCCAACATCGTCAAGCGTGAGGTCCTGGCGACCACCTACCAGGGCCGGGAGATCCTGGCCCTCAAGGTCACCACGGGAGCCAACCGCGGCCGCGACGGCCACAAGCCCGCGGTGCTGTACGTCTCCAACCAACACGCCCGGGAATGGATCAGCGTCGAGGTCAACCGACGCCTCCTCAACTGGTACATCGACCACTACAACGCGGGCGATCCCGCGATCCGGGACCTGCTGCAGACCACCGAGCTGTGGTTCGTGCTCTCGGCCAACCCCGACGGCTACCAGTACACGTTCGATGCCGAGCGGCTGTGGCGGAAGAACCTGCGGGACAACAACAGCGACGGCCAGATCACCATCGGCGACGGCGTCGACCCGAACCGCAACTGGCCCGAGCATTTCAACTACGACGGCGAAGGGTCCTCGGCGATCATCGCCAACGACACCTACCGGGGACCGAGCGCGACCTCCGAGCCTGAGACGCAGGCGCTGAAAGGCTTGATCGACCGGGTCAAGCCGAAGACCATGTCGAACTTCCACTCGTTCGGCCCGCTCATCCTCTATCCGCAAGGTTGGATCGTCGGTGCTCCGGATGCCGACAACCCCATCTATGCGGCCCTCGCCGGCACGGACGCCAACCCGGCGATCCCCGGCTTCGATCCGGGCGTCAGCGCCGACGAGCTGTACGTGACCAACGGCGAGACCACCGACTACGCCGACGTGAACGCCGGAACCCTGGCGTTCACGCCCGAGCTGGGGGAGGGGATCCCCGGCGCGGGGTTCGTGTTCCCCGACGACGAAGCCCTGATCCAGGCCGAGTTCGAGAAGACCCTCAACTTCGACCTCGGCCTGGCCCGGTCGGCCCAGGACCCGGCGCATCCGGCTTCGCCGGTGGGCATCGTGACCAAGCCCTTCTACCTCGACCAGGCCGAGATCGACCCCGAGAACGGTCCGTCGACGATGTTCGACTACTCGTTCGACACCTCCTATGGCGACAACCAGGAGGTCCGGGTGCTGGCTCTGCGCAGCCTCGGCAGCGTCCAGGTCAAGTACCGGATCAACGGTGGACGGATCCACACCAAGCGCACCGAGGAGTGGACCGGGGGCGAGCGCTACGGCGTCGGCAACCCCAACTACTACCGGGTCAAGAAGGGCTTCGTCACCGGCACCCACGCCGGTGACAGCGTCGAGGTCTGGTTCGCCGGAGGCGGGCAGAGCAGCGAGTCGTTCACCTACACCGTGGCCTCCGACACCGGCAACCGGGTCCTGGTGCTCTCGGCCGAGGACTACACCGGGGCGTCACCGGTCTACGCCAACCAGACGTCCCCGACGTTCCTGCACTTCTACACCGACGCGTTGAACGCCAACGGCGTGGGCTTCGACGTCTACGACGTGGACGCCCATGGCCGCGTCGCTCCGGACCCACTGGGCGTGCTCAGCCACTACGACGCGGTCATCTGGTACACGGGCGACGACCTGATAACCCGGAAGGCGGGCTGGGCTGGCGGCAACGCCGACAGCTTGGCGATGACCGAGCTGCTCGGGATCCGGGACTTCATCAACGAAGGCGGTCGGGTCCTGTACACCGGGAAGGCCGCGGGCCATCAGTACGGCCCCGGCCACGGGACGCAGCTCTACGACCCGTTCGAGAATGCCCAGTGCCGGGCCGATCCGGCGATCCAGGCCCGTTGCCGGGGCCTCAACGGATCGGGCGACTTCGTGGGCGACGTGCTCCAGTACTGGTTCGGGGCCGGGATCCTCGTGGAGGACGCCGGTACCGACTTCGCCAACGGCAACTTGTTCAACGTCAGCGGCACCGATGATCCGTTCACCGGCATGGATTGGGGCTTCAACGGGGCCGACAGTGGCCAGAACCAAGATCACAGCGCGTCGTTCATCACCACCAGCGGCCTTCTGCCGGTGGCCGACTACCCGCAGTTCGACAGTTGGGTGTCGTCGCGGTACGACCGGCCCGGCGGGCCCTTCGACCCGCACAGCGGGAGCCAGTACGTGTACTCGCAGGTCGCCGACGTGAGCTACAAGCGGTTGGCCCGTACCATCACCGTCCCGGCCGGGGGAGCGAACCTGTCGTTCTTCGTCTCCCACGACACCGAGCTCGAGTGGGACCACTTCCTGGTGGAGGCCCACACGCCGGGCCAGGACGATTGGACGACGCTGCCCGATCTGAACGGCCACACCACGCAATCGACCGGGCAGAGTTGTCCGGCGGCGTGGAACACGCTGCATCCCTTCCTGGACCACTACCAAACGCTGGACTCTGCTGCGGGGACATGCACACCCACCGGTACGACCGGCGAGTGGAACGCGTCGTCCGGCAGCTCAGCCGGCTGGCAGCAGTGGTCGGTCGACCTGTCGCCGTATGCCGCGGCCGGGCAGGTCGAGGTGTCGTTGACCTACATCAGCGACTTCGCCACCCAGGGCCTGGGTGTGTTCATCGACGACATCGCGGTGTCGACCGGTGAGGGCAGCACCGACTTCGAGGCCGACATGGCCGGCTGGAGCGCTCCTGGTGCCCCAGCCGGCAGCGCACCGAACCTGAACGACTTCGCCCGCATCACCGGAGCCAACCTGCCCGAGGGCGCCGTCGTCGCCACCCCGAGCACGCTGTACATGGGCTTCGGGTTCGAAGGCATCAGCGATGCCGCCACCCGGGTAGCGGTCATGGGCAAGGCGGTGGAGTACCTACTGCGCTAACCAGCCGAAATTGAGGCGTTTGACGCGCTCATAGCGCGCCAAACGCCTCAATTTCGGGGTGTCAGTCGTCGCCGCCGATGGGCTTCATTCGGGTCAGGCTCCAGGTCGCGACCACGAGGCAGATGACGGTGATGACGACCAGGCGGACCGCGGCGGACCAGCCGAGGGGGATGTTGTCCCGCTCGATCAGGTGGCCGTAGTCCCAGATGCCGGCGAAGACCTGCTGGGCCTCCCAGCGGGGCGACAGCTGGGCCACTCCGGCCAACTGGGTGCCCAGCAGCCACTCGCCCAGCAGTACCACGGCCAGGGACCACAGCGCCGAGCGGCGGGTCACGACGCCGATCATCATGAACAGCGCGATGTAAGCGGCCGATCCGAAGACGCCGGCGATGGCCATGGGTCCCGCGGCTTCCGGCACTCCGGCGATGACCGGAGCCAAGGCCAGCGCCGGCACCAGCGTCACCAGGGCAACGACCCAGCCGCCGAACCAGCGGCCCAGGGCGATGGTGCTGAACCGCACCGGCGAGAGCCAGGTGAGCTGGAACGTGCCGGCCCGGACGTCGGCGCCCAGCACCGCGTCGCCGATGATCTGGCACGTGAACGGGAAGATCAGCAGGAACAGCCCGAACTGGGCGGCGTCGGCGAAGTTCGATGCCCGCGAGCCGGTGCCGGTGGCCAACGCCAACCAGCCGAACATCAACGCGCCCACGCAGGGGAGGAGCACCCCGAACCAGCGCTTGGCCGGCAGGCAGGCCCGCAGGGTGTAGAGCACCACGGCCGCGAACGGCGGCGGTAGCGGGGATCCTTCGGACCGCTCGGCCGCGGGGGAGAGGCTCATCGCAGCAGCTCCCGGAACACGCTCTCCAACGAGTCGTCCAGGGGCCGCACCTCGGTCAGGCGGGCGCCGGCCTTGCGGGCCACGAGCGGCAGGGCCTGGGCCAGCTCCCCGGCCCGCGGGGTGGAGACGATCAGCGCCGATCCGTCGAGGGTCACGCCGGTCACCGCTTCGACCGCCATGAGGTCGGCGGCCAGGCGCCGCGGCTCCGGGGTGCGGACCAGCACGGCCCGGGGCCGGTCGGCCAACGAGTCGCGGATGGCCCGGTGTTCGCCGGCGGCGGCGAGCCGACCCCGCACCATCACGATTTGGCGGGTGGCCAGCCGTTCCACCTCGTGCAGGACGTGGGAACTGACGATCACCGTCCGACCCTGGGCGCCGAGGGACTGGAACAGCTCGATCAGCGCCAGGCGCTGCACCGGATCGGCGCCGTTCAACGGCTCGTCCAACACGATGACCTGGGGACCGGTGACCAGCGCCGCGGCCACCTTGGCCCGCTGGCGCATGCCCTTGCTGAACCCGCCCAACCGCCGGTCGGCGACATCGCTGAGCCCGACCGTGGCCAGGCTCCGCTCGGGAGCGCTGCGATCCTTCACCGAGTGCAGCGATGCGGTGTAGCGGACGAGCTGCCGGGCGGTGAGCGCCCGGGGGACCGCATCGTCCTCGGGTACCAGCGACAGGACCTCCTGCACCGAACGGTCACGGCGGGGATCGCGGCCCAACACCGTGATCCGGCCCTGGTTGGTGGGGAGGACCCCGCACATGGCCCGCATGAAGGTGGTCTTGCCGGCGCCGTTGGGTCCCAGCAGACCGGTCACGCCGGGACCGAACGAGCACGACAGCTCGGTGACCGCGACCTTGGGACCGAACCACATCGACACCGAGCTGGCTACGACGGTGGGTTCGGCCACGAACGCCGGATCCAGTCCCTCGGGCGGCATGGGCGTGGCGGCGGTCGGAGCGACCGTCGGGGGAGGTTCGGGCCGGGGGTCGGTCACAGATCGACCTCCCGGTAGCGCCACAGGAGGACCGCGGCCGACGCGGTCAGGACCGCCAGGTAGACGAAGACGGCGGCGAAGCCCGCGCCTTCCACTCCCTGCAGCCGGCCCAATGGCTCGACGTGGCCCAGGAACACGATGTCGCGCAGCACCAGGGGCACGGTCCACAGCTGGACCAGGGACATGATGGTGCCGTCGGGGCGAGCCGATTCGATGAAGAACTGGCCGACCGCGTGGGTGATCATCATCAAGCCGATGAACGCGATGCCGGCCACCATGCGCCGATCGGTCAACGAGGCCAACGCCACGCTCACCAGCGCGTAGTAGAGGGCGAGTATGGCGATTGAGATCGGCACCTTCCACAACACGTCCAGGTGGTCCTGGAAGTAGTCGATGGAGCCGTTCTTGTTGACGAACATCTGCCCGACGAACAAGACCACCTGGGGGATGAACGCGAAGCCGAAGATGATCGCGAACATCGCCGACACCTTGGCCACCACGTAGTCGACCCCGGTGAGCTGGCGGGAGAACAGCAGCGGGAGCACCCGGTCGTGACGGTCGGGACAGATGATGTCGGGTGCGCTCACCGCCACGAACAACAGCAGGAGCGTAGAAACGCCGACGTAGTCCTTGAACGTGAACAGGAAGTCCTCGATGTCGGCGTCGAGGCGATAAGGCGGGGTGTTGCGGGTGGCGTAGCGGATGCCGATGTCGACGCAGGCCGGCAGGGTGGCCAGGCCGAGGAGGGTCCAGGGCAGGACCTTCTGCCGCCAGGACCGGCGGATACCCAGGGCCCGGCGCACGCTCAGCCGCCACAGAGCCCAGCGCGCATAGTTGCGTCCACCGCGTGGACCTTCGTAGGGGCGATAGCCGCGGTCGTAGACCGCGCCGCCGAGTGTCGGGGCCAGGCTCATGGGCGCCCGGCTCCCTGGAGGAACAGCTCGTCGAGCGACCGGTGTTGACTGGACAGGGCGTAGAGCCGCAGTCCGAGGTCGACGATGAGGTCGCGCACGATGTCCGGGGCGTCGTCGCCGCCGTTGCGTGTGTCGATGTCCAGGACGTGCTGGTCGAGGGCCACCGAGGCCATGCCCCGCTGCTGGAGCGCCGCGGCCAGGGCCTCGACCGCGTCGGGCCGACCGCCGACCTCGACCCGAAGGACGCCGGTCCGCTCCACCAGCTCGTCGATGGGTCCGGCCAGCCGCAGCCGTCCGCCGTCGATCATCACCACGTGGTCGCACACCCGCTGGACGTCGTCGAGCAGGTGGGTGGCGAACAGGACCGAGATCCCGAAGCCGGCCAACCGGCCCACCAGATCGAGCATCTCCTCCCGGCCAACGGGATCGAGCCCGGCCGTCGGTTCGTCCAGGAGCAGCAGCTCGGGGTCGGCCACCAGGGCCTGGGCCAGCTTGGTGCGCTGGCGCATGCCGGTGGAGAAGCCGCCGACCGGACGGAACCGGGCCTCGTCCAGCCCGACCAGGTCCAACACGTCGGAGGCTCGTTGCCGGGCCGGACGGGGCGGGAGTCCGGCCAGTTCGCCGAAGCTGGCCACGAAATCGGCGGCGGACTGGTCGCCGGGCAGGCAGTCGTGCTCGGGCATGTAGCCGAGGCGGCTACGGATGCCGATCGGATCGGTGGCGACCGGTAGGCCGACGACCTCGATGGCGCCGGCAGTGGGGAACAGCAGCCCGAGCATCAGGCGGAACAGCGTGGTCTTGCCGGCGCCGTTGGCCCCCACGAGTCCCACCGAGCCTCGGGGCACGTTCAGATCCAGTCCTGCGAGCGCCACCGTTCCGTTGGGGTAGGTGAGGCTCAGACCGCGGGTCCGCAGCAGCGATGACGCTGGTGGGGGCGGCAGCGAGGGGGGCGCGGCGGCCACAAGAGGCATCCGGCTGAGTCTCGCACGTAGTCCTTCTGGAGCGACACCGACCTTCGGATGATCGACCGTCGACCGAAAGTCCTATTCCTAATAGGAAGAGTGAGCTATGATTGGGGGAGAAGAGAAGCGAGGAAAGGAGGGGGCCCATGCGCATCAAGCTCGCCACCATCTGGGTCGACGACCAGGACGCGGCACGCGAGTTCTACGGAGAGAAGCTCGGCTTCAAGATCCACACCGACCTGGCGTACGGGCCGGAAGGCCGCTGGCTCACCGTCGTGTCGCCCGAGGATCCCACGGTCGAGCTGTTGTTGGCCCTACCCGACGGACCGGCCAAGGCGCTCCAGGACCACCTGCGGAACCAAGGGACGCCGGCCCAGTCGTTCGTCAGCGACGACATCCAGGCCGAGTACGACGCTCTGGTAGCCCGGGGCGTCGACTTCAAGATGCCGCCCACCAGGATGGACTACGGCGGCACCGACGCCGTGTTCGAGGACGGCTGCGGGAACCTCCTCAACCTCCACCAGGACGAGTGATCACCGCTCGACGATGATGAGGTCCACCTCGTCCAATTCCATCGGTCGCACCATCAGCCCCATGGGCCAGCGAAAGTAGCCGGGTCCCGCCGCGGTAACCAGGCAGCTGCCACCATCAGGCGATGGCAAATCGTCAGTTCACGAAAAGGGAGTCGGGGCCCAGGTGTCGCTGGTGCGGGCGCCCGTTGCCTCCCCGGACGGGACCCGGCCGACAACGAGCTTTCTGCAAGGACAGTTGCCGGCAGATGGACTACCAAGCTCGCCGGCGATCCAAGGAGCTCGACCTGGGCGAGGACGAGATCATCGTCAAGAGGTCACAGATGACCGACCTGATGGACCGCCTGTACGGCCTCGAAGCCGCAGTCGAGGACGTCGAGCAGGACCTCGAGGACAACCCCAGCCTGAAGGACTACAAGGACGCCGTCGCCTGGATCATCGCCGCCGCCCAGCCACTGAGAGGGCTCAACTTGACGTAATGAGGATTCTGGGCGGCCCGAAGGGCCGC
>DASXTK010000072.1:0-23910 GCA_036505485.1 Acidimicrobiales bacterium
GGCGTTGTCTCGCATGGCCGCCGATGGCGAGATAAGCGCCGACAACGGGACCTACCGGCTGACCGGACGGCTGTTGGGCCGGGCCGCCCGCCAGGACGAGAGCCGCACCCCGACCACCCGGCGCTGGACCGGGGACTGGGACATGGCTGTGGTCACCGCCACGGGGCGACCGGCGTCCGAGCGCACCGCGCTGCGTCGGGCCATGCTCGAGCTCCATCTGGCCCAGGCCCGGGAAGGGGTGTGGCTGCGACCGGCCAACCTGGTGCACGCCCAACCCCTACCCCGCCGGGTCCAGAACCAATGCCTGTGGTTCGAGAGCCGGCCCAGCGACGATCCGGTGGCCCTGGCCCGCTCCCTCTGGGACCTCGACGGCTGGGCCGCCCAGGCCAACCGGCTACTCAAGGCCCTCGATCATGCCGACGGCTTGGCCAAGGGGTTCATGGTGTCGGCTGCGGTGCTGCGCCACCTGTTGGCCGATCCCATCCTCCCGGCCGAACTTCTCCCGGACGACTGGCCCGGGCCGGAGCTGCGCCGGCGGTACGAGGTCTTCGACGCCGGCTACCGGGCCGACCTCCGGGACTACGCCCTCAACGGAGCCGAGGAGCCCGCTGGATAATCTCCCGCCCATGCCGCTCGATGGAACCTACGAACCCAGCACATGGGACCTCGTCGCCAACCAGGTCAGCCAGTACGAGGCGTCCGGAGGCCAGCAAGGCGGGACCCTCGAGGGCAAGCCCTGCGTGATCCTCTGGACCCGGGGTCGGAGGAGCGGCAGCATCCGCAAGAGCGCCTTGATGCGAGTCGAGCACGAAGGGACCTACGCCGTGGTGGCGTCCATGGGCGGAGCCCCCATGCACCCGCAGTGGTATCTCAACCTGGTGGCCGATCCCGAGGTAACCCTCCAGGACGGAGCCGAGGTTTTCGACTTCCAGGCCCGCACCGCCACCCCGCAGGAGAAGGCCCAATGGTGGCCCCGCGCCACCGAGGTCTGGCCCCCCTACGACGACTACCAACGCAACACCGACCGCGACATCCCCCTCGTGCTATTGGAGAAACGAAACTGAGGCTCCCAGGCAGCCGGCGGGCTGGCCCGTTCCATGATGGCTGGCGGTCCCGTACGAGGGGGGAGGCAATGGTGCCCACCATCGAGAGCCCGAGGCGATAGTGCCCGTATACGGGCACTATCGCCTCGGGCTCGGTTCGGTGGGCACCATTGCCTCGCCACCTCGGGGGCTGGCTTGGGCGCCTCGGTTCCCTCGGGCCCTACACCGCGTAATCCCCCGGGCGGTAGCGGGAGAGGTTGGTGGGGTTGGCGAACCATTCGGCGGTGGTGGCCAGGCCCTGCTCCAGGGTCCAGGTGGGCTCCCAGCCGGTGGCGGCCTGGAGCTTGGACCGGTCGGCCAGCAGCCGCATGACCTCCGAGCCCGGCGGGCGGAACCGGTCCTCGTCGGCTCGCACCTCCACCTCGGTATCCAGCACCTTGGCGATGGTCCGGACCAGGTCGCCGATGGACACCTCGCGGCCCGAGCCGGCGTTGAACACCTCGCCGAGCAGCTTGTCCTCCCCCAGCCCCACCGCCAGGAACGCCGCCGCGGTGTCGGCCACGAAGTTGAAGTCGCGGGTCGGGTCGAGGGCACCCAACCGGATCTCCCGCTGACCGGCGGCGATCTGGGAGATCACCGTGGGGATCACCGCCCGGGCCGACTGGCGGGGCCCGTAGGTGTTGAACGGCCGCAGCGTCACCGCCGGAACCTCGAACGAGCGGACGAAGGCCTCGACCATCTGATCGGCGGCGATCTTGGACGCCGAGTACGGGGACTGGCCCTGCAACGGGTGCTCCTCGTCGATCGGCACCCGCACCGCGGTCCCGTACACCTCCGATGTCGAGGTGTGGACCATCCGCCGGACCCCGCCCCGGCGCACCGCCTCCAGGACGTTGAGGGTGCCGGCGGCGTTGGTCTCCAGATACGACCGCGGCGCCGCGTACGAGTACGGGATGGCGATCAAGGCGCCGAGATGGAACACCGTGTCGCTGCCGGCGCAGAAGTTGACCATCTGCTCGGGGTCGCGCACGTCGCCCAGCACTACCTCGACCTCGGCCAGCACGTCGGGGGCCAGGGTGTCGAGCCAACCCCAGGTCCCGGCGCTGTTGTACAGCGCCAGAGCCCGCACCCGGTCGCCCCGGGCGACAAGAGCCTCGACCAGATGAGAGCCGATGAAGCCGTCGGCTCCGGTCACGGCATGCAACATGGGGATTCCTCCACGGGTTCAAGAGTTCGAGTGAGCATCACCGATGGCTCGCAGGATCGGACAGGACCCGTCCCGCGCCCAAGCACAGCGCCGCGGCGACAGCGGTTCCCACCAGCAGCGCAGCCTTGTGGTCCTCCACCCCGAGCGGATTGTGTGTGGCGAACGCCACCCAGCCCAGGAGCACGACCGCCGCCGCGGTCACCAACAGCACGGTCAACGAGTGGGAGGCCGCGGTCAGGACCGTAGCCCCATACAACGCCATGGCCAGCAGCCCGAACACCGACGCCGCGCTCAGTCCGACCGTCGGCGACAGCCCCGACAAGGCGGCGGCCGCGATCGTGGCGACCACGACGACGACCCCGAGGACCATCGCCGCAGCCCCGCCCGACGTGACCAGTCGCTTCATCGCCGCCAGCCGGAACGTGGCGATGTCGGCACTGGCCTCCAGCTCGATGGCCAACGCCCGCCGCGTCGTCAGGAAGAACCATTCGCCCGCTCCCACCATGGTCCAGAGCGGAAGCCCTAGCACCAGCCACTGCCGGCTGTCCACGCTGGTCAACCCGGACAGATGGCTGACCACGGTCACGAGCAGCAGCGCGAACCCCGCGGTGCACCAGCCGCACAGCGCCAACGGAGCCGCTCCCACCCAGTCGGCCCGCTCCAGGACATGGCCTCGGGCCGGTGCGGTCCCGGAGCGCCAACGGAACCGGAAGCTCGAACACCACGCCAGCCAGGTCACCCAGCCGACGCTGCCGGCCACCGTGACGACGCTCACCGGACCGACCAGCGCGCCCAGCGGAGAGTGCGGCGCCAACACCACCAGCACCGAGACCACCGACACCGGAGCGAGCACCCGCAGCAGCGCGCGGGTGCGCCCCAAGACCACGAGCCCGGTCGCTCCCACCAGGTGCAGGATGGGCAGGGAGGCGGCCACGCCCCCGACCCATCCGGAAGGCCGGAGCCAGGCGATGCCGGTGCCCACCACCCCGGCGAAGACCAGAGCAGCGACGATGCCCCGGCGCAAAGGAGCCAAGCCGGCGGAGCTGGGCGAGCGGTGCAGGGCGGTGTAGGCCAGGACCCCGCCGGCCTGGCCGATCCCCCAGGCCACGACGCTGGCGGCCACGACCGCGATCTGGTCGGCCCCGGTCAGCACCGCAGCGGCCACGACGATGGCCGGCAGGACGTAGGCCAGTCCTCGGCCGAGCGACCCGGTTGGCTGGGGCGACGGAGGCACGGTGGGTCGCGGCGGATCCGACGATCCTCCACCCGCCCGCCAGACCCCCTCGGCCAGTTCGAACACGTTGCGGGCACCGAACCGGGTCACTGCAACCTGGTCGGTCACGCCTACCGATTCCAGGGTGGCGGCCACCTCGTCGGCATCCACGGTCTGGGCCAGGGCTTCGGCCCCACCGATCGCCGACACCAGCTCCTCGCGCTCGTCGCGCTCGTCGTGCTGACCCGAACTTGCCCCCGAAGCCCGTGGCCCGCCACGGGCTTCGGGGGCAAGTTCGTCCCGGCGTTCGTCGGCCTCCGGATCCGGCACCAGCTGCAGCTGGGCCACCCGGTAGGTCCGGCACACCTCGGCGTAGGTGGCGCGGTAGCCGTCGATGCAGTGCTGGACCGTGAACCTCTCGAGCACCCGCTCCCGGGCCATCACCCCCATCTTCTGGCGCCGGGGAGTGTCGTTCAGCAGCTCCACGATGGCCTCCCCCAACAGCTCCGGGGCGCGGGGTGGGACCACGAGACCGGTGTCGGCGACCGCCTCGTCTACTCCGCCGACACCGGTCGCGACCGCGGGGACCCCGCTGGCCATGGCCTCGATGAGTGAGTACGGAAACCCCTCGGAGATGCTGCTGAGCACGCCCACCTGGGCGTCCCGGAAGGCGTCGGCGCTCTCCACCACCCCGCCGGCGAAGATCACGGTGGACTCCAACCCGAGCTCGGCGATCAGGCGGTTCAGCTTGACCACGTAGGCCTCGCCGCCCGGAGGAGTCCGGCCGTAGACGCGCAGGACCGCGTCCGGACAGTGCTCGTGGACCACCGCGAACGACGAAACCAGGGTCTCCAGGTCCTTGATCGGATCGATCCGTCCCAACCACGCCACCACCGGCTGGTCGGGCTCCTCCACCCGGGCCGGGAACTCGTCGGGCTCGATGCCGTTGTAGATGGTGCGGACCTGGTCCTCGGGAGCGCCGTGGCGGGTCTCCCAACGCAGGTTCCAGCGGCTGCCCGGAACCACCAGCGAGGCCCGGGTGTACGCGGCGCCGCTGACCAGACGGTGGAACCGCAGCAGCAGGGCCCGAGCCGGTCGGGCCAGCGGCAGGCGCCGCAGCTCCAGGTACCGCTCCCGCAGGTAGATGCCGTGCTCCGTGAGCAGGAACCGGGCCCCGTGGCGCCGCTGGGCCACCATGCAGACCAGCGCGGCCAGACCGTTGGAGCTGGCGTGGTACACCGCGGCCGGGCCGGCGTCGACGGCCAGGGGTCGCAACAGGTGGTCCAGCATGTCGGCCACCCGCACCAGGTCGGAGGCCCGAGCCGACCGCACCGCCTCCCAGGTCCGAGCGTTGCTCACCTCGACGTCGAGGGCGGTCAGCAGCTCGCCGAAGCACAGCTGCTTGGCGATGTCGACCTCGTCGAGTCCGCTCAGCGCGTCCAGGAACGAGGAGAACCAGGCCACCTCGGCCCGGGGACTGGTGAGCAACGCCGCCAGCCCCACCGCCAGCGGGGCGGGAGTCCCCCGACGGCGCCGGCGCCACCGGGCTCGCGGACCGGCCCGGTGACGCCGGTGATCCCACAGACCCACCGTGACCAGGTCATCGACGTGGTCGGGCAGATCCCAGACCGGGCGCTGATAGGAGAACGCGGTCAGCGCGACCACCCGGAACGTCTTGTCCGGCAGCCCCCGCACCAACTGGTCGCACCACACGCTCACCCCGCCGTGAGCATGCGGGTAGGTCCCCTCGGTCACGAGAACTATCTCGGTCCCCCGGCTGGCGGTCCCTGCGACAGGACCTAGCGTGCTCGACGGTACGACGCGCAAGGGTCGGGTGCCGGCCTCGGCGGGAGGCAGGGCGAACGACGCGGGAAAGAGGGTCATCGGTTATGCCGTTACGTCGAGTTGGTCGTCTTCTCTGGTGGCCGACGCTGGCGACCATCGCGGCCCTGACCGCGTGCCACTCGGACCACAAGTCGTCCAAGGACGAGGAATCGGCGCCGAACCACCGGGCGACGACGAGCCACACCGAGCCGTCGACCGAGACGCCGCCGTCCAGTGTCGACACCACGGCGCCGCCGCCCTCGGAACCCACGATCGAGCCGGCGTGGTGGCGACCGGCGAAGGGCCTGACCTGGCAATGGCAGCTCGACGGCCATGTCGACATGTCGGTCGACGCCGAGGTGTACGACGTCGACCTGTTCGAGACCCCGGCCTCGACGGTACAGACCCTGCATGAGCAAGGCCGCAAGGCGATCTGTTACTTCTCCGCCGGTTCATGGGAGCCCTACCGGCCGGACTCCGACGCCTTTCCGGCATCGGTCAAGGGCGGATCGGTCCAGGGCTGGCCCGACGAGCGTTGGCTGGACATCCGCCAGCTCGACGTGCTCCGGCCCCTCCTGGCCTCCCGGCTCGATCTGTGCGCCGAGCGGGGCTTCGACGGCGTGGAGCCGGATTGGCTCGACGGCTACCAGGCCGACACCGGCTTCCCGTTGACCGCCGCCGACCAGCTGGCCTTCAACCGCATGTTGGCCGACATGGCCCACGAGCGTCACCTGGCCATCGGGCTGAAGAACGATCTCGACCAGGTCAAGGACTTGGCCGATCTGTACGACTTCGCGGTCGTCGAGCAGTGCGCCGAGTACGGCGAGTGCGAGGCCCTGATCCCGTTCCTCGATCGCAACAAGCCGGTGTTCCACGCCGAGTACGACCTCACGGTCCCGGAGTTCTGCGCCGAGTCCCGCCGCCTGGGGCTGAGCTCGATCCGCAAGCGCATCGAGCTCGGCCCCTGGCGCGAAACCTGCTGACGTACGGTCAGGCCAGGGTGAACGTGCGAGGTGTGACACCCACCGCCACCTTGGCAATCGACTGGCCGCCGTACATCTCGCCACCGCTGATCCCGGTCACCCGGGCGCCGGCCACATCACCGTTGGCGACCAGGGTCACCTGCCCGGTGTCGAGGTTGAGCCAGCCCCGCACGTTCTGCTCCCGGGCCACGATCCGGTCGAGAGCGTCCGGTCCGAGATCGGGGGCATTGGGCGTCTTGACCGGCAGGGTGAAGTAGCGCTCGTACCGGGTCATCACCGCGTTCATCCAGTCGAACTGGAGTGAGCGGCCGCCGCCGTAGTTCCGCAGGTTGGACTGGTGGAAGTAGTGCGGCCACGCCTTGCCGGAGATCATGTGGCTGAGGGTGATGTCCGCCTCGGCGTCCAGCATCTGCTGATACGTCCGAGGAGCGCAGATGGCCCCAGGCGTGGTGCAGGGATCCTGGCCGTTGGCGATGTACCGCTCGTAGTAGAGCCAGTTGTACTCGTCGATGTTCTCGTCGGGGGTGGTGGCGTTGACGTAGATGTTGGTGGGATAGCGGGGCAGCATCACCAGGTTGAAGCCAGGGATGCGCTGCTCACGGTCCTGGTTGGGCCGGGAGGAGTCCGAGGCCACGAACCGTACGCCCAGGTCCTGGGCCGCCTGCAGGAAGTTGGGGTTGGATCCCTGCGGGAACGGGATGTCGTCGGAGGGATCCTCCTCGGTCCCTTGGCGATCGTGCAGCCCGGCATGGGAGTCACTGAGCAAGTAAGGCAGCCCGGCGTCGTACCCGGGCAGGCCCAGCGTCTGCCACACCACCCGGTTCTGGGCGATGTCGTTGTAGGCGGTGGTGTAGTCGGTGACCGGGCACTCCGCCGGTTGGGGCTCGTCGGGGTCGGGGCACAGCCGGTCCATCTGCAGTGCCGCGTAGGTGTGGTTGATCCAGCCGAAGTTGTCCTTGGTCTCCAGCACCTTGGCCGTCAGCGGCTCGGGCGCCATCGAGGTCTCGAACTGCAGCGTCGGCCGGTTGGCGGCGGTGGCGTTCTCCGCGCTGGCGAAGGTGGCGGAACCGGTGGCTGCCGGCTTCACGACCACGCCGTAGTTGGCTCGTCCGGTGGACCAGCTCCGCCAGATCGGGGTGATGTCGAGCTCGTTCACGCCCGCGCCGGTGATCTGCTGCCGGACACAAGCCGCGGAGTCGTGGGTTCCCCCTGCGGTCTGCCAGGCGGTGAAGCCCGAGCGATTGCGCCAGGAGACGTTGACAATGTCGAGCAGCCCGCCTCGGCCGGAGCCCTCGGTCCAGCTCTGGGTGAGCGGACAGACGTCGACCGGCAACGCACCACCGGCGGTGACCGTCAGCCGCAACAACACCCGGTCGACGCGGCCCACCCCAGCCGGTGTGGACACGTCCGCGGCCCGCAGCACCGCTCGGGACTCGGAGTTGGTGCCCTTGGCCACGGTGGCCGATGTCGCAGCGCCGTAGTTGAGGACGGTGGCCTTGACCAGCGTGGCGTCGTCGGCCGCCGGCCGGCTCACCCGGGGGTTGGGGGTCCAGGACTGGGCGCCGATGCCGTTGTAGGGGAACTGGACCCGCCAGGTCGAAGCCAACGGATGCGCCGCCCGGAAGGTGTTCTGCGAAGCCACGACGTTGTCGAGATCAGCCGGGGTGAGCCGGTAGCTGCGGTTGAAGTCCGTGCGGTTCGCCGCCGGGTCCCACAGATCGTCGGCCAGGAACATGTCGTCGGTGTGGGTCGATAGCGACACGAACCGGCCACCGATGAAGACGCCCTTGGTGGCGAAGTCCAGGAACTGGTACGCCAGGACGTTGCTGTGCAGGCGGAACCAGGCGTTGCCGACCGTGGACAACAGCACCTGCCGCCCGTCGGGATACTCCAGCTGCGACACCAGCGCCCGAGTGGGGTCGGCGTCATCCACCAACAGCGGCGTGATCGTCGGACCACCGTCACCGTTGTTGCGGGGCTTGCCCCAGAACGCGAACTCCGGGATGTCCAGGGTGTTGGCGGTGTTGACGTAGCTGAACATCCGCCCGGTACCCGCTGGCGCCACCCATCGTCCGGTGCTGGTGAGGGAGAACCCCACCTCGTTCATCCCGTAGTCGAGATCGCGGCTGGGATCGGTGGCCGGGAACCCGGCAACCACCGACTCCCGCACGCCGAAGTCCCGTTCATAGGCGTGGAGCCGCTGCCATTCCTCCAGGCCGAACCCCGACCCGGAGGCGGTGAACAGGTCGGCCTGGGTGAGGATGATCCCGTTGTAGTGACCCCGAGTCCCGCCGGTGCCGTCGGGACCGAACAACAGCTCGTCGGTCAATGGCGTGGTCGACGTGTCCAACACGTCGTAAGGCACACCGACCTGGTCGAGTGTGCGGGCCATCAGCTCGAGACCGGCATCGTTGGCCCGATCGGCGATGGCGATCACCAACACCCGCAGGTCGACCGAGCGTCCGGTGGGCGGGGTCTGGGCACCAGCTGCGGAGGCCGGAAAACCGAGCATGGTCATGAAAACCAGAGCAACGGCTGTCGCTCGAAACAAGAGGGTCATCGGGTGTCTCCCGCGAGAACGGGGACCTTGCAGTCCCACTGGGGTGAGGCCGGTCCGAGGATGGAACGGACCAGGTCGTCGGCCTCGTCGAGGGCCGGAAGATCGATCAGGGAATGGAATCGGCTGGGGTCGCCCACGATGTGGCCGCCCCGGGGCCAACCCAGGTCGCGCACCGAGACGGGCACGCCGAGATGGTGGGCCATGGCGACGACCAGGTCGCCGAAGCTGGTCGGGCGGCCGGAGCAGACGTTGACCAGACCGGTGAAGCGCTCGGGCATGACCCCCAGGGCAACGATCGCGGCCGCGGCCCAGGACCGGCGGCTGAAGTCCCGCACGGTGGTGGGATCACCAATGGCGACCTCGCCATCAGAGCCGAGTCGACCTACCTGTTTGGCGAAGTCAAGCAAGGGGTTGTCGGCCGGCAGCTGCGCCGCAGCCAGGTTGAACACCCGGGCCACCAGCACGTCCGCGCCGTCCTCGCACCGGCGCAGCACCGCTTGGGTGCCGGCCAGCTTGGTCATGCCGTACAACGTGCTGGGGGCGCACGGGTCGTCCTCGCCCAGGCGCGCCGTCGAGCCGGGTGTCGCCCGTCCGTACTCGGCGGCCGAGCCCACGTGCACCAGCCGCCAACGCTCGGTGATCGCCAGCCTGGCCAGGTCCTCGGGCAGCCGGAAGTTGGTCGTGACCGCCAGCCGGGCGTCGGCGCCCCGATAGCCGGCTGAGTTGATCACCAGGTCGGCGCGGGCCAGGGCCCGGGCCATGGACTTGGAGTCGTCGGGATCCATGGCCACCACCCCGGGGCCGGGTCGGCGCGACACCACGGTGAGGGCCAGACCGCGCCATCGCACCGCCTGGACGATCGCCCGGCCCAGCCAGCCGCGTCCGCCCACCACGGCTACGTGGGCGATGTGCATCGCCGGGCTGGCTGAGCCGGTCTTTGTGGCGCCAACGGCCGGAGGGACGGCGGCGCTCACAACCCTGATCCCCCGAGCAGCGAGGGCCGACGCAGGGGGAACTCGTCGTTGGCCCGGTCGTAGTCCTCGGGTCGTCCGATATCGAGCCAGAACCCGTCGAACCGGAAGGACTGCGGTGGGACACCGTGGTCCAACAGGTCCAGCAACAGGTCGTCGAACCCCAGCGGCAGCCCGGGCTTGAACCGATCGAGCACCCGCCGGCTCATGGCGTAGACGCCCATGCTCACCGTGTACTGGAGGGTCGGCTTCTCCCGGAACCCGACCACGGCGTCGTGGTCGTCGGCCAGGTCCAGCACCCCGAAGTCGATGTCGACCACCCGGGTGTAGGCGGCCACGGTGACCTCGGCCTGGCTGCGGCGATGGCAATCGAGCAGCCGCTCGAACGGCAGGTCGGTGAGGATGTCGCCGTTCATGACCAGGAAGTCGTCGGGCAGCTCGTCACGGTGCAGCACGAGAGGTCCGACCGTGCCGAGCGGGCTGTCCTCCTCCCAGTAGGAGATCGACAGGCCCCACCGCCGGCCGTCGCCGACGTAGGCCCGGATGAGCTGGCCCAGATGTCCGATAGCGATGCTGGCCGAACGCACACCGGCTCGCGCCAGCTGCTGCAGAACGACCTCGAGAATGGCGTACTCGTCGCCCAACGGCACCAGCGGCTTGGGGATGCAGGTGGTGTACGGCCGCAGCCGTACGCCCTTCCCACCCGCCAAGATCACTGCATGCCGTTGGCTCGGCCGCGCCGCCGCGCCAACAACCTCACCCACCGCTACCGCCTGTCCGCTGTGCCCGCCCGACTAGGGAAGCCCGGAACGTAATCCGAAATTGAGACAGAAAAGCCGACATAGGGCGCTTTTCTGTCTCAATTTCAGGAGCGATGGTGGGTTCATGACCGCGGAGCACGACGATGCCGGGTGAGCAGGGCGGTGGTCCTCGGGAGCATCGCATCGAGGAGCTCCGGCGCAAGATCGAGCGTCTACGGGAGCGGATCGCCCGGGCCCAGGCCGACCAGCGGCAGGCGGTGATGGAGCTGGCCGAGCTGTTGGAGGAGACCCGCCGCATGGTCCGCCGCGCCCGTCAGGAGCAGCGCGCCGCCCGCTGGCACCGTGAAGCCGAGCTCGAGGAAGGCGAAGAGGAATGACCCTCGCCGCCAGCTAACGGACGCGAACCCGCCCCCGACCGTCCAGGAGTCGAGGGCAGGTCCGTCTGGGGGGATGTGCTGAGGTCAGTCCACCGGGATGACCACCCGGAGCCAGACGATGAGGCCGTCATGCGTCACCGTGCCGTCGGTGCCCCAGGAGTGCCACACGACGATCGGCTGATAGCCGCACTCCGGCAGCTGGGCGTCGGTGGACTCCTCGGTGATCCCCTCGTCGTACGCGATGTCCTCCTGGGTCAGGATGTCCCGCGCCCACTGTGTGGCCTCGTCGAACGTCGCGCAGTGCTTCGGGTTGGCGAACATCGCCACTTCGACGGCCCGCATCCGGTTCAGCTCGGCCAGGTCGGCGTCGGTCATGTCCCGGACCACCGCGTTGCCCTCGCTGAGGCTGTCGCAAGGAAGGTTGTCGAGGGTCACCACCGCCAGCGGGAAGCTGTCGTTGCCGACTTCGTTGTCGGCCTTGTAGCCGCCCTCCCGTACGCACGCCCGGCCGGTGTCCGGATCGAAGGCGTCGGTCTGCCCGTAAGCCGCCTCGGCCCAGTTCGCCGACGCGCACACCTGGATCAGCGCCTGTTCGGTCAACGGCTGGTCGAACTCCAGGTCCTGCACCTCGGTGTTACCCGTGCCGTTCGTGACGTTGCCAGGGTGGTCCGCAGACGAGCACCACACGCTGTTGGCATTCAGGAGCTTGCGGGATGTCGTGTCCTCACCCTTGAGGTTCTCCAATGCCTGGTCCACCTCGGTAGCAACGGGCATGGTCCGGTGCCCCGACACGTCGGGGACGGTCGTCGGTGCCGGTGGGTCCGTGGTCCCGGCGGGGTCATTGGTCGACGTGCTGCCGTTGCCGGCGACGAGGACTGCAACTACGCCGGCGACTATGACCAGCGCGGCGGCGAGGGCTCCGGCCAGGAGCCGGTAGTTGCGGCGCGAGGTGCGAACGTCCTGATGGACGTGCTCCATGAGTCTCTCCTTCATCTCCCGTCGGCGAACGTCCGGCAGACGTCGCTCGGCGGGCAGAAGGTCACGAAGATCGAGCTCGTTCACCTGCACCCTCCTCGTCCTGCGCTCGGTGGCGTTGCCTCGGTCGCACCCTGCGACCCGGCGTTGGATGCCCGCTGGCCACCGGCGGTTCCATCGATCTCCCGCAACCTGGTCCGGGCTCGGTTGAGCCGGGACCGCACCGTGCCGATCGGCAGGTGCAGGGCGGCGGCGATCTCCTCATAGCTGAGCTGCTCCCAGGCCCACAGGGTGAGCACGTCGCGCTGGTCCTCGGGGAGCTGGGACACCGCGTCGAGCAAAGTGCTCATGCGACTCTGATCGTCCACCCGGTTGACCACGGCCTCGGCGAAATCGTCGTCGTGGTCTCGGCCCCGCACCAGCGACAGCCGATCGACGGCGCGGGACTTGCGGGCCTGGTCCCGCCACCAGCGTCTCGACTGGTTGGCGGTCACCCCGGCGAGCCAGGGTCGCAGCGATCCTTCATAGGTCGTGACCCGCTGTCGTTGTCGCCAGAGCTCGGTGAAAACGGTCTCGGTGATGTCCTCGGCCGCCGACCAGTTGGCCGTGCGCCGGAACGCCACGTTGTAGACGAAGTCGCTGTACCGCTCGAACAGCACGCCGAAAGCTCGGTCGTCGTCGCGTGCGATCGAGCGCAGACAGGATCCGTCCGTCCGCTCGTCGTTCCTCACCCGCCCCCCTTCCCACCCTGTGCAGACAGCATCGTGGGGTGAATGCCCGATGGGGGTCAGGCGGTTCCCAAATTTCCCGGATTTCTTTCCGCACCTACTCTGACCAGGGAACCGACGGGTCGCGGGTGTAGGTCAGCCCAGCTGCGTTCCACCGCGCTGCGTGGGCGGCGACGCGCCAACGGTATTCGTCCCAGCTCCTGCCGTCCGGGGACGACCAGCCCAGCTCGGCGTATCCCGGCAGCCGGGGCAGCAGCATCTGCACCATCTCGGCCAGATCGGTGACGGTCTCGGTCCACAGCGGGGCCTCCAGGCCGAGCACGCTCTCCGCTGGCAGCCCCGGAACCGTGGCGGTCGGCTCCCATTCGTAGGCGTCCTGGGTGTCGGTGTAGCCGGCCCAGCTCAGCCCGAGTGGCGTCGACTCGTCGTACTTCATGTCCATGTAGGCGTGGGTGGCCGGGGACAGCACGATCCCCGCGCCCTGGGCCGCGGCGGCCACCGTGGGGTCGTCGAAGCGCCAGTGCTGGACGATGGCGCCCGCCGGCAGGTCCGCGGTCGCGATCTCCTCCCACCCCACCGGCTGCTTGCCCAGGGCCTGGACCATGGCCGTGACCCGGGTGATGAACGCCGGGTAGAGCTCGGGGCTGGTGGCCTCGGCCTCGTCCCCGCCGATGTGGATGTAGGGGCCCGGCGTCAACGCCGCCACCTCGGTCAACACCTGCTGGACGAAGTCGTAGGTGCTGGGGTCGTCGACGCACAGCGAGTTGTCGAAGACCGAGTAGCCGGTCTCGACCTCCGGGACCGGACTGCCGCTGCACACCAGCTCGGGCCGGGCCGCCAGGGCCGCGGTGACGTGACCCGGCATGTCGATCTCGGGGACGACCACGATCCCCCGGACGGCGGCGTAGTCCACCAGCTGCCGGTACTCGTCCTGGGTGTAGAACCCGCCGGGACCGCCGCCCATCTCGGTGGACCCGCCGACCTCGGTCAGCTCCGGGTAGGCCTCGATCTGGAGCCGCCAGCCCTGGTCGTTGGTCAGATGCAGGTGCAGGCGGTTCAGCTTGTAGAGCGCCGCCAGGTCGATGACCCGCTCGATGTCCGCCGGCGGGAAGAAGTGGCGGACGACGTCGACCATGACCCCCCGCCAGGCGAAATAGGGGACGTCATGGATCCGCCCCGCCGGCAGCGTCCAGGTACCGGGCAACGCCATGGTGCCCTCGATCTCCGCGGGTAGCAGCTGGCGGATGGTCTGCACCGCCCAGCCGAACCCGGCCGGTGTGGCCGCCACCACCTCGACCCCGTCGGCATCGATGCGCAGCTCATACTCCTCGTCGCCGAGACCCTCCGCGCCCTGGTCGTCGAACCGGATCACCGGCCCCTCGCTGTCGCCGTCGCCGTCGGCGTCGGGGACCTCCAGCCCGGTGGCTGG
Organism: Acidimicrobiales bacterium; assembly: GCA_036505485.1. Taxonomy (GTDB): domain Bacteria; phylum Actinomycetota; class Acidimicrobiia; order Acidimicrobiales; family VFJN01; genus DASXTK01. The sequence continues at coordinate 14,072 of DASXTK010000072.1, forward strand.
CGTGAGGTAGCTCCGTAACAGGTCCGCGGCCTGTGCCGCAGCTCGGGCGTCCACGACCACCGTGGTGTCGGGGGTGAGGAAGAGCTCCCCAGCCGCCGGCTCCACCACTTGGGGCCGAGGGATGAGCCTGTCGAACGTACCCCGTCGGATCGGCTCGGCCGGCGTGGTCGACCTAGGCGGTCTGGTCGTCTCGGCCGGACGGTCCCGATGGGGCGTGGCGTCATCGTCATCCCCGCTGCAGCTCGCGGCCAGGAGAAGCACCGCAGCCAGCCCGGCGGCCATCCGGCGTCGTCGCTTGATCCCCCACACCGCGAGAATCCTGTCAGATAGACCCCTTGGCCAGCGACGCGACTTGGTGGGCCCCCAGCTACGGTGCAGCCCCATGGCGAGTACCGACGTGCCCGACCTGGTGGCGGAGTGGCGGGCCAAAGGTGCTCCCACCAAGGTCGACGGGCACCAGCTGTTCGTGGTGGAGCAGGGTCCGGCCGATGCGCCGGTGATCCTGTTGCTGCACGGATTCCCCGGATCCAGCTTCGACTGGCGTGGGGTCGCCTCCCGTTTGGCCAAGCAATGGCGGGTCCTCACCTTCGACTTCCTCGGCTTCGGGCTGTCCGACAAGCCCCGCGACTCCAACTACACCCTGTTCGAGCAGGCCGATCTGACCGAGAAGCTGCTGGCCGACCGGGATGTCACCCGGGCGTTGCTAGTGGCCCACGACATGGGCGACACGGTGGCGGCCGAGCTGCTGGCCCGCAGCAACGAGCGCCGCTCGGACTTCGACTGGCCCGGGTGCGTGGTCACCAACGGCTCGATCTTCATCGACATGGCCCAGCTCACCGCCGGGCAACAGGCGCTGCTGGCGCTCCCCGACGAGCCACTGACCGAGTCGCTCGGCGCGGCCGGTCTCAGCGCGGGGTTGGCGGCATCGTTCCCGCCCGACCGGCCCGAGGCCGCCGAGCTGGAGTCCATGGTCTGGCTGACCCAGCACGCCGGAGGCGATGTGCTGCTACCCCGGCTGATCCGCTACATCGAGCAACGCCGCCGCCACCAGCCTCGCTGGACCGCCGGCCTGTGCGACTTCCCCGGCCCGATGGTCGCGGGCTGGGGCGACCTCGACCCGATCGCAGTCCCGGCCATGGCCGACCAACTCGGCGCCCTCCGAACGGAACAGAACCTGCCGGTCGAGGTCATCCACTGGCCCGACCTGGGCCACTGGCCCGCCACCGAAGACCCGGCCCGGGTGGCCTCGTTGGTTGCCACTCACGCCTCCGTGTGGCTCTAGGCCGCGGCCCGAACCCGTCCGCACCCCGAACGCCGCTTGCACCCAACGATCGCGACGTAATGCCGTGCGATCGTTCCGCCGAGCGGAACGCTCGATTGCGCGGGGCGGCGCTGTCGGACTCGTTCGGTGCAGGTGAGCACGGGTCCAGCGGTCTTGCCGAAAGCGAGGCGTTCGTGGTGCGGACGGGTCCAGCGGTCTTGCCGAAAGCGAGGCGTTCGTGGTGCGGACGGGGCAAGTTCTCCCGGGGAGGGGGCGAGGTCGCTGGGCTAACGCCCAGCGACCTCCTGGAGGCGGTCGCAAGCGACCGCCTCCAGGAGCTGACGGTCGTGGGTGACCAGGATCAGCGTTCCGGTGAAGGTGGTCAGGGCCTGTTCGAGCTGTTCGATGGCGGGGAGGTCAAGGTGGTTGGTTGGTTCGTCCAGCACCAGCAGGTTGACGCCGACCGCCTGTAGGACCGCGAGGGTGGCCCGGGTCCGCTCGCCCGGCGACAGCGACTCCGGCGGGCGGGCGACGTGGTCGGCGCTCAGCCCGAACTTGGCCAGCAACGACCGGGCCTCCGACGCCGTCGCCAGGCCGCTGCGTCGCTGGAACCCGTCCAGCAACGTCGCCGCACCGGCGAACTCGTCTCGGCCCTGGCTGATCTCACCGACCACCACCCCAGGACCCAGCCAGCGCTCCCCCGCCGTCAGCGGTATGCGGCCGAGGAGGGCCGCCAGCAGGGTGGTCTTCCCCGAGCCGTTCGGGCCGACGATGGCCAGACGGTCGGCCCAGCGGACATCCAGGCTGACCGGACCCAGCCGGAACTCGCCCCGCTCCACCACCGCGTCGGCCAGCCCGGCCACCCGGTCGCCGCTGCGGCCGGCATCGGCGATCTGCAGCCGCAGATCCCAGCCCTCCCAGGGCTTGTCGACCACCTCGAGCCGGGCCAGCTCCTTGTCGAGCTGACGGGCGCCCGAGCCGGCGTTCTCGGCCCCTTCCTTGCGGCCGTAGCGGATGAACTTGTCCCGCTCCCCCGAACGCTTGGCCGAGCGAGCTCCCTTCTGCGCCCAGTCACGCTGCCGGCGGGACCGCTCCACCAGTCCGTCGCGTCGTTCGACGTAGACCCGGTAGTCCTCCTCGGCGTGGGAGCGGCTGCGCGCCCGTTCCTCCTGGTACGCGGTCCAGCCGCCGTCAGAGCGGGTCAGCGAGGTGGTGGGTTGGTCGATCTCGCCCACCGCGGTGACGACACGCTCCAGGAACGCTCGATCGTGGGATACCAGCAGCACCGGACCCGCCAGCCCGGTGACGAAGCGTTCCAGCCGGTCGAGGCCGTCGAGATCGAGGTCATTGGTCGGTTCGTCCAGCAGGAAGAGGTCGAACCGGGCCAGCAGCAGGGCCGCTAGCTGGGCCCGAGCCGCCTGTCCGCCCGACAGCCGGCGCACCTCCTGGCCGAGCAGCTCGGCCGGGAAACCAAGATCGTCGGCGACCATCGCAGTTCGCACATCGAGGTCGGCGCCGCCCAGGGCCAGCCATCGCTCCAGCGCAGTGGCGTACCGGTCAGCGGCGCCCGGCTTCTCCCCGGCCAGCGCCACGGTGGTGGTGTCCAGCAGGTGCTGGGCTGCGGCGACACCGGTGCGGCGGGCCAGCAGATCCCGCACGGTCTCACCTGGCCGGGGCTCGGGCTCCTGCGGCAGATAGCCGACGGTCGCGGTGGGAGGAGCCAGCCGGACCTGACCGCCTTCGATCGGATGCAGCCCCGCGAGTACCCGCAGGAACGTGGACTTCCCCGATCCGTTGGGACCGACCAGCCCCAGCCGAGTGGCCGGACCGACGGTGAGATCCACGCCGGAGAGCAGCACCCGCGGCCCAACAGCAACGGTCAGATCGCGGACGGTAAGGGTGGCGAGGGACGAAGACACGGCACTGGCTCCAGGGTCGACGGGTGAACGGACGCGCTGGGGAAACCGTGGTTCGCTACATCGCTCTAGAGGTTAGAAGAACTAGCCGCGGGAGGCGGACTCGGTTTCGGTGGGGGTGACCTCGTCCTCTTCGGGGGCGGGCGACAGGACCCGCTTCCACACGAACCAAACGATGGCCACCGCCATCACCGCCAACACCAGGTACTGGAACGGTTCCATCCAGGTCTTGACCTGCTCCCAGTTCTCGCCCAGGTGATAGCCGGCGATGATCAGCCCGGAGTTCCACACCAGGCTGCCCAGCGCGGTCAGCACCGCGAACCGCACGATGTTCATGCGCCGCAGCCCCGCCGGCACCGAGATGAGCGCCCGGATGACCGGCACGCACCGGCCGATGAGCACCGCCGCGGCGCCCCGACGATCGAACCAGGCGTTGGCCCGGTCCAGATCGTGCAGGCTGATGTGCAGGAACCGGAACCGCACGACCAGCGCCCGCAGCCGTTCCTCGCCGTAGGCCGCGGACAGGTAATAGAGCACGCAGGATCCGACGACCGAGGCGGTGGTGGCCACGATGATCATCACGATCAGGTTGGCGTCGCCTTGGCTGGCGGTGAACCCGGCCAGCGGCTGCACGACCTCGGACGGGATGACCGGGATCACGCTCTCCAACGCCACCAGGAAGCCGACGCCGGCGTAACCGAGAGTGTCGATGACGTTGGTGATCCACTCGGTCAAACTGTCCAGCACTGCTCCGCTCCTCGGTCCGCGGCGAAGCCGGCACGTTAGTTCGCCGGCACCTCGGTCGCCTCGTCGTGGGGGCCTCAGTCGGCTCGCATACGATGAACGCCGTGGTCGACCTCCCCCGCCCGGATCGTGCCATCGAGATCGTGCCGTCGGTGCTTCCCGCCGATTTCGCCCGGCTCGGCGACGAGGTGGAGGCCCTCGAGAAGGCCGGCGTCGACCGCATCCAGTGGGACGTGATGGACGGATGCTTCGTGCCCAACCTCACCTTCGGGCCCGACGTCATCGGGGCCTGCCGAGCGCACAGCAGCGTGCCGTTCGAGGCCCACCTCATGGTGGACGAACCCGACGCCCTGCTTCCCCGCTATGTCGAGGCCGGCTGCGAGATCCTGATCGTCCACGCAGAGTCGACCCGGCACCTGCACCGCACGCTGGGCCGGGTCGAGGAGCTGGGCGCCACCGCCGCCGTCGCCCTCAACCCGGCCACGCCGCCCGACGCGGTCGAGCACGTCCTCGACCTGGTGGCCATGGTGCTGGTGATGACCGTCAACCCCGGCTTCGGCGGGCAGAGCTACATCGCCACGATGGAGCCCAAGATCTCGGCCATCCGTCGACTGGTCCTCGATCGGGGGTATGACTGCGACATCGAGGTCGACGGCGGTATCGGACCGTCAACTGTCCAGGGCGCGGCTGCGGCCGGCGCCAACGTGCTCGTGGCCGGCACGTCCCTCTACCGGGACCCCGACGGCCTGGAGCACGCGGTTCGCGAGCTGCGGACGCTCGCCCAGGCGGCGCGACCCCCACAAGGAGAGTGAACGCATGACCACCGAAGAAGAGAAGACCCTTCTCGACAAGGCTCAGGAGGTCGCCAAGGAGGTGGCCGAGAAGGCGAAGGATGTGGCCACCGGTCTCAAGGAGAAGGTCTCGGACTTCGTGGGTGAGCACGAGGACCAGATCCACAGCGGCATCGACAAGACCGGCGATTTCGTCGACGACAAGACCAAGGGTCGCTTCAGCGAGAAGATCGACAAGGCGCAGGACGCCGTGAAGGGTGCGGTCCACAAGGTCGGCGCCACCGACGACGCCACGGCCGGAGAGACCGCGGCCGAGGACACCACTACTGCGGAAGAGGAATAGTCGTTCTTGGCAAGGAGATCGGCGCTATGCGTGGATCTGCTTGCCAAGAATGGTCAGCGCATCTCCCCACGCTTGACGATGACGTGGTCGATGATGCCGTAGTCCTTGGCTTCCTCGGCGGTGAACCAGCGGTCACGCTCGGAGTCGGCCAGCACCTGCTCGACGGTCTGGCCGGTGTGGTGGGCGATCCGCTCGGCCATCAGCTGCTTGACGTAGAGCAGCTGCTCGGCCTGGATGGCGATGTCGGCGGCCTGGCCCCGGATTCCGCCCGAGGGCTGGTGCATCATGATCCGGGCGTGGGGCAGGGCGTAGCGCTTGCCTTTGGCTCCGGCTGACAGCAGGAACTGACCCATCGAGGCCCCGAGCCCCATGCACACCGTGGCCACGTCGGGCTCGATGAACTGGATGGTGTCGTAGAGCGCCATGCCGGCCGTGACCGACCCACCGGGGCTGTTGATGTACAGCCACACGTCCCGCTCGGCGTCCTCGCCCGCGAGATGCAGCAGCTGGGCGCAGATGACGTTGGCGATGTCGTCGTCGACCTCGGTACCCAGGAAGATGATGCGCTCCCGGAGCAGCCGGTTGAAGATCTCATAGGCGGGGCTGACCATCGAGCTGGTCTGGGCGATCGGGTGCAGCGGTGGCATCGGCGTCACGGCTCGCCAGGGTAGCGGTGCTCAAACCCCGTCCGGCGCAGCACCGCTACCTCTGGGCCTAGCACAGGACATAGATCACCGGACTGAGCTTGCCGATCATCTGGTAGATGCCCCAGAAGCAGTTGGCGAGCTCGCCGGCGTAGGCGGCTTCGCCGAGCGTCGCCTTGAACCGCCCGGGATCTCGCAGGAGGCGCGCGGCCCACACGAGTTGGCGGCCGATGCGGCCGTCGCTTCGTTCCTCGGCGTGCTCGCGCCACTCGCTGCGCAGCTCGTCACGGTGCTCGATGCGCAGTCCCGCGTGGACGATGGTCTGCTCGAACCTCCTGCGGTCAGTGTTCTCCGGGACGACAGCCAAGGTCGGCCACAGCCGCGTCGCCTCATCGGGCTCGAGCCACGGGGGTGGCGAACATCTGGAAGACCAGCATCGGCGAGCTCCTGGGCCAGCTCGAAGAGCAGATCGGGACCACGCGGATTCAGGCTCGTGTCCAGGAACCGCCTCGTCTCCTCACGGCTCAGCACACGCTCGGCATACATCTCATCGACCGTGCGAGCGACCATCGCCGGTTCTGGTGCGATATCCGTGACCGGTGAGCGCGCCGTGCTCATCAAGCCCGGTGGCTCAGCACGTTGACGACGATGCCGTTGGGATCTCGAACGAAGAAACGTCGCACTCCCCACGGCTCGTCGGTGAGCGGATGCACGATCTCGACACCCCGACGAAGAGCCTCGGCATGGACGGCGTCGACGTCCTCCACCTCGACCGACATCTGCGGGTCCACCGGAGCCGAGGCGTCCTTGCTGATCAGCGTGACCTGTGCTGCCGGATTTCTTGGCGATACGAAGGTCAGCACCCAGTCCATGTCCATTCCTACCTCGAACCCGAGCACCCCCACGTAGAAGTCACGACTCGCAGCGAAGTCGTCGCAACGAATATCCGGTACGACTCGTTTGATGGTCATGATGCCTCCCGGGCACATCTTGTGGCTGGTACAGCCAAAGGGATACGCCATACACGTTCGCGGACCTTCCCATCCCATATGGGGCGGCGAAAAACTGGACGGACGACTTGAGAACCTTTCGTATCCTGTGCAGCCGTAGCACGCGTCCGAGCCGGCGTACTCCAATTGGCAGAGAGACCAGGTTTAGGACCTGGCAAGTGTGGGTTCGAATCCCACCGCCGGCACTGCTGCAAGGGCTGAATACTGGACGCGCAGCTAGTGTCCCGCGGGTGAAGCTGGCCGATGTTCCGACTCCGGCACTGGTGGTGGAGCGCGAGGCATTCGAGCACAACGTGCGGACCATGGCGGCGGCCCATCCGGGTCCGCGGCTGCGTCCTCATGTGAAGGCGTTCAAGTCGACCGAGTTGGCCCGCGAGCTCGTCGCTGCCGGCCACGAAACGTTCTGCTGCGCCACGATCCGCGAGATGGAGGGGATGGCGGCGGCGAGGCTGGGCACCGACCTGCTGCTGGCCAACGAGGTGCTCGACTGCACCCGGCTGGGCCGGATCGTCGCGGCGGGAACCGGCCGGGTCACGGTCGCGGTCGACTCCCCTCAGACCATCGAGGCCGCAGTGGCCGGAGGAGTCCTGGAGGTTCTCATCGACGTGTCGGTGGGCATGCCCCGCTGCGGCTGCGATCCCGCCGACGCCGGCGAGCTGGGGTCACTCGCCCGATCGCGGGGACTCGAGGTGCGGGGCGTGATGGGCTACGAGGGCCATCTCATGCGCGAGCCCGGCGAGACCAAGGAGGCTGCGGTCGAGGCCTCGATGAAGCTGCTGCTCGACGCCCATGCCGACGTCGGCGGGGACATCGTGTCCGCCGGCGGGACCGGGACGTACGAGGTCAACGTCTGGGCCAACGAGATCCAGGCCGGGTCGTACTGCTTGATGGACACCGAGTACGTGCCCCATGCCCCGGCCTTCCGCAACGCCCTGTTCCTGTGGACCTCGGTGATCTCGGCCAACCGGGGTGGCTGGGCCGTGGTCGACGCCGGCCTCAAGGCCCTCGGGATGGATCACGGCGACCCCACGGTGGTCAACGCCGGAGCCTGCTGGTTCGTGTCCGACGAGCACATCACCTTCGGGACGTTCGAGGATCAGCTGGCCGAGGTGGGCGACCGGGTGCGGGTCCTCCCGGCCCACGTCGACCCCACCGTCGCCATGCACGAGCGCATGTACGTCGCCGACGGAACCACCCCTGACGCCGAGGTCCTGGCCACCTGGCCGGTCGACCTCCGCAACTGGTAGCTACCTGAGCGCGGCCAAACCGACTGAGGCCACCGCGGCCGCCAGGATCCACGCCGGCCACGAAGCGTCGAGGAGAGACGGACCGTCCCCCGCCGCGGCCGCGATGGCCCCGAGGGCGAGCAGACCGTCGATCAGGACGTGCCGCGGGCTCGGGGGCGTGTCCGGTTCGGCGAAGCAGCCGCAGGTGGCGATCGGAGTCTTGGCCCGCAGGGCGGACATAACGAACAAGGCGAAGCCGAGGTAGCTGGCCCCCACCAGCAGGGCCAGCACCCGCCCGCCGATCACCAGCGTCGCCGCCGCAAGGACCAACTCGACCAAGGCACCGAGCCGCACCAGCCACGGCGAGGACGGCCAGCCGAGAGCCCGCAACGCGCCGGCGGTACGGGACGGATCCGCCAACTTCGCGGCTCCGGCGAGCAGCAAGAGCAGCGATGCGCCGCCCAGCAGACCGGCCGTCATTGCCGGCCGATCACTCCGCGGCCTCGGCCAGAGCCTCGGCCAGCGAGGGGTGGACCATGAGGCTGTCGACGATGTCGGTGACCCGGAGACCGTTGGTGACCGCGACCGCGATGATGGAGATCAGCTCCGCGGCGTGGGCACCGACGATCGATCCGCCCAGCACCACCCCGGTGGCCGGGTCGGACAGGATCTTGACGAAGCCCCGGGGGTCATCATTGATCAGCGCCTTGGCCGCGGCCGAGAACGGCACCTTGGTGACCCGGATCTTCCGACCCTCGGCGAACGCATCGGCCTCGGCCAGCCCCACGTCGGCGATCTCGGGTTCGGTGAAGATGGCCGACGCCGCCTTGTCGTAGTCCAGGTGGCGGTGCCCTCGGGTCTGCAGGCCCATCACGTGCTCGGCGATCTTCCGGCCCTGCATGGCCGCGACCGACGACAGCGGCAGCTTCCCGGACACGTCGCCGGCCGCGTAGATGTGCGGAACGTTGGTCACGCAATGGCGGTCGATGGGGATGTATCCCTGCTCGTCGACCTTCACCCCGGCGGCGTCGAGGACCAGCCCGTCGCTGTTGGGGATGGACCCGATGGCCAGCAGGGCGTGGCTGCCGCCGACCATCCGCCCGTCGTCGCAGCGCACGATCACCCCGTTGTCGTGGCGGTCGATGGTCTGGGCCCGCGCCCCCTTGAACAGGTGGACGCCCCGGGCCAGCAGCTCGGACTCCAGCGCCGCGGCGACCTCGGGATCTTTTTGGGGGAGCACCTGCTGACGGCTGACGATCAGGCTGACCTCGCTGCCCAGCGACGAGAACATGTGCACGAACTCCACCCCGGTCACACCCGACCCGATGACCACCAGGTGCTCGGGCAGCTCCGGCGGCGGATAGGCGTGGCGGGTGGTCAGCACCCGGTCGCCGTCGATCTCGGCCCACTCCGGGATCCGAGGACGGGACCCGGTCGAGACCAGCACCGCGTCGGCCTCGACCTCCAACGACACGCCGGAACCGGTGTCGACCGAGACACGATGCGGGCCCGCGAAGCTGGCGGTCCCCTGGACCATCCGTACGCCCTGGCTCGACAGCAAGCTGACGATGTTGGACTCCAGGCGGGACTCGATGGCGGCCAGGCGGGCCTTGAGGGCGTCGAAGTCCACCTGGGCGGTGGTGTTGGACAGCCCCATGCCCCGACTCCGGTCGATGTACCCCATGGCTCCGGCGGTGGCGATCATGGCCTTGGACGGGATGCAGTCCCAGAGGTGCGCCGCTCCCCCGACCACATCACGCTCGATCAACGTGACATCGGCCCCCAGCCGGGCTGCAGTGGTGGCTGCGGTGTTGCCCGCAGGTCCCCCACCGACGATCACGAAGCGAACTGCCATTCGACGGATTGTATGGCCGCCCTACGACAGCCCCGGCCAACCCCGGGGT
>DASXTK010000073.1:0-12890 GCA_036505485.1 Acidimicrobiales bacterium
CTGGGTCCACTGGTTCAACCACACCAGGCTGCACAGCTCACTGGGCGACCTCCCACCCGCCGAGTTCGAGGCCAACTACCGTCAACAACAGCTGGTTGGAATCCAATAACCCGAGCCTCCATCGAACCCAGGGCGGTTCACGTCGCTCACGTCCTGGTGACCCCACCGGCCGGGGATACCACCCGCACGAGTGCCTTGGTTGCGGTGAACGAGGCGATGTCTCGGGGATCGGCTTGTGTGACCGTTGTCGCCGAACCGCCCGGCAACTCATCGACATTCGCGACGAGGTAGCTGTGTTGGAGCGGACGGGCGAGGACCCAGGCCACCAAGGCCGGATGAGTTAGTTAGTCCTTGCCGGGCTGACATAAATAGGGGACTCCGCGGCTTTGTGTGGGTCTTGGGGTCGGGTTTGAGGTGCTGATCGTGTTGTAGGTCAACGGGTTCTGGTGTGTGGGGGCTATCCGCGAGACGCGCACGTGTCGCTTCGTAGGTTTCGGGTGTTCCACCATCCGGGCCTGCGAGGAGCGTGCACGTGCGCGTCAGTACTGCATTCAACAAGATGTTGGGCATCGCCGGGGCGACCGTGACGACGGTGAGCTTCGCCCCGGAGGGGATCGTGGTGGGCCTGCGCCGGCGACAAGTGAAGCTGGTGTGCCGGTGTGGTTGGAAGACCTGGGCGGTCTATGACCGCTCGACCCGTCGTTGGCGGCACCTGGATGCCGGCGCCAACAAGTTGTTCTTGGAGGCCGAGATCCGCCGGCTGGATTGCCGGGCCTGTGGCCGGGTCCGCACTGAGGTGGTGCCTTGGGCGCGGCCCGGTGCCCGTCACTCCCGGGACTTCGAGGACGTGGTCGCCTGGCTGGCCCAGCGCAGCGACAAGACCACCATCACTGTCCTGTTACGGACGAGTTGGGAGACCGTCGCTCGGATCGTGGGCCGGGTCGTCGCCGAGCACATCGACACCGGCCGCCTGCAGGACCTGTATCGGATCGGGGTCGATGAGGTCTCCTACCGCAAAGGCCACCGCTACCTGACCGTTGTCGCCGACCACGACCATGACAGCCGGGTCGTGTGGGCCGGCGAGGGCAAGAGCGCTGCCACCCTCGAAGAGTTCTACGACCGCCTCGGCGAAGCTGGCTGCGCCGGCCTCGAAGCGGTGTCATTGGACATGGGCGGCGCCTATGAGAAGGCCACCACCAAACGCGCCCCCCAGGCCCGCCAGTGTGTCGACCCGTTCCATCTGATCAAACTGGCGAATGAGGCCATCAATAAGGTTCGCCGCCAGGTCTGGAACCAGACCCGCCCCGCCCACGAGCCCCGGGGCGGCACCCGCAGTTCCCGCTGGGTCAAACACACCCGCTGGGCGCTGCTCAAAGACCCCAACAACCTCACCTGCGACCAACTCGACGTCCTCCACCACCTCCGCAAGCAGAACTCGGTGCTCTACCGCTGCTGGCAACTCAAAGAAGCCCTCCGGGATCTCTACCGGCTGCGTCACCCCGACCAGGCGCCCCGGCATCTCGACTGGTGGCTGGCCTGGGCCTGCCGCAGCCGCATCCCCGCCTTCGTCACGCTCGCCAAAACCATCCGAGCCAACCGCGACCGCATCCTCGCCGCCGTCGAGCTCGGCCTGTCCAACTCCCGCCTCGAAGGCCTCAACTCCAAAATCCGGCTCATCAACCACCGCGGCTACGGCCACCACAGCGCCCCCGCCATCATCGCCATGATCAACCTCTGCTGCGGCAGAATCACCATCCAACTCCCCACACAAAGGTGAGGAGTGAGGGTCCCCCACCTGACCGGTCACCTCGAATAGGAGGTAACCATGTCAGCGATGGAGGAGAAGCCGGCGAGAATCCGGCGCTCGTTCACCGACGAGTTCAAGCGTGACGCTGTGGCGATGGTGCTCGATGACGGGAACGCGATCGTCGATGTCGCCGGCCGCTTGGGGATCGGCGAGGGCACGTTGGGGAACTGGGTGCGCCAGGCCCGCACGGACCGGGGCGAACGCGTCGGCTTGACCACGTCGGAGAAGGCCGAGCTGGCCGAGCTGCGCAGGGAGAACGCGCGGTTGCGGATGGAACGAGACCTGCTCAAACGAGCGACGGCCTTCTGGGTGAAGGAGTCGGGGCAGTGACCCGCTATCGGTGGGTTGCTGCCCGGAAGGCCGAGGGGTTCCCGATCACCGTGGCTTGCAAGGTGGCCGACGTCAGCCGCCAGGCGTTCAACGACTGGCGAGCAGGCCAGAGGACCGGACCGAGCCCGGCCGAGGCGGCGGAGGCCGAGCTGGTCGCGGAGATCCGCTCGATTCACGACGAGTTCGACGAGACCTACGGTGAGCCACGGATCACCACCGAGCTGGCGCGGCGGGGCTGGCGGGTGACCACAAGCGGATCGAGCGGCTGATGCGGGCCCATGGGATCGTCGGCGTGCACAAGCCCGCCAGGGTGCGCACCACAATCCCGGCTGAGAACTCCCCGCCGTTGCCGGACCTGATCGGCCGACAGTTCACGCCCGGCAAGCCCGATGTCGCCTGGGTCGGCGACATCACCTAATGGGAGGGCCAGAGGGTCGCTGGTCGAGCCGCTGGCAGGAGTCCACTGAGATATCACCGACCGGTGGGTCGGGACAGGCAAGGGTGTCGGCCGAGCCGCTGGCAGGTGTTCACTCCACGCCACCTGACCCTTTGAGGTCTCTATGTAGACGGTGGCCCTGCCAGTCGCTGGGTCTGCAGCCAGCTGGTGAGGGTGTCGCGCCTTGAGCGCTGTCCATTAGGTCGCTGCGCGGGCTCTGGGCTCGTCCCGTTCCTATCGACATGACTGAGGAGCACATGACCATCACCTGCGGCATCGACTGGGCCGAACGCCATCACGACGTGGCTCTCGTCGACCACGAGGGCGTCGTCGTCGCCCGGCAGCGCATCGACACCGGCGTGACCGGGTTCAGCGAGCTGGTTGGGTTGATCGCCGAGCACGCCCAGGACCTGACGGGCGTGCCGGTCGCGATCGAGACCGACAAGGGTCTGCTGGTCGCTGCTCTCGCCGCGGCTGGGTTCAGCGTGTACGCGATCAACCCACGTGCCGTGGCGCGCTATCGGGAGCGCTACGCCCAGGCGGGCGGAAAGTCCGACCCCGGCGACGCGATCGTGTTGGCGAACATCTTGCGCACCGACCGGCCGATGCACCGCCCGCTGCCACAGCCCAGCGAGCTCGCCGCCGCTGTGAAGGTCCTCGCCCGGCAACACCAAGAAGCGATCTGGGCGCGCCAACAGACCGTGAACCGGCTACGTTCCCTGCTCAGCGAGTTCTTCCCCAACGCCCTCAAGGCCTTCCCCGTTCTCACCCACAGGGCGGCACTCACCATCCTCGCCGCGGTCCCGACACCGGCAGCTGCCGCCAAGCTCACCCACCGGCGGGTCGTGACGCTGCTGCGTCGCAGCGGCCGGGGCGACCGGCCCGGTCTCGCCGATCGGATCCTCGCCGACCTCACAGCGCCGACGCTGCGCCAGCTCCCCCTGGTTGAGGCAGCCTTCGGCAAGAGCGTCCGTGGTCTCGTCACTGTGATCGACGCCATGCAGAGCGCCATCAGCGAACTCGAGGCCGCGCTCAACGCCGAGTTCGCACGCCACCACCACGCCGACCTTCTGCGCTCGGCGCCCGGTCTCGGACCGATCCTGGCCGCCCGCGCCCTGGGCGAGATCGGCGACGACCCCGGGCGCTTCGCCACCGCGGACGCGCTGCGCTGCTTCGCGGGCACAGCACCCATCACCCGAGCCTCGGGACGCTCCAAGATCGTGTCGGCTCGCCGCATCCGCAACCGGCGTCTCGCCGACGCCTGCCACTGGTGGGCCTTCGCGTCGATCACCAAATCACCCGGCGCACGAGCCCACTACGACCGTCGGCGCGCAGCCGGCGACAGCCACAACGCCGCCCTACGCAACCTCGCCAACAGGCTCCTCGGTCGCCTCTGGTGGTGCCTCACCACCAACCAACCCTGGGACGACAACGCCGCCTGGCCAACCATCCCCACCGACGCCGAACCAGCCGCCGCTTGACATCTGACCGGCGTGGGGTGTCTACATCCCGACCGGTGAGGGCTGGCTGTACCTGTCGTCGGTCCTCGATCTCGGGTCCCGGCGCCTGCTGGGCTACTCGATGGCCGACCACATGCGCACCGAGCTCGTCGCCGATGCCCTCACCATGGCTGCCGGCGCCCGGGGCGGCGCCACCACGAGGATCATCTTCCACGGTGACCGCGGCAGCCAGTACCTCTCCGGCGGCTACCGCCAGCTCGTCGCCGACCTCGGCATGGTCCAATCGGTCGGCCGAACCGGGGTGTGCTGGGACAACTCGGTCGCCGAATCGTTCTGGTCATCGCTCAAGCGAGAGCTCGTTCACCGCTACCGGTTCCCAGACCGGGCAACCGCCCGACGGGCGATCTTCGCCTGGATCAACACCTACAACCAGCTGAGGTTGCACTCAAGCCTCGGCTACGTCCCACCCATCGAGTGGGAGCACCATTACCGTCAACCCCAAGCCGACCTGGCCGCGTAACCAACGTGACCGGTCAACGGGGGGACCCTCAGAGAACCATAAATAGGGGGTTGCGGTCAGACACCAGCAACCTCCGCTCGGAGCCGTCCCCACGAAAATCCGTCGACGGATGACAGTCGGCCGCGCCAATAGACGCCTTGGTTGTTGGGTAGAGGCGCTTGCCCAGGTGTGAAGAACTGAGCGTCCTTCATGTGGATCATCGTGACCTTGCGAGAGTCCCAATCGGGTTCGCCGTCAAGCGGCTGGCGGAAGTCCTCGGCCCACTCCTTGAACATGGTGGCGAAGCCACCCATTGCCATGTTGCCGTCTGCCGCGGCTTCTAGGCCCTGGGCGAGACCCTCGAAGTAGGCGGCCGGGCTGCACACCTTCCCGGAGATCAGCACTCCGCCAACGTTCAACGTGAGGGCGATCTCTGAATCTGAGCGATCGGCTGCACCAGTCAGAATGCGCAGGAATTTGTCGAGACCTTGGGGGTCGGGGAGAGCTGCCTCATCATCGTGGTCGTCGTTGTGGGAGGGGGTCTTCATCGTTGAAGCCTTCCTAGTTGCTGCTTCGAGGAATGAGCTGCCGAACGAACATGGGTTCGCCCGCTCCTAAAGCTTTAGCAGATCGCGGGGGCCACATGCGCGGGGATGTTCCCGGTATGCCAGCGTTCAGGAGTTGAGTCGCTCGCTCGTAGGCCCCATGGGGCGCAGCGCCCGCTCCGCTCAACTCCGGGTGGCCGCCCGTCACGCTCCGGACCAGGGAGGATGCAGGGGGAGTCCACCCCTCCTGGTCCTAGGAGCTGTCCTGGCTAGCGCTTCTTGCTCTTGGTGCCGTACGGCCGCTGGTTGGTGGGCTTGAGCGACTGGTCGATCTCGCTCGCCCGACTCCGAACCGAGTCCTCCGACCGGCCGAGGTGGAGGGCGATCACACGGGTCGGGGTGTTGCCCTTTGCTTCCTTCTTGAGCTGGCGGTCGTCGGCCGGAGTCCAGCGCTTGCCGCCGTTGGGTGGTTGCTTCTTGATCACTCGTCCTCCTGGAACGGATCTGGAATTACACAGTTGTCATTCAGACTACCGGGATGGGTGGGTCACCCCACCCGGATGCCGCGGCACCATCAGGATTGTGGTTTGACCTGTAAAGACAGGGGATTGACTGAGATCATGGACATGTTTTACTGTTCATATGAGCGAGACCACCAGACCCAAACCACCGACAATGCGAAGCCCACGCCTGAGCGAAATCTGGCCGACTGTGGGCCTTGTCCGGGTCGATGCTGAGTTCGAGGGTTCGGTTGTCGAGGCGCTTCTCCGCGTCGGAGACGGCCAAGAGCCCGGGAACATCTCTGACCTGGTAGCGAGACGGTCGATCCCTACGTGACCGGACTGCAGTGGTCGCGGCGGTTCGCCGGGCTCAAGGTGTTCCTCGCTCTGGCCACGGCCGGGCGGGCCGGCATCGGCGCCCAGATCGACCGCGATGTGGCCGTGGGCGAGCGACTGCGCGGCGGATTGTCCGACGACGGCTGGCGACTCCGCAACCGAACCGTGCTGCCGATCGTCTGCTTCGACGACCCCGACGTGAAGCCGCCGCGCTCAGCGGCGCACCTCCGGGCAATAGTCGACGCCGTCGCAGCCACAGGCAGAGCATGGCTCTCACTGGTGGCGGCCGGCGGCCGGCCCGCCATACGAGCCTGCATCACGAGCTATCGGCCCGACGAAACAACCATCGCGTCCGTGCGGCGCATGCTCATCGACGCCAAGACAGCAGAGGCGATGAAGTCGTAGGAAGAACCGATGTGTTCACAGCCGACACCGTGTCGCTCCGCCTGCGCGTCTCCGGTACAGATTCAACGGAGCCGCATCAACCCTTGCGTTTTGGGTGGCGGCGTTTCGCATCACTGATGCGTGAGATGGTCCGGTGCCCGTCATGATTCCGATACCGCGGTCGATGCTGATCATCGCCGTTTCGCTCCTGTACGGCCGGCCCAGCAGCTCGCCCTCCGCATGGGGCTCTGGGCCATGGTCGGCGTCGGCGGACTGGGCGGGGTCGCCGGGTTGGTCGGTTTCGCTGTCACCTCCCCCGCAGCGGCGCCGGCTCCGGTTGACTCTGTCCCGAGCGTGCCCAGTGAGGTCGCCGGGTTCGCTCAGCTGGCGATCGGAGCGTGGCTGGGCGCCGGACCTCTCGACGAGACCGAGCTCGACTCGTTGTACCTGGTCGACCCCGAGGTGTCCGTCGATGAGCCTCGACAGCGGGCCCATTCGACAGCGGTCGTCGAGGCTCGCCAGGTCAGCGCCGGCTATTGGGCTGTCATCGTCGCCGCAAACGTCGATGATCTGCAACCGGACGGCGACTGGGCGCCGGCGGGCCTGTGGTTCCTCGAGGTTGGCGTCATCGAGGATTCGGCCGGTGGGCTGATCGTCGCGGCAGAGCCAGGTTTCGTCGCTCCGCCACAAGGACCCGCCCGTTCTCCGAAGCTGCTGTCACCCAGCCTCCGGCCTCCGGGGCCCGACGACAGCGCGGTGGTCGACACAGTCAACGGGTACCTCGCGGCGTTGCTCACCGGCCAAGGGGACGCGGCTCGGTACGTGGCCCCCGAGGCCGCAACCGGGGTGCCGACGTCGCCGCCGTTCCGGGCTGTCACGGTCGACCGCCTGGCAATCACCGAGATCGACAACAGCACCCTGCGGGTCCGGCTGTCCGCCATTGCGACGTCCGCATCGGACATCCGGCGATCGCTGTCCTACGAGCTGACGTTGAAGGCGCGCGACGGACGTTGGGAGGTCGCCGGCATCTCAGGCGCACCGACGCTCACGCAACCCGAAACGTCCACCAGCGACGCGCCAGACGTCACGCCGACCCCGAGTTCGATCGCCGCGCCGGCGCCGGGCGCGTGAGAACAGTCCCGGCCGCAGGGCCTGTCCAAGAGGGAGCGCACCTTGATTGACCTCCTTACGAATCTGATCAATCGGGCGGAGACGGTCGTCGTCGCGTTCGTCGCTCTGATGGCAATGGCGATGGTGGTCGTGACCTGGGCCCGGACACGGGCATTCGTCGCGACGCTCGGCGCGGTCCTGTTCGCAGTGTTCGTTACTTGGGCGGTCCGCAACGTCGATCTGCTCGAGGAGCAGGTCAACGAGGACATCGTCACCGAGTCCGGCGGATAGCCGAGGGTCGCTCAGATGGTCGACCAATCCGAACGGATCAGGTGCCGCACCTACACCCACGCCCGCCGCCATCCAATGGTGCTGGGCCGGATCGCAGGCTGGACGCCACCCGTCCAGCTGTCGGTCACCCAGATCATCGTCCTGCTCGCGAGTCTCGGCGCTGCGGTCAGGACATGGCAGTGGTGGGCCGCGCCGCTACCGGATGCCGTCGCTTTGGTGGCGGTGCTTGGCATCCCCGTTGTATTGACGTGGGCGGCCCGCCGAGTCCGCGTCGAGGGCCGCAGTCTGCCCCGAGCGGTCCTGGGAACACTGGCGTTGTGGGCAGTCCCACGCGACGGAATTGTGGCAGGTCGCCCATGTCGCGAGCGACGGGCGACGACGTGGGACGTCAAATGGATGGTCGTCATCGCTGACCGTGACCCACGGCCATGAAACCGCCAGCACGGGCCTTGGCAGGCAACCTGATCTGGTCCGCCGACGGAGGGGTGTGGGCGTTGTGGCGGGTGCGTCCCTTCGCCCACGCCTACTGCACGACCACGGAACGGTTGGCCGTACATGCCCGGCTTCGTGGCCTGTTGATCGGGCTGCCGGAACAGTCGATGCTCCTGTCGGTCTGCGAGCGAGTCGAGCCGTGGGACGTCGCCGCGGACATGGCCGACGGCGTCGATCTCGGCGAACACCAAGCCTGGGCCGAGGCGTGCCGGATGACCGTGACCGCGCTCACCGGACAGGACCTCTACCGGCGGCGCCACTACCTGGCCGTCGAACTACCCGGCGAACGGCGACGAGCCCCCTGGCGCCGCGCACTCCGAACGGCCGCACTGGACGTCGTCTCGACGCTCGGACTTGCACCGGCCGGCGTCGATCAAGCCGAGATCGCTTCCAGCAGACGCCAGGCCCAGCGCCTACAGGTCGGCCTGGCCCAGCACATCGCGCTCGAACCCGTGACCACTGGCGAGATCCGCTGGCTGTACGCCCGAGCCCTACGCCGAGGTGGCCAGGAACCGGCATTCGACCAATCCTGGAAACCCCCTCGACCTGCCAGACACGACGGAGCCGGCGGGCTCCTCGCACCCCTCGTCGACGCCGTCGTCAAGGAGGGCGGCTATCGAGACGACCCCGACAGACCCCGCCATCGCCGCTACGTTCGGATCGACTCAGGCCGCGAGTCCACCTACGCGACCTACCTCGTCGTTGGCGACATGCCCCATCAGTTCACGTTTCCTGATGGGGGAGGGGAGTGGCTCACCCATCTCGACGACGTCGGGGTTCCGATCGACTGGTGTGTGAGGGTTCGTTCCATCCCCAACAGCGAGGCCCAAGCCAAGCTGCGTCGCCAGCACCGCCAGCTCATCGGCCAGGTCGACGAATACGACGGCGAAGTCAGCGGCGCACCACCGTCGCTAGCCGAGGCGATAACCGCGATCGATGACCAGCGGGCCAACCTCACCGCCAACCCGGCAGAACCCGAGCTGCAGGCCACCACGATCCTCTCGATCGCCGACCGTGACCTCGACGCCCTCGAAGACCGCGCCGAAGCCATCACCGCGCTGTTCGAACCCCACGACTACGGGATCTTCCGGCCCACCGGCGGCCAACTCGCCCTGCTGCGCTCCATGCTCCCCGGCACCACCACAGCCCCGGTGTGCCGGGACTACACCCAGTTCCTGCTCCCCGGCGACCTCGCCGCCGGCGCCCCGTATTGCGGTGCGGATCTCGGCGATCCCTGCGGCCTGCTTCTCGGGTTCCGGGTCGATACCGGCACCCCGACACCGGTGCTGCTGGACCCCACCTACGGGCCCAGCGTCGGACGTACCGCGTCGCTCGCCGCTGTGGGCGCGCTCGGATCCGGGAAGTCCTATTTCCTCAAACGTCTCTGCTGGGACACCATTGCCCGCGGCGGCCAAGTCGTCACCATCGACCGGACCGCCATCGGCGAATACGTGACGTTCGCCGACACCACCCCCGGCCGCTGCCAAGTCATCCGTCTGTCCGCCGACAGCGACGTCTGCCTGGACCCGCTGCGCTGCTTCGCCGGCGACGAACGCATCACCGTCACCCTCGGGTTCCTCTCCTTGTTGGCCGGATGCTCCGGGCGCTCCGAGGAAGGCGCCGCGCTCGCCGAAGCCGTCCACCACATCGCGGCCGACTCGGCCCGCCTCGGCGATGTCATCGACCACCTCCATCACGCCGGCGACAGCACCACCCGCCCGGACCCCGCGGCCCGCAGCCTCGCCCGAAGACTCGACCACTACCGCCGACTCGGCCCCGGCCGACTGGCCTTCGGCGACGGCGACCCCGTGCAGCTCGACGCCGACTTCCTCGTGTTCTGGGCTCCCCATCTCGCGCTCGCCGACCGAGACACGCTCATCAACGAGCACCTCGCCCGCCAGATGCTCCCCGAAGAGATCCTCGGCCACGCCCTCATCTACCTGGTCGCCGCGGTCAGCCGCCGTGTCGTGTTCTCCAACCCCACACGATTCGGCGCCGCGCTCTACGACGAAGCCTGGGTACTGCTGGCCTCCCCCTACGGCCAACGGTTGGTGCTCGAAGGCATCCGCGACGGCCGCAAACACAACGGCGCCATCTGGCTCGCATCGCAGCACCCCAACGATCTCGGCGCCGGCGAGCTCGTCGACCTGCTCGGCACCCGCCTGGTCTTCCGGCAATCCCACGGCGCCATCGACCCCGCCACCGAGTTCCTCGGCGTCGCAGGCAGCGACGACGCCACCGAGATACTGCGCCGCGGCCTGCCCACCGGACGATGCCTGCTCCGCGACGTCCGAGACCGCCTCGGACTCGTCGACATCATCCCGCCCATCTCCGACGCGGCACGCCAAGCCGCCGACACAACCCCCACCCAGCAGCCAACCAGGAGCGTCACTGCCCAGGTCGACACCTCGCGCCCGCCCCAAGCCTCCGATCGCACCCCGCCCGGGTCGGCTCGAACCCCGACGCCGCAACCGCCCGGGCCCAGACGCCGCCGGCGGACACCGCTGGCCAACGTCCTCGACGACACCACTGGGCCGACATGAAACACCCGTCCAGTCGCCACGCCTGGATGGCTGGGCTGATCTTCGTCATCGGCTTCGTCATCGCAACAGCCGATACCGCCTCCGCCCAACCCACCGCCGACCAACCCGCCTCGACCTGCGACACGCTCGACACTTCCGGATTGAGCAGCTCGATCGTTCCCGACGACTGTTGGGGACGGTTCCCGTCCTCGCACTACGACATCGGCTGCGACGAAGGCGCCTGGAACAACATCAGCCGCAAGGTCTATTGCACCTTCACCGACCTGGCCTTCGGCACCGCACGATCGCTCGTCGCCTTCGCCCTGTGGGTCATCGAATGGGCCTACGGGTTCAGCGTCTACGACCGCCTCGGCCAACCCATGGTCGCCCTCGCCGACAGATACCAGACCGGCATCGTCGGACCGCTCGGCCTCCAACACGCCGCCTGGACCTACGCCATCGCCTGGACCGCGATCATGTCCCTCCGAGGCCGGCTCACCATGGCCGCCGGCGAGATCACGACATCCATCGTTCTCGCCGGACTCGCCGGGTTCCTCCTGGCCAACCCCGCCGGCTACCTCGAAGGCACCTTCACCACCATGGGCACCGTCTCCGGCGCCCTGCTGTCCGCCGGCAGTGGACAACCACCACCCCACAACGGCGCCGACGCCCAGACCGTGCTCGCACCCCTCCAAGCCCAGATCCACAAGGCCTTCGTCGAAGACCCCTACGACGTCTTGAACTGGGGCGGCCCGCTCACCGGCGACTGCGCCGACACCCGAGACCAGATCCTCGCCACCGGCCCCCACGGCACCAGCGACGACCCACGAAACGCCATGCACGACGCCGGCTGCGACGACCAAGCCGACTTCAACCACGAACCCACCGGCACACGACTCAACGGCGCCATCCTCACCCTGCTCGCATCACTGCTCATGGTGGCGCTCGTCGTGCTCATCTCCCTCACCGTCGTCATCGCCCAAATCGTCGCCGTCGTCCTGTTCGCCGTCGCGCCGTTCGCCGCGCTCGCCGCGATCCTTCCCGGCGGCGGCCGCGAACTCGCCTGGCGCTGGCTCGCCGCACTCGTCCGCGCCGGGCTAGTCGTCATCGGGATGAGCTTCGTGCTCTCCCTACTGCTCCTCGCCGTCCAAGCGCTCCTCGTCGCCGACATGAACGCCAGCCTCAGCGAACGCTTCGTCCTCGTGAACATCGTCGTCATCGCCATGTTCATCGCCCGCAAACGCATCGTCGGCGCCGGCGCCCAATTCGCCGCCCACCTCGGCGGACGCCTCTCCGCCTACCGACCGGGCGGGGAACGCTCCCAAACCTGGCTCAGCGCCGCCGCCGCCGGCGGAGTCAGCGGCTACGCCGTCGGCTCCACATTCGGGGTCGACCCACGCAGCCGAACCGGACGACTCACCAGCTTCCTGATCCGCGACGCCGCCGCCGAGTTCCGGCTCCGCCGCCACTACAACCGCTCCGAACGCCGAGCCCGACTACGCACCGCCGAACCAGTACTCCGCGAACGCACCGAGCTCACCCTCAACGGACAAGGCGAAATCGTCCCCCGACGATCCCTCAACATCGACGGACCCGCACCCACAACCCGCCGCGCCCGCAAAGCCCGCAACGACATCGAAGCCGCCGCCACCCGCCGCACCAAACACCCCGAGTACCGCGAGTCCTCCGGCGCCCGCTGGAGCAGCTGGCCAGCAACCGACCTCTCCCACGACGACTTCCCACCACCAGGCGGCCCCGAACCACCCCCCGACCCCGAACAGACCTGACCGGACCCGGACGTCGATCCCATGAGCCTCCGCACCTGGGCCATCGCCACAACCGGAGGCGCACTCGCGATCGCCGTCGGAGCCCCAATGACAATCATCATCATCGCCGTCGGAGGCACCCGCGACCCCGCCCAAACCGACACCAACGACGCCTCTGCCGTCCCAACAACCACGACCCCAGCCGATCCGCTCGCAACCCACGCCTCGCTCACCGACATCGACGGAATCACCGTCAACGTCCAGATCGCCGACAACGTCCGCTCGCTCCTCGACCTTGCACGAGCAGACGGAATCCACCTAGCCGGCTGGGGCTACCGAACCCACGACCAACAGATCCAACTACGCCGCCAACACTGCGGCACCAGCGAATACGCCACCTACCAGATGCCAG
>DASXTK010000074.1:0-8750 GCA_036505485.1 Acidimicrobiales bacterium
GCGCCCCGACACCTTTGGGGGCGTACAGCTTGTGGCCGGCAACCGTCAGCAGATCGACGCCGAGCTCGTCGACCCGAACGCGGATCTTGCCCACGCTCTGCGCCGCGTCGGTGTGGAAGAGGGCTCCACGGCGGTGCGCGAGCGCGACGAGCTCAGCGATCGGCTGGATCGTGCCGGTCTCATTGTTGGCGTGCATGACCGACACCAGCACCGTCGACGCGGTGACGGCCGCCTCGAGATCCTCAGGATCGACGCGACCGTGTTGATCGACCGGGAGATAGGTGATGCGGAATCCGTAGAGGCGTTCCAGCGCGCGGCAGGTCTCCAGCACGGCGGGATGTTCCGTGTGCTGGGTGACGACGTGATCGCCTCGGTCGCGGTTGGCGAGGGCCGCTCCACGAATGGCCAGGATGTCGCTCTCGGTGCCGCCACCGGTGAAGACCAGCTCGTCGGGTCGGCTGCCGAGAAGGTCGGCAACCTGTCCACGCGCCCGTGCGATTCCCGCCCGAGCGTTCTCACCGAAGATGGTCGTGGTGGACGGATTCCCGAAGTGCTCGGTCAGGTACGGCATGGCCACCTCGGTCACCCGAGGGTCGACCGGCGTCGTCGCGTTGTAGTCGAGATAGATCGGCCCAACAGACATGCCGAGCCGTCCTAGTCGTTGCTGCCGGCGCCGCCGTCGCAGACGCAGAACTCGTTGCCTTCGGGGTCGGCCATGAGGATCCAGTGGGTGCCGTGCTCGTGGATCTGGTGGTCTTGGACGCGGTGGGCGCCGAGGGTTTCGAGGCGGGCGGCTTCGGTTTCGATGTCGGGTGTTTCGATGTCGAGGTGCATGCGGTTCTTGACGGTCTTGGTTTCGGGGACGCGTTGGAGCAGCAGCTTGGGTCCGGGTTTGCCGTTGGGCACGAGCACGGCGTAGGCGCCGACGTCGCCGAGGCTGACGTAGCCGAGCGCTGGTGCCCAGAACTGGGCGAGTTGGTGCGGGTCCGCGCAGTCGAGTACTAGGCCGATGGAGTTGTCGGTCATGGTTGGTTCCTCCTGTGGGTCTCGGTGAGGAGTCGGGCGGTGAGCAGTCCGCTGGCCGCGGTGAGCGCAGCGACGACGGTGACGGCGCCGCGCAGGCCGATGGCGTCGGCGGAGATGCCGGCAACGAGGGCGCCTATGGCGTAGCCGCTGTCGCGCCAGAGCCGGTAGACGCCCACGGCGGACGCCCGCCAGGTGGGTTGGGCGATGTCGCCTATGGCGGCGAGCAGGGTCGGGTAGACGAGCGCGGTGCCGGCGCCGAGTCCCACAGCTGCGATGGCCCACCAGCCGGTTCCGGTGGCAGTGGCGAACAAGGCGAGCGCGGCGGCCTGGACAAGCATGCCGGAGACGATGAGGGGCTTGCGCCCCGTGCGGTCCGACAGCGCGCCGGTGACGAGCTGGCCGAGGCCCCAGACCGCCGGATACAAGGCGGCGAGAAGGCCGATCTCGCCGATGTCGAGTCCGTCGGCCGCGAACAGCAGGGGCAGGAGTCCCCAGGCCAGGCCGTCGTTGAGGTTGT
Source organism: Acidimicrobiales bacterium (assembly GCA_036505485.1). Classification (GTDB taxonomy): domain Bacteria; phylum Actinomycetota; class Acidimicrobiia; order Acidimicrobiales; family VFJN01; genus DASXTK01. The sequence continues at coordinate 1,544 of DASXTK010000074.1, forward strand.
TGACCAGTCCGGTCTGGTTGATGGCGAGCAGCCGGCGGTCGTGCCAAGCGGTTCGGGTGAGCACCTGGCCGATGGAGGGTCGTTCGCTGGGATCGGCCTGGGTGGATGCCTCGAAGCGCGCGTGGTCTCGGGTCTCGCGGACAAACAGGGTGGAGAGCCCGAGGCCGATGACGATGTAGGCGGCACCGAGCAGGAACGGTTCGGGGCGCAGTCCGTGGTTGGTGGCGATCCAGCCGGTGGCGGCCGCGGTGGCAGCAAGGGCGCCGTAGCCGGCGGCTTCGTTGAGACCCATCGCCAACCCGCGGCGGTCGGGGCCGGCGAGGTCGATCTTCATGATCACCGTGGTCGACCAGGTGAACCCCTGATTGACACCCAACAGGACATTGGCGACGACGACCCACCCCCAGGCGGGCGCCCAGATCAACAGCAACGGGACCGGCAGAGCGATGAGCCACCCGGCTACGAGGACCGGTTTGCGGCCGACCCGGTCCGACAGCGCTCCGGCAGCGAGGTTGGCCAGGGCCTTGGTGACGCCGAACGCGACTATGAACGTCAGGCCGGCCGTATAGGCCGTCAGCCCGAACTCTTGGTCGGCCAGCAGGGGCAGAACTGTGCGCTCTTGACCGATGGTGCCACCCACCAGGGCGTTGACCACCACGAGCAGGCTGAACTGCGCCAGGTTGGCCCGCAATCCGAGCCGGACCCGCGGTGCTGCCGTCACCGCCACCGTGGTCACCCGGTTGTGAGCATCTGGCCGGTCGCGGTGGCCCAGTCCCCTGGTCCGCCCATCACCACGGCAACACCGGGCCGTCCAGCCCGCTCCAGCAGGCTCGCGGCCGTGGTGGCCCGTTCGCCGTGACCGCACATGACGGCGTCGACCTCAGCCATTTGGTCGGCCAGCCCGGCCAGGGCACCGAGCTCGACATGGCGCACCCCGGGGACGTGACCCGCGCTGTGCTCGCTGTCCTGTCGAACGTCGAGCAGCCGGTAGCCACCGGCGTCACCGGGCGGCAGGACCGAGTTGACGGCGACGGGCAGCCTGGCGGCGCGCCAAGCAGCCATCCCACCGGCCAGCTCGCCGACCAAGTGGTCGAAGCCGATCTGGTGGCAATGCCGGACCAGCTCAGCGCGGTCCTGGTCGGCGCCGACGACGAAGACGAGCCGCTGGTGCGGTTCCACAAGCCAGCCCAGCCAGGACGCGAACTGCGGGCGCAGCGGGATGGCCAACGCACCCGGGACGTGCGCCGCGGCCCAAGCGTCGGCCGGCCGGGTGTCGACCAGGACCGCACCGTCGGCGACCAGTCGCCGCAGCTCGTCGACATCCAACCCCAGCAGCGGTGACTGCGGAATCCCGAGAACCCCAGGGCCGGACCGGTTCACCTCACGCAGATGCGCGAAGTACGGCGGATAGCTGCCGAGACCGTCGAGGAGCGCGGACACAAAAGCGTCCTCGTCGACCGCAGCGAGCAGTGGGTTGCAGCGGCGTTCGTCGCCGATGGTGCTCCAACGCCGATCACCCGCCGACGCGGAGCAGAAGCTCCCCGCGCCATGCGTCGGGTAGACGGCCAGGTCGTCAGGCAACGTGAGCACCTGCTCCTGCAAAGATCGCCACAAGGCCCGAGCCAACTCCTCGGTACGATCCGCAGCGATCAGATCGGTGCGCGCCACCGCGCCGACCAGCAGCGACCCGCCGGTGAACACCCCCAGCGGCGTATCACCATCGCTGAGCAGGTAGGCGAGATGCTCCGGTGTATGGCCCGGCGTGGCCAACGCCCGCAGGCTCAGCCCGGCGAGACCCACCACCTCTCCCCCAACGATCGGCCGATGCGGCCACGCCAGCTCGCCGTCCGCGGGCGCGATCACCGTCGCCCCGTACGCCGCCAGCTCCCGACTCCCGGTCACGAAGTCGGCGTGAAGATGGGTCTCCACGCTGTAAGCCACCCGTCCGCCTGTCCGTTCGGCGGCAGCCAGATAGGGCCCCGGATGACGTCCGGGATCTATCACCGCAAGCCGATCATCACCGAGATCGACCAGCCACGACGTGTTCCCGAGCCCTTCATCGACGACAGGGGTGACCAGGCTCATCGGCCGCCCTCGAGGTCATCGGCGCCGACAGCGACGGGCAGCCCGGCTCGCCGCCACTCTGGGAACCCCTGCTCGAGCCGGCGGGCCTGCACACCCCGCCGCCTGCCCAATGCCCGCACCGCGTCATCCGCGTACACACAGAACGGGCCCCGGCAATACGCCACGACCTCACCCACACCAACAAGACCCTTGAGCCGAGACGTCAACTCGTTCGGTGGGACCGACCTCGCCCCAGGGATGTGCCCCGCTGCGAACTCCTCGATCGGCCGTACATCCAGCACAACCGGCGGCTCTGCGCTGGCCAGACGCCGCGCCAGCTCGCGCCGGGTGATCGCTTCGAGACCCCCGCGGTCACCCAGGTAGTCCGCGGCCAGACGGTCGACCTTGGCGCCGTGGGACTCGGCCGTGTCCCGCAGCGCCCCCCACAAGGCCTCGACCGACGGTCCCGCCAACGCATAGACAACCCTGTTGCCGTCGCGCTCAGTGCTCACCAACCCAGCGGTCAACAACAACCGCAGGTGCGCAGACGTATTGGCGACACTCTGGTCGATCTCGGCTGCGAGCCGCTCCACCGACCGGGGCCCCTGCGACAACACATCCAACAGCTCCAACCGCCGCCCAGACGACAACGCCTTACCCACCGCCGCAAACCCGTCGAAGAGCCGGTCCTTACCTGTCCTCGATCCCACACCAAACGACCCTAGCCCCATAACTCAACTATTCAAAGGATCAATTGAAAAGATAGTTCAGGCCTGGCTGTATGGTCGGTCGCCGTGACTGACTCCCTCCGCCACCCACCAACGCCCGTGGTGTTGCGCACTGCGCCGCCGAACGGCGGCCAGCGGGCGAGGGCGGTCCGACGGGCGCGCTGGCTCAACGCGGCCACGCTCGGTTGGACAGCCTCGAAGGGATCATTGCCGTAGCCGCGGGCATCGCGGCCGGGTCGGTCAGCCTCATCGGCTTCGGCTTCAACTCGGCCATCGAGGTGTCCGCCGCCCTGATCGTCACCTGGCGACTCCGCCGAGAACATCGCGACGGCTGCACCCAGACGTCGGACCGACGCGCCACCCGGGCCATCGCCGTGTCCTTCGGGCTGCTGGCCGCCTACGTCGCGATCGAAGCGGTACGCGACCTCGTCGGCGGGATCGAACCGGACGCCAGCCTCGTCGGTGTCGCCCTCGCCGTGCTGTCGTTGGCGGTCATGCCGTGGCTGGCTCGGGCCAAACGTGCCCTCGGCCCCGCCTCGGTTCCCAGGCCGTGGTCGCCGATGCCAACCAGACCAACCCTGTGCGCCCTGCTCTCCGCTGTGGTCCTCGTCGGCCTGGGCGCCAACGCCGCGCTGGGATGGTGGTGGGCCGACCCCAGCGCCGGGATCGTCATCGCGGGGCTGGCCACGATGGAAGCCGTACGCACCTGGCGCGCCGAGGCCCTCGAGGACACCTGCTGCGCATGACCTGACGAGGGTGTCGTATCGGGCGGACCACCGATCGTCTTACGGGTATCCGAACAAGGAGAACATCAGATGACACCGACAGCCACGCCCAAGCCGATCCGACACATGTTCGTCGACGAGCGTCAACGGGGCGTGGCCTTCGGGATCTGGGTCGCAGTGTTCTCGGCCGGTACCGCGATCGGACCGGTGCTGGGCGGAGCGCTCTTGATCTACTACTGGTGGGGATCGGTGTTCCTGCTCGCTGTGCCAGCCATGGCTGCCCTGCTGGTTCTCGGGCCGATCGTCCTTCCCGAGGTTCGGGATCCCGACGCTGGCAGGCTCGATCCCGCCAGCGTCGCCATGTCGGTCCTGAGCGTGCTCCTCGTCATCTATGGCCTCAAGCTCATGGCCGAGAATGGGTTGGGGCGATCAGCAGTAGTTGCTGTCGCCGTCGGGCTGGCCCTCGGTGGCCTGTTCCTGCGGCGCCAGAGACGACTGGTTGCCCCCCTCATCGACCTTCGGCTGTTCCGAAGCCGTGCCTTCAGCGCCTCGCTGTCGGCCGAGACAGCGGCGGTGTTCGTGTGGTCGGGCTCGTACCTCTTCATCGTGCAATACCTGCAGCTGGTCGTGGGTCTGTCACCATTGCGCGCCGGCCTCTACCTCCTGCCCGCGGGGGCTGGAAGCATCCTCGGGGGCATGGTTGCACCGGTCCTGGTCAACCGGGTCCGCTCTGCCACTGTGGTGACAGGCGGTCTCGTCGTCTCGGCCGCCGGACTCGCGATCCTCACCGGCCTCCAGACGACCTCGAGCTCCATGGTCGCCGTGATCGCCGCGGTCCTGGTCGCTTCGGGCGCTTCGATGGTCATCAGCGTCGGAACCAACCTGATCGTCGGCGCAGCTCCACCCGAGCATGCAGGCGCCGCTGCGGGCACTGCCGAGACAGGCACCGAGCTCGGACTCGCACTTGGCGTCGCCATCATTGGCAGTGTCGGCACGGCCGTCTACCGCAGCGACGTCGCAAACGCGACTCCCCCTGGGGTGTCAGCGACGGTCGCCAACGCCGCACGCGAGACACTGGGCGGTGCACTTGAGGCCGCGCAGCAACTCCCCGGCTCAGGGAGCAACGACCTCGCAGCCGGCGCCAAAGAGGCCTTCACCCACGGACTCCAATTCGCGGCTGGGCTCAGTGCCGTCATCGCGCTCATCGCGGCGGTCGTCGCCTTCGCCGTCCTTCGACGACTCGACCGCGGATCGGATGGGTCCGTCGAGGCGAGCCCTGCCGCTCCGGCCGCCGATGCGGTGAGCGACGACACATCCCCTCGTAGGACCGCAGTGGTGCAGGCTCTCCGCTCCGCCTGGGTCCCGGGGCACTGTGCGTCCCCGGTCACGAGAAGCATCGATTCGATCAACTGGACGGTTACGAAGATGAGCTTGAGCGGCAACGAAGTCAGGACGTCGATCGCGCTATCCGACATGGCCCGGGCCTGTGAGTTCTACGAGGAGAAGCTCGGGCTCTCCGGGGTTGCAGATCCCCAGGACGACAGCCGGGTCTACGCCTGCGGCGGGGGAACCTCGCTGCACGTCTACACCTCCCCGGGCAACGCCGGCAACGCCACCGCGACTCTGGCCACCTGGCTTGTGGCCGACCTCGAGCAGATCGTCGACGAACTGGCGGGCCAACGGCGTGATGTTCGAGCAGTACCACGACGACCAGCTCCACACCGACGACAAGGGGATCCACACGCTCGGCGACGGCAGGTCGCCTGGTTCAAGGACCCTGACGGCAACACCTTCGCCATCGAGCAGTAGAGGAGAAACCCGACCTGTTGCTGGAGAACAAGACAGCCATCGTCTACGGAGCAGGTGGAGCGATCGGCGGTGCGGCCGCTCGCACGTTCGCCCGGGAGGGCGCCCGCGTCCATCTCGTCGGCCGCACGCTCGCCAAGCTCGAAGCCGTCGCCAAGGAGATCGAGGCCGCGGGCGGGGCGGCCGATGTCGGGACGGTTGACGCCCTCGACGAGGCAGCGGTCCGCGAGCACACCGAGGCCGTGGCGGCCCGGGACGGCGGCATCGATGTCGCCCTCAACGCCATCGGCATCCCCCACGTCCAGGGCACCAGGTACACCGAGCTATCCCTGGACGACTACCTGCTGCCGATCAGCGGCTACTGCCGCACCAACTTCATCACCGCCCAGGCTGTTGCCCGCCAGATGACCGCCCAGGGCTCGGGTGTGATCCTCACCATCTCCACGTCGGGGTCGCGGCTGGCCATCCCCGGCACACTGGGCTACAGCACCACCTGCGCGGCGATCGAGGCCACGACCCGCATCCTCGCCGCCGAACTGGGGCCTAGCGGCATACGAGTCGTTTGCCTGCAGCCCGACATGATCCCCGAAGCCGGCAAGCTGGGCTCCCACAGCCGGGCCGTGTTCGCGCCGGTGGCCGACAGCCTGGGTCTCACCATCGACGAGTTCTTTGCTGCGCCCGCCGACCGCTCGCTGCTGGGGCGGTGGCCGACGCTCGCCGATGTGGCCGAGGCGGCGGCCTTCCTCGCCTCGGACCGGGCCGCCGCGACAACCGGCACCGTCATCAACCTCACCGCCGGCGCCATCGTCAACTAGGAGGGACTGTCCTGATGAGTGCCCGTGAGCGTGCAACGCGTCCAGGTCAACGCCGGCAAGGCGACCGCGACCCTCGCCATCTGGCAGGCGACCGAACTCGAACAGGTCGTCGACGGGATGGTGCCGCGGACAGGAGCCACGACGGCACCGCCATCGCAGCGACCACGACCCCGAGCGGGATCGTGCGGGTCTACCTGGCCATCTCCGGGTTGTTCACGCTCTCGGCCTCGGTGATCTGGGGTGTCAACACACTGTTCCTGTTGGACGCCGGCCTCGACACCTTCCAGGTGTTCGTGGCCAACGCTGCCTTCACCGCCGGCATGGTGCTGTTCGAGATCCCCACCGGCGTCGTGGCCGATACCAGCGGACGGCGGCGGTCCTTCCTCCTAAGCGCGGCAAGACGCACATTGCGGAACTGGGCGCCGAGCGCGGCGGCCTCCGCGCGGCCGACCCCGTCGAGCGGTGGGTCCAAACGGCCCCGCAGAACGCCAGCGGCGTTCAGGGCGGTGCGGCCGTGTTCGTGGCTGGGTGGACGGCGAGGGCAACTCGGTCTGGCCGGACCATCCCGCTCGTGACCTCCGCGTCGCGATGGTCTGGCGGGACGCTGCGAGCCGGTGGTGGCTTCGGTACGAAGGCGAGCTGCACGGTCCGAGTGACCGGAAGTACCCGTACCCGTGGTCGACTCGGCCCGAGGTGCCTGCGGTTGATATCGACGCGGCGGCTCGGCTCGCGATTCCGGATCGGCGCGGTCGTGGGTGGTGGCCGTTCGGCCGCCGTCCCGGAGGCTGAGCCGCCCGGTGGCCGAGGACGGCGCCCCGAGCGCCGCCCGCCATGAGGGCGGCGGCGCCGGCGAAGCCGGCGCCTCTTGATTTGATAGAGGCGAACTCGGCAGTGTTCGGCCGGCCTGGGATGTGCGACTCCGGCTGATGCTTGACAGATCGGCTTCACCTGATGCTTGACGGGTCGACCGGACGCGCAGTACAGGCGGCTACGACGGACGCCTTGATCTGTCGAGTTGTGGTCGTGTGCCCGGGTGGCAGAGCCCGGCGATCGAGGCGGTTCGAGCGCG
>DASXTK010000075.1:0-1851 GCA_036505485.1 Acidimicrobiales bacterium
CCCTGCGTCTCGACATGTATCGGCCCACCGGCGACACCGTGGTCGGCCGGCCGGCGATCGTCTGGGTGCACGGCGGAGGGTTCTCCGGCGGCAGCAAGACCTCACCGGAGATCGTCGATGAAGCCAACGTCTTCGCCAAGAAGGGCTACGTCAACGTCTCCATCAACTACCGCCTCTGGTCCGGGGGCTGCTTCCCGCCGACGCCCCAATGCCTGACCGCCATCGTGGACGCCAAGCACGACGCCCAGGCTGCGGTCCGGTTCCTGCGGGCCAACGCCACTTTGTACGGCGTCGACCCCAACCGGATCGCCGTGGCCGGGACGTCCGCCGGGGCGATCACGGCGATGAACGTCGGCTTCGGCCCCGAGGACGTCGGCGACAGCGGCAATCCGGGGTTCCCGTCGACGGTGCGTGCCGGGGTGTCGCTGTCGGGCGCCGCGGTGTTGACGGAACCGAACGCCGGTGAAGCAGCGGCGCTGCTGTTCCACGGCACCGCTGACCCGCTGGTCGACTACCAGGCTGCGGTGAACACCCGGGACAACGCGGTCGCCGTCGGGTTGCAGGCCTTCCTCACCACCTGGGAGGGCGAGGGCCACGTGCCCTACACCAACCACCGCACCCAGATCCTCGACCAAACCCGCAACTTCCTCTACTGGACCCTCGACCTAGGCAACGCCCCCCACTAGGGCCGGTGCCCTCGCTGGTCGTGTGATGGCGATCAGCCAGGTGGCGGGGACGAGCAGCAGGAGCCGTTCGAGTAGGCCGTAGATCATCGATCCCCAGGTGAAGGGGAAGATGACCGCGGCTGCGATGGCGACGGTGCCGGCGAGGGCGGATGCCCTCCGTTCGCCTGCGTGTCGTCCTCGCCTCGCGACCATCCACATCGCCGCGATCAGCGCGGCTTGGCTGCAGACCGCGGCTCCTACGTGGATCTGGCTCGCCATCGTGGCGTCGACGTGCGGCGGGTCCTTCGGGGCGATCCCGGCGACGACTGTGGCTACACCGGACAGAACGACGAGCCCGCGCTGGGCTCCGATGCGGCGCGCCGCCGCGACGATGAGGAGTCCGTCGACCACGATGGCCATCCGCACCGCGGCTGCGTAGGGCTGACCCGGCGAGGCGAGCCGGCTCACGGTGTCGGACCGGAGGTCGTAGCCCGGCGTCCAGGCGCCCGCTACGAGGACGGTGACGGCCATGACGACCGCTCCGGCGACCAACAGCCGATTCATGATTCCTGTCGCTGATGGAGGACCAGGCCGGCGCTCACTCCCGCGACCAGGTTGGCGACGAGGTCCCAGCCGGTGTTCTTGTAGCCGCCGACGTGGCTTCCCCCGCCGTGGGCCAGCGTGGCCAGGAACTCGATGGTTTCGTTCACGGCGCCGAGTCCCAGCCCGGCCAGCGCCGAGATCACAACGAGGTGGCCACGCCGCGCTGGTTGGACCGCATCCCGAACCAGTAGCTCCCACAGCAGCTGCGTGCCGAAGAAGATGCCGAGGGCGTGGGCGAAGTGGTCGTAGCGGAACAGCTCCACCCCCGGCGATGCGTTGTACAGCACATCGTCGCCGATCCGGATGAGCCCGCCGGAGAGGTGCACGATCGCCACCACCGCCATGGCCCCCGCCAACGGCCCGGAGATGGCCTCCTTCCGCAACCGGAAGATCACCGCGATCAGCACCACCACGGTGACCAGGTACTCAACGGTCCCAGGAACCCCGTGGACAACTCCGTGCACCCCAAACCCCACGAGCGCCAGGCCGACAACCCCCAATGCCCGCGTCTCCGCCTCCGTGAGCGGCACCCGAGTCCCAACATCCCCAACAACATCCATAGGTGAAGTAGACCCACCGTCCG
>DASXTK010000076.1:0-2169 GCA_036505485.1 Acidimicrobiales bacterium
GCCGTGCGGCGTGCCGATGTCCAGGCCGGCGAGAGCCTCAAGGGCTGGTTGAGGGTTCGAGAGCTGTCCGGTTAGACACCCCTGGTTCCGTGGGTGTCAAGAGGCGATCTTCTCGTGGCTTTGTTGGCGGTGTGCCCAGGCGGTGTCTTCGTTGTAGAGGGTGCGGTGGCGGAGGCAGCCGTGGAGGATGCCGACGAGGCGGTTGCCGAGGGCGCGGAGGGCTTGGTGGTGGAGGTCGCCGGCTGCTCGTCGCTCGTCGTAGTAGCGACGCCGTGGTCCCCGGCCTCCGAGGTGCGGGCTCCGGGGCTAGATCGCAGGGAGCAGAAGTCCCATTGGTCGATGGCGTCATAGAGGCGCCGGTTGCGGACGTGGCGGGCGAGCACGGCGCGTTTGCGGCCCGACGCGATGGTGAGGGGTGACGTGCCGGCGTAGTTCTTGGGAGACTTGGGGTTGGCGTAGCGGTCGGGGTCGTCCCCGAACTCGCCGAGCACCCGGGCGCCGAGCACATCACCGAGTCCTGGCTGGGAGAGGTAGATGTCGGCGTCCGGGTGTTGCTCAAAATGGTCCGAGAGGGCTTTCTCGAGATCGGTGATCTGACGGTTCAGTTCGACGATGATCCCGAGGGCGGCGGTGGTGGTGGCCCCGAAGGCCTGAGCGACCGCCGCGGGGGCGGCGAGCTGGTCGCTGCGCAACGCTGCCGGGATCTCACCGGCACGGCAGTCGAGGTTGCGTTGCCGGCCAGCGGCCCGGAGCGTGGAGCGGAGCTGGTTGATCGACAACCGGGCACCCAGGGTCGGGGTCGGGGCCCGGCCCAACACGGCGAGGGTGTCGCGATCGGCCAGCTCAGAGAACGCTTCGAGCGCGGCGGGGTAGTACTCGCGTAGCGCGTTACGGAGCTGATTGGTGTGACGTGTGCGGGCCCAGATCAGGTTCTGGTGCCCGCGGGCCAGGACCTTGATCCCCTCGGCCTCCGGTGTGTCGCCTGCGAGGGGCCGGTGGTTGTGGCGGTCGGTGCGCACGAGATCCGCCAGAACCTTGGCGTCACCCGGATCGGACTTGGCACCGGCCACGTTGTGTCGGTCCCGATAGCGCGAGACCGCCAACGGGTTGATCGCGTACACCTGATAGCCCGCCGCGACCAGCGCCTGAACCCACAGGCCTCGGTCGGTCTCGATCCCGAACACGACCTCAGCCGGGTCGTCGCCCAGCTCGGCGACGAGCTCGTGGAACCCACGGATCCCCTCCAGTCCCTCCGGGAGCCGCCGAGCGGCCAAACGGTCGCCGGCCTCGTTCATCACATGGACGTCGTGATGAACCTCCGCCCAGTCATCGCCCACAAACAACATCCTCATCCTCCTCGGACTCGTCTCTGCCACAAGCCCGAAGGGAACCCGGCGGCGACCTAACGGATCAGTGCTCACCGGCACGACACCCCATCAGCGCTACAGACAACCCTCACCAACCAGCCGGGACACGGTCTAGCTCTAGGGATCAACCTCCCAGGGCGTGAAAGTGCTCACCGGCCAGCGGGCTCGGAACCAGCCTTACACCCGGCTGGTCGACTCCCATTAGGCAGTGAGTGGGTTGGACAACATCTGGCACGCTGTCGACCGGCTCACGGAGTCCGGGATCGGCAGCAGCTGGGCACGGCCCGCCGCGATGAACTCCAGCCACGTCCCCGTCACCCCGACGGTGATGACCGCTGCCTGGGCTCGAGACCCGCATCTCGATGCAGACGACGTCGGAGGGCTCGCCGGTGGCCTGTGCCACCAGGGCGCGCATGGTCGTCATGCGTGGTCATGGAAGCCGACGGGACCGCCCGAACCTCGTCAGGTCACCGCTGGTCAGGCATCCCAGGAGCAATCTGGCTAGCGGGAGCCGAGCTCACGCATCTCGATGTAGAGCTCCAGGCCGGTTCCCACCTGGACACCGAAGCCGTGGGACCCGGTGGGTCCGGATGTTGCGAAGAAGAACCCGTTGGCGGTCTCGTTGGGCGTCAGCCGATCCTCGGGGGTATCGCTACGCCCACGGAAGGTCACTGGTGCGGCATGGTCGAACCCCCTGGTGACCTCCGCGCCCACGGGCCGTCCGGCCGGATCCACCACAGTTCCGGGAACCAGCGCCGCCGTGAGCACCTGGTCGAAGTCCGGGCTGGCCGTGATCTGATGC
>DASXTK010000077.1:0-8263 GCA_036505485.1 Acidimicrobiales bacterium
GCCGGGGTTCTGCCAGAGCAGGGCGAGACGCTGAGCTGCGTTGGGTCCGCGGCCTAGGTGGGTGATGTTGGCGACGTTGGTTCCTTTGGTGAGGACGAGGTGGAGGATGGACTCGCCTAAGAGTTGTCGGGCGACGGTGACGGGGACGGGTCCTATGCCGGTGATTTCGCAGAGTTCGTCGTCGATGGGGTGGCCGCGGGTGAGGGCGGTGAGGTCGAGGCGAAGTAAAGCGGTGTAGTTGGGGGTGGTGGCGCCCCGGAACTTCCGGCGCTTGGGTCGGTGTTTGGGGGCCGGCTCGTCGCTGGTGGAGTTGAGGGCTCGGCGGGAGAGTTCGATGAGGGCGTCAAAGGCGAGGGTTTCTCGTCGGACTGGTGTGTCGCCGTTGCGGGACTGGTTGAACAGGTCGGTGATCAGTGGTTCCAGTGCCAGGTTGATCAGTGCTCCGTCCTCGGCCGTGCCGCGTGCCTCCAGGCACCAGGCGCCGTCGGCGTCGGTTCGGATACGCAGCCGGCGTTCGGCATGGATCCGCTGATGGGTGGTGTCCGGATCCGGGTCGCCGGCGGTCTTGGCCCGGAGGCACTCGGCGCGTAGCTCGGCCACACTCGAACTGCCAGCAAATGTCAGCAGGCGTTCCTCGGCGTCCGGGTTCGTGGCTGCGGCGTCAGCGATCGGCTCTGCCTGGGTGGCCGACACCTTCCCGTGGAGCAGTGCGGTACGGGTGATCGGCAGCTTCCGCAGCCGCTTCGAGGTCGTCAGCGTCCGCCGCGCTGCTCCGATCGAGCAGCCCGATCGTCGGGCCACGTAGGTGGCGGCGTCGCGGTCACCGGCCTGGCGCCATTCTTCGGATTCATCGACTTTGCGGGCCAACACAACGGTTGCGGCGTCGGCCAGCCGGGCGATCCGGAGGAAGCCGGCCCACAGCTCGGGGGCATCCGGCAGCGTCACAGCGTCGGGTTCGAGTTGCGTCACCAACCCCGCGAGTTCCGTTTCCAGGCGACGCACATCCGCTGGGTCCGGCTGGTTGAACATGCTTCCATCATCCTCAGGGGGTCTGACAATCAAGGGTGCCCGACCCTCAGAAACCGAAGAAAGATCCCCGACAACGGTGGGCGGTCAAGGGGTCGGCCGAAGGCCGAGCGCAGCGACCCCTTGAGGGCCCACCCCGCAAGGAACCGCCAGCCACAATCGAGATGGCAGCCGGCGGAGCCGGCTGCCTAGAAGCCTCGTTCCTGCCGAGAATCAGGTCACTCGCAGCCGATGCCGTCGCCGTCCGCGTCGAGGCCGTACTCGTCGGGCCCGACCACCGTGATAGGTCCAGCGACGTACTCCGGGCCGTTGCCAGAGCCGCCGAGACAGTCCACGTCCGAGGCGATCGGAACGCAGGGCGAGTACGACGGATGGCACCCACCACCCACCGGTTCGGGTTCGGGCTCGGGTTCCGGAGGAGGAGGCGGCGGCGGCGGAGGGAGTGGCAACGGCGCCGCGGTAGTCGGAGGAGCCGTGGTCGGAGGAGGCGGAGGCGGAGCAGTGGTAGTAGTCGTCGTCGCCACCGTGGTCGTGGTCGTCGACGCCGGCTCCGCCACCGTCGTGACCGGCCGTGTGTCCGCCGTACTGACGTTGGTCGGCTCCTTCTGGCTGGCACAAGACCCGATCAACCCAACCACCAACATCAACGCCGCCGTCGGCAACGCGATCTGGAACCAGAGGGGGAAATCCCGGAAGGACCAACGCCCGCGGCTCTCGTCCGCCAACTCCGTGTACCGCGGCGGCGTCGAGATGTGAACAGTCCAGCCGGTGGGTTCGGCCGGAGGCGGAGGTCCGTCCCATCGCCCATCAGGATTCCCGCGCCAACCTGAAGTAGATCCGCCCATGCCCGCCGCCTTTCACTGTGGCTGGCGGGCGCTCCGACAGTAACGCCTGACTCACCAACGAATTGCCGAGAAACCGGCAAAACCTGTGGCAGCAGGTGTCATTTCCCGGCGACGACGACCACGTAGTTCTCGGGACCCTGCAGCCACACCTCACGGTGGTCGGCGTTGGGGTTGTGGAGCGGACCCTCCAGGATGACGGCTCCACCGGAAGTCACACGTTCCATCGCCGCGTCGAAGTCGTCCGTGGCGAACCACAGGAGGATCCCGTTCCCCCGTGACGGATCGCTCCGGTCACCGAGGTGCTGGTGCTCGTCGGCCTCCCACTGGTGCAGCTGCAGCACCATCTCGCCGCCGCCGCCGCCGTCCCCGCCGTCGGCCAGCAGCATCTCGTACTCCGACCCACCGTGTCCGGACCGCAGCCCGAGCACGGTCTGGAACCAGCGGGACCCAGCCTCGACGTCCTCCAGCGCAACCAATGGTTGGGGTCTCATGCTCACGCAAGCTATCTGCGGGTAGACCTGAAGCATGGAGACCACCAACGACGCTGACCATCTTCTCGCCCTGTTGTCTCGGGCGCTGGATCAGACCGGTGATGTGATCGGCCAGGTGAAGCTCGACCAGGCGACGCAGCCGACCTCGTGCCGTTCCTGGGATGTCCGATCGCTGGTGAACCACGTGGTGGACGAGGTGAGCCAGTTCGCCTCGGTGACCAAGGGTGGCGAGCGCAACCCCAGCAACAGCGACGTGATCGGCGAGGACTGGGCGGTGGCGTTCCGGGCTGCCGCCGACGACCTCCGGGACGCCTGGCAGGCACCGGGAGCACAAGCCCGCACCACCAAGCTGCCCACTGGCGAGGTCGCCGCCACCTGGCGGATGAACCAGCAGATCACCGAGGAGGTGATCCACGCCTGGGACATCGCCGCGGCCACCGACCAGTCGATCGACCTCGATCCCGAGCTGGGTGAGCTGGCGTTGGCCTGGGGTCGGGAGAACTTGAAGCCCCAGTACCGCGGCGACGAAGCCGACGGGTTCACGTTCGCTCCCGAGGTGCCCATCGCCGACGACGCTCCCCTCTACGACCGGGTGGCGGCCATGGCCGGACGTGACCCGTCGTCCTGATCAGGTCGAAGTCGAGGCCGAGACGGGCTGGTGGCCCCAGATGCTGACGCGGTCGTAGCGGCGGTTGTCGTCCCAACCGTCGGTGATGCGCCGGGCGCCGTAGCCCACCTCCACCTGGAACCCAGCGGGCGACACCACGTAGAAGCTGAACATGCCGTCGTTGTCGTGACGGCCGAGGCCGTTGGCGATCGTCAGCCCGGAGCTCCACGCCCGATCGAAGGCGTAGCCGACATCGTCACGGTCGTTGACCTCGAACATGACGTGGTGCAGCCGCCGTGGCAGGTCGACCGGGGCCCGGGCCAGCGCCAGGCTGTGGTGGCGCTCGTTGCAGTGGTAGAAGCGCACCTCCAGCTCGATGCCCGCGGCGATCTCCGTCTCGATCCAGTCGGACTGGGCCAGCCCGAGTCCATCGGTGACGAAGCGGCAGGACTCGTCGAATGCCGCCGTGGCGAACACCACGTGGCCGAAGCCGAGGCCGCCGGTCAGGAAGCCGCCGCCAACCAGCGGGGAGGCGAAGGGCTGCACGGCGTCAACCAGTCCGTGGACCAACTCGACCGACACACCCCACGGGGACTCGACCACCACCAGATCGGCGACTCGGCGGGCCGCGATCAACTCGGGCTTGACCGCCTGGGGTGGGTAGCCGGCGTCTTCCAACCGGGAGACCGCTGCGGCGAAAGCGTCGGCATCGACGGCCTCGAACCCGAGGACTGTGGCGTCGTTCAGCGGACCCTCGCGGACGAGGATCCGCTGGGACTTGGCGTCGTTGCGCCAGGTGTCGTGGCCCTCGCCCGGAAACAACCCGACCACGTCGGACAGGAACCGGCCGAACGCCCCCGGGTCCGCCACCTCGACGCCGAGGTAGCCCAGCTCGATGCGCCACTCCACCATCAGGCGCCGCCCGAGGCGACGAAGCGGTTGCGGATGGTCCCGATGCCCTCGATCCAGCTCTCGACGGTCTCCCCGGGCTGGAGGAACCGGGGCGGCCGGCGGGCGTGCCCCACCCCGGCGGGTGTGCCGGTGAAGATGACGTCGCCGGGCAGCAGGGGCACGACCGCGGACAGCTCGGCGATCAAGCGGGGAACGCTGAAGATCAGGTCGCTGGTCCGGGCGTCCTGGACCTTCTCCCCGTCGATGGCGCAGCCCAGGGCCAGGTCGTCGGGGTCGTCGAGGTCGTCGGGGGTGACCAGCCAGGGACCGATGGGTCCGTAGCCGCGGTAGGACTTGCCCAGGCTGAACTGTCCGCCGGCGGCGAACTGCACGGTGCGGTCCGAGACGTCCTGGCCCACGGCCAGCCCGGCGACGTGCGACCAGCCGTCGGCCTCGTCAGCCCGGTCGGCTCGGACCCCGAGCACCACGACCAGCTCGACCTCCCAGTCGACGGTTCCGCTCGACAGCGTCACCTCGTCGTAGGGACCGGTGAGGCAGGCCGGAAACTTGGTGAACGTGGCCGGGATGGAGGGAACCGTGATGCCCGACTCCTCGGCGTGGGCCCGGTAGTTCAGTCCGATGCCGAAAACCTGGCGGGGCGCCGGAACCGGAGAGCCCAGGGCGGTCTCGGCGACGGCTACCGCGACGGCGTGGGGAGAGTCGTCGTCCGGCGCCTCGAGACCGGCGGCGAACGCCCGAAACGCGGTCCAGTCGTCGTAGAGCGGCTGGACGTCCGGACCGAACCGGGCGTCGGAGGCCGCGGCCACGTCTATGCCGATGACCCCGTCGCCGTGGCCGATGCCATAGACCAACGTGGCTCGCCCGTGGAGGTTGGCCAGCTTCATGCGGATGCTCCTTCGTCGATCGCGTCCCAGGCCATCGTGGTCGAGACCCAGTGGGTCATCGTCGCAGCTTGGTCGTTGCGATGGAGGTGGCGGGGCGGCTGGGCGAAGGTCTCATACGGCCGGCACCGCAGCACGACCCGATCCTCGCTCTCGGCCATGGCCTGGACCGCCGGGCGCAGCTCGTCGGCCAGCGGTTCCCCGGACATGCGTCCGGCCACCGCCATCATCACGTCGACCACCAGGTCGGGATCGTTGTCGACCGCGGCCTCGCAATAGACCTGCAGGTAGCTGAAGGGCCAGGTCTCGTCCAGGACGCACAGGCTGACCTTGCCGTTCCGGGCGACGGCCTTGGCCTTGCCCCGCTCCCGCATGGTGGACACGAGCAGCTCATCGTCCTCGGTGGGGACGTAGTACACGACGGACATGGCCGGACCGTCGGCGCGCCGGGTGGTCCCGAAGACGCAGGTGCGGTGGGTGCGGACGAACGCCCGCCGTTCCGACGGGAGCATGTCACGGTCGGTCGGCGGGGTGTAGGGATCGGTGGGCAGGGGGAGGATCGGCACGCTCGGTCTCTTTCGGTTGAGCGTCTAATTATTATCGATCGATAATATGTACTCTCTGATGGTGCCGCAAGCGCAGAAGACCTTGCCCCGTGCCCGCCGGGCCCGCCAGGACATCCGCGAGCGGTTGCTGGAGTCGGCGCTGATCGAGTTCGGGGCCAAGGGGTTCGACGGGGCGTCGACCCGGGCCATCGCCCAGCGGGTCGATGCCCACCAGCCCCAGATCAACTACCACTTCGCTTCCAAGGAGGCGCTGTGGACCGCGGCCGTCGACCACCTCTTCGAGCTGCTGGGCCGGGCGATGGAGGGACTGGTGTTGCCGGGTGACGACAACGAGATCGACGCACTGGCCGACGGGTTCGCCGACATCGTCCGCCGGTTCGTGCGCTTCGCCGCGGCCCACCCCGAGCTCAACCAGATCATGGTGCACGAGGGCACCGCGACCAGCGACCGTCTGGCGTGGATGACCGAGCGCCACGTCCGTCCGCTCTACGACGCGGTGCGGGAGGTCTGGGTCCGCCTGCGGGCCGCCGGGATCGCCGCCCCCATCGACCCCGCGATGGTCCACTACGTGCTGGTCGGCGCAGCCTCCCTCCCCTTCGTCAACGCCCCCGAGGCCCGCCTGCTGACCGGCGCCGAGCCCACCGATCCGGCCTGGGTGGAGACCCACGCCGACGGCCTGGTCGCCACCCTCCTCCCCGGCCGCTGAGCCCCAGCCGGCCTGGCGGTCACGCCGCGACTGTGGAGAAGACGGGGAGCTGCAGGCGGTCGAGGAAGTAGCGGGTCTCGGCGAGCGTGCCGTTGTCGGCCACTACCGCGGTGGCGGCGTCGGACGCGGCCCGGGCCGCGAGGATGACGTCGGGATCGTCGAGCGCCAGTCCGGCCCGCAGCGCCGCGTGCTTGACGGCTTGAGCGGCGATGCCGGCCGCGGTGGCCGCGGCGAGACGCTGGCCCTGACTGCGGAGCTGGCGACCCACCCGAGCGGTGGCGCTCCACCAGGCGACCTCGTCGGCGGCAGTGAGCGTCTCGTGCCGCAGCCGCCAGCCGGTCTCCCGGATGGACTCGGCGGACAGGGTCCGAAGGTGGTTCGTCTGGTCCGTGGTGGTGAGGTGCATCGTCGTCTCCCTCCACACAGCGTTCACGCCTGAGGAGACGACGGGCGGCCGCCGAACTCATCGACGGCCCCGGGACCTACTGTGCGGCATGGCGGTTTCGCCTTACATCAGTTCGTTGCGGGCCGTGGTCGGATCCCGTCTCCTCCTGGTGCCGACGGTCAGCGTGTGGCCTCGCAACGACGCTGGCCAGATCCTGCTGGTCCGCAGCACCGACGACGAGCTGTGGGGGACCATCGGGGGCATGGTGGAGGTCGGTGAGTCGCCCGACGATGCCGCTCGACGGGAGGCGCAGGAGGAGGCCGGCGTGGAGGTCAACCTGACCAGGATCATCGACGCGGTCGGCGGCACCGCCTTCGAACACCACTATGTCAACGGTGACCATGTTGCCAACGTCGCCGTGATCTACGAGGCCGAGGTCATCGCCGGCGAACCCCATCCCGACGGGGACGAGACCATGGACGCTCGCTGGTTCCACGCCGACGAGCTGGCCGCCCTGCCTCTCAACACCTTCGCCAAGTCCGCCTTCACTCACCTCGGCCTCCTGTCATGACCGGGTCCCGGGAGGCGGCGCTGGCGTTGCTGCGGGAGTTGGGGGCCGCTGAGGTTCCGGGAGTGCGGCCATCAAGGGGAGATGACCGCACCCCCGGAGGGTGACGTCAGGAGGCTGCCAAGGCGTCCCAGAACCACGGGAACGCGAAGAGCGCCAATCCAGCGGCGACGAACGACAGCTTGCCCCAGCTGTAGCCGACCGCGCCGACAACGAAACAGGCGACGGAGACGCCGAAGAAGAGCATCTTCACCGTCGGGTCCATCACCTCAACTGCCATCAACATCTGCATGTCCTTTCGCTTGCGATATGCAGTTGAGGCGTACCCCTGACTATGTAAGGCCAGACTGGTCAGGTCACGGTGAAGCCGGTGTACATCCCCCGGGAATAGTGCGGGTTCGAACCGTCGTCCACGACGTTGCACACGAGCGCGTACCGGCCCGGGGTCAGGTCGAACATGGCTCGGCAGCTCTGCCCGGCCCGGAACTGCTTGATCCGCCCGACCACGGCACCGTCGGGCAGCTGGGACTCGTCCACGCCATCCACGATGCTCAACGGCAGAGCCCCCGGCTCGCCGTCGAAGCGGATGATGGCCACCTCGTGCTCGATCGTGCCCTCGTTGTTGGCCACGAACTCGGTCGTGCCCGCCGGCACCTCTGCGGGCAGCACCACCATCGAGTACTCGTTCAGGGTCACCTGCACCGAGGTGGTGGTCTGCGGTTGGGAGGACTCGCCGTCGAAGTCGCAGGCGTCGCCGAGGATCGCGGCCTCGGAGGCCGTCTCGTCGTGGCCGGAGCGATCCGATCCCGACGGATCCCGCGCGTTCGCGCCGTCGTCGCCGTCCGACCCACACCCGACGACGACCAGGCTGAGCACAGCCACCGCGCCAGCAATCCCCAACGCCCGGTTTCCCATGATCTTCCCCCTCGTTCGCTCCCCGCGTGTTGCCATCAATGGGACCGGTCCTCGGACCTTACGCCTTCCGAGAACGTAAGGTCCGCGCCTGGACCGAGGGCGGGGGGAGCAGTGCTGCGATCGATTGCGTTGGCGGCCGTGGTCGTGGGCCTGGTCCCCCTGGCGCGCGTCGAGCCGGCGGCGGCGGCCCCGGGGGAGCGGACCGAGCGAGTTGTCCCCGGGACCGGCAGCCCTCGGCCCCGCATCCTCTACGCCCCGGACCAGACGGAGGATCTGCGCGGCCGGCTGGAGCGTGAGCCCTACCGGTCATTGTTCGTCAGCCTGCACCAGCGGACCGTGGGCTTCGACGCCAGCCACCCCG
>DASXTK010000078.1:0-1920 GCA_036505485.1 Acidimicrobiales bacterium
CGTCGACGGTGGTGAGGAGGCTGATGAAGAAGTCGACGGCGTGGGCGCGGATGTAGACCTGGTCTTGCAGCGCCGCCCGGCCGTCCAGGAACTCCTGTTTGACGGCGCCGCCGAAGGCCAGCATCTCCTGGGCGTCGTCGCGGACCTGCTGGAGGGTGGCGAGGAGCTGCTCCTTGGTGCCCAGGGGGGCGATGAAGAGCCGGATCATCGCCTCGAAGTCCATCGCGAACGGGGACACCGGAGTGTCGAGCCACTCGCGCAGCACCTGCCGACCCGCCTCGGTGATCGAGTACACCGTCCGTGGCCGTTTCCCGACGTATTCGCGCCTGGCCGCGACGAGCCGCATGGCGGCCAGCCGTTTGACCTCGCGGTAGATGGCGCTTTCGGCGCGGGGCCAGACGTAGCGGAAGTAGCGGACCCGCTGGCGGGCCAGCTCGTAGGTGGACCACGGGTGCACGGCGAGCTGGGCGAGGACGGCGTAGGAGGTCGTGGTCAGGCCGGGCGGGGACTGGTCCATGGGTCTTGACATACTCCAAACGCAAGCATACGGTTACTGGCGTTTGGAGTATACCGACGAGGGGGTCCGGGGACAACCGGCCGGCTTGGAGGAGGCCCTGTCATGACCATCACCGGCACCATCGAGCTCGCCGGACTTGACGGCGGACACCACACGCTGACCTCCGAGCAACTGGAGGACCTGGACTCGCGGGTCCAGGGCCGGCTGCTGGTGGCCGGCGACCAGGGTTGGAACGAGGCCGTCGCGATCTGGAACGGCATCGCGGCCAGGCTCCCCGCCCTTGTCCTCCAGCCGACCTCGGCCCACGACGTCGCCGCCGCGGTCGGGTTCGCGCGGGACCACGGGCTGCTGCTCAGCATCAAGGGCGGCGGCCACAACATCGCCGGCACCGCCATCGCCCAGGGCGGCCTGACCCTCGACCTGTCCCGCCTGCGCGAGGTCGCCGTCGACCCCCAGGCCAAGCTCGCCCACGTCGGGCCGGGCTGTCTGCTCGGCGACGTCGACCAGGCCACTCAGAAGCACGGGCTGGCCACGGTGCTCGGCTTTGTGTCCGAGACCGGTGTGGCCGGCCTGACCCTGGGCGGCGGCTTTGGGTATCTGGCCCGCCGCTTTGGCTGGACGGTCGACAACCTCGCCGAGGTCCAGGTCGTCTGTGCCGACGGTGCCATCCGCACCGCCAACCGCGACCAGCACCCCGAGCTGTTCTGGGCCCTGCGGGGTGGTGGCGGCAACTTCGGGGTGGTCACCCGGTTCAGCTTCCGCCTGCACCAGGTCGGCCCGATCATCACCGGCGGGCTCATCATCTGGAGCGCCGACCGGGCCGACGACGTGCTCGCCACATATCGCGACCTCACCGAGTCGGCCCCGCGCGAGCTGACCGCCGCCGCGATCGTGCGGCTCGCCCCGCCGGCCCCGTTCCTGCCCCAAGCCTGGCACGGCAAGCCCATCGCCGGGATCCAGATATGTCACAGCGGCGCGAACGCCGACGCCGACCTTGCCGCGGTTCGCGCGCTCGGGAACCCGATCGTGGACCTGGTCGGCCCCAAGCCGTATGCCGCCATGCAGTCGATGCTCAATGCCATGGAGCCCAAGTGGCTGCACCGCTACTGGAAGGCCGAGTTCCTCCCTGGCCTGTCCAGCGGGTTCCTGGACGCCTTCCGGAGCAGTGCGCTGCAGGTGACCTCGCCGCTGTCCCAGTCGATCATCTTCCACCTCGCCGGCGCCCTCAACGACCACCAGGACGACGACGGGGCGGTCGGCAACCGCGACGCCCACTACATCGGCGGGTTCAACGCCACCTGGCCACCCGGCGCCCCCTCCGATCCGCATGTGGCCTGGGCCCGGGATGGGTGGGAGCGGATCCGGCCCTTCTCGACCGGCGGGAACTACGTCAACTTCCAGCT
>DASXTK010000079.1:0-5820 GCA_036505485.1 Acidimicrobiales bacterium
GCCAATGGACCGCGCCGGTGCGGATGGCCGACATCATCCGCTCGGCCATCGGCGAGGTCGAGGACTACCAGCGGGTCGGAGTGCAGGCCATCGAGCCGGCCACGGTCTCCGGTGGTGCCGCGGCCGATGTGGTGCACCTCCTGGCCGAGCTGATCGAGAACGCCCTGATCTTCTCGCCCGAGGACCAGTACGTGGAGATGCGGGGCCGCCGGCATCCGGCCGTCAACGGCTACACCCTGGCCATCGTCGACAACGGGATCGGGATGCCGCCCGAGGAGGTCGACCAGGCCAACCGCCGGCTCGCCGGGGCCGAGTCGTTCACGGTGGCGCCGTCGAAGTACCTGGGGCACTACGTGGCCGGGAACCTGGCCAAGCGCCACGGCATCTACGTGCAGGTGGCGGCGTCCCCCATCCCCGGCGCCCGCGGCATCACCGCCACCGTGCACCTGCCGGCCCCGGTTCTCGCCGCCCTGCCCGCGCAACCGTTCGCGCCGCCGTCGCCTCCGGTACCTCCGCCGTACGCCCGGCCCTCATCCCCTCTGTTCGATCAGGTCGGTGGCCAGCAGAGCTGAGGTCCGCAGGCGTTCGGCCACCGAGTAGCTGGCGTCGGTGGTCCAGAACAGGAAGGCCGAGACGTAGAGGCCGAGCACCGCGTCGGCCAGGTCCTGGGCGCTCTGGTCGCGGCGCACCTCGCCCCGGGCCTGGCTCTGGGCCAGGTCCTCGGTCAGCACCGCCCGCATGTGCTCGAAGCTGATCCGGGCCTCGAGGGTGGACGAGCGGGCGGTCTCACCGATGAGGTCCCGCACGAAGCGGTGCTGGCCCTCGGTGAGGTCCACGGCCAGTTGGAACAGCGTCTCCACCTTCTGGACCGCTGAGGCGTCCACCCCGTGCACCCGGTCCACGGTGTCGTCGAAGAACCGGACCATCCGGGCCACCAGGGCATCGACCAGGTGGGCCTTGTTGCGGAAGTAGTTGAAGAAGGTTGTCTGGGAGATGTCGGCCAACTCGGCGATCTGGTCCACCGTGGTGGCGGCCAGGCCCTGCCGGGCTATGAGCTGGGACGCAGCGTCCAGGATGCGCGCCCGTAGCTCCTCCTTCTTGCGTTGCCGGCGGCCGACTGGCATCGGGTTCGACAGTAGGTCAGCGGGCCGAAGTGTCAGAAGGCGATCAGACGATCTCGACCGGGGTCCCCAGCGGCAGGATCGTGGCCATGTGGCTGATCACGTCGTTGGGCACCCGGATGCAGCCGTGGCTGGTCTGCTTGCCGATCGAATCCGGATCGTTGGTGCCGTGGATGCCGAGCGCCCCGTCACCGCCACGGAAGTTGGCGGCCGCGGGACTGTCGGAGAAACCCGAGAGTCCGTAGGCGAACGGCCCATAGAGCCCATTCGCCTCGGTGGGTTGGATCAGCTCGTCGATGTAGTAGATGCCGCCAGGCGTGGGGGTGTTGTCCTTGCCCACCCCGATGGCGGTCTTGAACACCACCTCGCCCTCGTGGGTGAGCGTGAGCTTCCGGTCGTCGAGGTCGATCAGGATGCGGTAGTCGTTGGTGGAGACGGTGACGTCGGCGGCTCGCACCCAGCCCTGGCTGCCGTTGGGGCGCACGGGCAGATGGACCGGCAGCCAGGCGTCGTCCTTCTCCACGTCCTTGGCCGTCCCGGCGACCAGGAGCACCAGCGGATCGCCGTCAGCGGTGGGGCTGGTGAGGTGCATGGTGGGCTCGGGCGCGGCCGGAGTCGGATAGACGGCCACGTCGGCCACCGCCGCGGTCGCCACCCAGGCCGGGGTGAAGGCTTCGCTGCTGTTGTGCCGGGCGATCAAGGCCGCAGCGCCGACCACGCAGGCCAGTAAGAGGAGGACGCGCATTCCCGATGAGCCCCGGGCTCAGCCGGTGAAGCGGGGCGGCCGGTTCTGGGCCACCACCGTGAAGTTGAGCTGGTTGTACATGGCGATGGCGTTCCCGCCCTGGTTGAAGGCGCAGTAGGCGAAGAACGGGTAAGCGCCGGGGGTGCGGGGGGCGGTGATGCGCACGACCCAGCTGCCCTCGGTGTTGGTCTGGACCGAGCCGCTCAGCGAGCCCGGGCCCAGGCTCCAGAAAACCTGCATGGGCTGGGGGCACGGCTGGGTCGAGGTGGCCGTGATCTGGGCGCCCGGCTGCACGTAGGTGGGTGAGAGGGTGGCGCTGAGCGATGCCGGCTGCGCCAGTCCGCCGATCGCACCGTCGGTGGCTGGCACCCACAGTCCGACCATCGCACCCATGAACGCCACGGCGGCGATCCACTGCTTCATCGCATGAACTCCTGGACCCGCCACGGTCACCATTACCACAAGAAGTGATGGTTATAACACGTAACGTGCGGAAGTCCAGCGACCGTGTGGCAGCAGCCGAAATTGAGATGTCAGCGGTTGCCTAGCAACCATCTGCATCTCAATTTCGCCGCTGGCTTGGGCGCCTCGTTTCGTTGCGACCGGGCCGGCTATGTGTCGCCGTTGATGAAGTCGAGGGCGGCGTCGATGAACCGGAAGTCCTTGGGAGTGGCGAAGTGGTCGGTCCGGGGCAGCATCACCAGCTGGGCGTCGGGGAGGGCGTCGACCAAGGGGTCGGCGGGGCCGGCGAAGTCGTGCTCTCCCAGGACCACCAGGGTGGGACAGGCCATCGCGGCCAGGTTCTCGGCGGTGAGGGGCAAGTGGTCGGCCTGGAGCAAGGCATCGAGGGCCACCGGGTCGCCGTCGGCCTCCGAGGCCAGGGTGGCGAAGTAGCGGGCCACCGGATCGGTCAGGTCGGCGTCACCCTGCAACGCACGGCGCACCAGATCCGAGCCCTCGGTGCGGAACAGGTTGGCTCCGACGCCCGAGAGCACGAGCTTCCGGAACCGCTCGGGGTGCCGCACGGCGATCTCCAGGAGGACCCGGGCGCCAAGGGAGAAGCCGATGGCGTCGACCGGTTCGTCCGGCATCACCTCGAGGATCGGCCCACCGAGGTCGGCGTAGGCCTCGGGATCGTGGGGCTTGGGGGATGTCCCGTGCCCCAACAGATCGGGGGCCAGGACCGTGCGACCCATGTCGCCGACCAGATCGATCCACCCGTTGTCGCCCCAGGTCCGGGCGGCCGAGGTGGCGAACCCGTGAAGCAGCAGCACCGCGGGCAGATCGCCCGTCCCTTCAGCAGCCATCGCCCGACCCTAGATGAGCGCCGCCGCCCCTGACCGCCCTGCGCCGCGGTTAGCTTCCGCGGCGATGACCGATGCCCGGGTCCTGCCGGACGGCCGTGAGAAACGCCACGCCAGCTGGCTGGAGCTGTTCTACGACCTGCTGTTCGTGGCGCTGTTCGCGCAGCTGGCCCACGGACTGGTCGCGGACCCGGGGTTGGGCACGACGTTCAAGGTCCTGGGCTTCTTCGCTCCGGCCTGGTGGGCCTGGGTGTCGTACACGGTGTCGAGCAACCTGTTCGGGGAGTCGGGCCCGGGCCACCGGGTGCTGGTGCTGCTCAACATGGGCTGCTTGTTGCTCATGACCGCCGGGGTGGCGTCGGGACTCGACGGTGATGTGGCGCTCTACGCAGCCGGCTTCGCCGCGTCGCGGGTGGTCATGCTCGTGCTCGTGGCGGCGTGGCACCTGGCGCACCCGGACGACCGTCCCCCGTCGGCCAGCTACATCTGTTACTCGGTCTCGGCAGTCCTGTGGGCGGTCTCGATCCCACTGGGAACTCCGGGCGCCTACGGGTTGTGGGCGGTGTCGATCGGCGTGGAACTCGTCATACGGATCCGGGAGCAGATCGGCGTGCAGCCAAGCGTCGGCGCAGTCCGGTTCGACATCGAGCTGTTGGTGGAGCGGTTCGGGCTGCTCGTGATCGTGGCTCTGGGCGAGGGCGTGGTGCAGATCGCCGCGGCGATGGCCCAGATCGAGCCGTCGTCCAAGGTGGTCATGACCGGACTGGCCGGGTTCGGGATCCTGGCCAGCCTGTGGTCGAGCTACTTCGACTTCGCCTCGGCCAACATGACCGTGGCGTTCGAAGACGCCCGAGTGGACCCAGACCCACGCCACCGAGCCTTCGCTCTGGTCCGGGACGTGTTCGTGTTCGGCCACTTCGCCCTCGTCGGAGCAGTCCTCGCCGCATCGGCCGGTCTCGGAGCAATCGTGGGCGCAGCCGTCACCGACACCGACTTCACCGGAGACCTACGCCTCCTCTGCGACGCCCTCGTGGTGTACGTCCTTGTGGGTGCCGCGATCTCGATCCGAGTGACGGGCGAAGCGACTCGCATGATCGCGGGCACCCTCCCCTGCCTGGCGGCCCTGGCGGTGGTGGCGGCCTTCGCTGACCGCTTCTCCCCCGCCGTATCCCTGGCCACCGTCCTCGCCATCATGATCGCCGGACGCCTGGGCCCCGACCGCCCCTAGCGGTCACCCGGTGTCGTCGGGTTCGGGGTCGTCGTCGTCTTCGTCGTCGTTGATGTCCTCGTCGTCGGGTTCATCGTCGGGTTGGGGTGTCCAGCCGTTGTCTGTGGGGTTGTGGTGGCGGCATCTGAGCCGCCCGTTGCTTTGGATGGTCTCGCCGTCCTTGTCGTAGGGCTGGGTGTGGTCGATGGCGCAGTGCGGGTAGGGGATGTCGCAGCCGGGGTGGGTGCAGTGTTGGTCTCGGACCTGGATGGCGCGGCGTAACCCGCCGCGGAAGAACCGGTCCCGTTTGCCGACTTCGATGACTCGGTTGGGGGTGTCGAACACGACGCGTTCGATTTCGGCGTCGAACAGCCATGGTGCTGCTTGTCCCGGGGTGATGGTCTGCCCGGAGGCCAGTTTGCAGATGCGGCCTTTGAAGGTTTCCCAGCCGACCAGGACCGTGAAGAGGGGTGAGGGGCGGCGTCCGTCTTTGGGCATGGTGGCGGAGCGGGTCGCCATCTCCACCAGCGCGTCATGACGACGCTGCCCCGACGTCCGAGCCAGTTTGTCGATACTGGTCTGATCCCCCCAGGTGACTTTCGCTTCGGCCCAGTCGGCCCGAAACAACGCCGTCTCCAACCGTTCCAACTCAGTGACGAAGATCTCCCCACCAATGGCGTCCATCTGCCCATCCACTCGCTTCACGCCGTCGAGCATGTCGGAGACGTTGAGGTGTCGGGCCTGGTAGTCGTTGGTGGCTTTGTCTTCGGCGCCGTCCTGGTCCACCAGTTGTTCCCAGTACCGCACCGCGGCCACGAACTCCGCGAACTCAAGTTCGTGGGCGTGGTCCAACAACAAGCTTTCGGCGTCGGCGAACGCTGCTTTCACCGCCGGACTGTGCGACCCGGCCACCCGGGCGAACACCCGGACATGGTCCTCGCTGATCGTCCCCGCGGCGAAGGCCTCCGCCACCCGTGGCATCAACCGCGACCGCTTGGACAGATACACCTGGTGGCGCATCGCCTTCAACGAACACCTCGCGTCCCGCGCCAGGCGGGCCGCCGCGGACTTCGAACCATCGGCGGCGTAACCCTTGCGGAGGTCGTACATCCCGGTGAGGCGGATCTCCTCGGCCCGCAGCCGAGCCGATTGGCGACGCAGTGCCACGAGTCCGTCGTGGAGGTCTTCGTCGGTGACCTCGGCGTCCACGGAGGCTATGAGGTCGATGCTTTGGATCAACTCTCCGATCCCGTCCATGCATCCCATCATCCTCCGGGGATCTGACAATTAAGGCCCTCGGAGCAGCAGAAACTGTCGAAAACAATGTCGGTGGTGTCCTTACAACGACCTTGCCGAGACACGCCCTAACGGGCCCATCTCGGGGGCAATGTCGAAACACTCCGCCGGCCGCACCCCTCCACCCCGACGGCAAAGACCCACCGC
>DASXTK010000080.1:0-4157 GCA_036505485.1 Acidimicrobiales bacterium
GGCTCTTGTGACCTGTCCGTGGGTCGAGTTTCGCGGCTCGGTGACGCCATGGGCTGCTCTCGGTGGCTAAATGACGCTTCGAGGGAAGGGCGGCGGTCAAACGAGCTGGCCCCGAACGGTCTTTGTGGCTCAACCCGATGCCGGGAACACGTTGGGTCGTCGGGGACCGGCCTCCGGGAGCTCTTGAACGTTTTTGGTTGGTAGGCAACCAAAAACGTTCAAAGAGCGATGGAACAAGCCGCTCCGCTCCGCCACCATCCCTCGGAGCGTCGTTCCACCGGCGAAGCCCGCGCTCCACGTGAGCATCCAGCCGAACTCGACCGACAGATCACCCACGGATAGGTCACAAGAGCCTCAATTTCGGATGGATCAGTCCAGGCCGATCACGTCGGGTTCGGTGCGGCCGCGGCGGGATAGGTAGGCGTGCCAGATCAGGCGGGCTACCACCGAGCGGGACGGGCGCCAGCGTTCGCCGATGACCTCTAGCTCTAGCGCTGTTGGGGGTTCGGGCATCTCGAGCGTCTCGCCTACCCCGACCTGGAGGGCGCGGTCGCCGACGGGCCAGATGTCCGGACGGCGCAGCGCGCTCAACAGATAGGCGTCGGCGGTCCACGGTCCGACCCCGGTCAAGGCCAGGAGGGCTCGCCGGGCCAGGTCATCGGTCTGGTCGAGCAGAGCGACCTGGTCGAAGGTGCCCTCAGCCGAAGCCGCCGCCAGCAGCCGGAGGTAGCGCATCTTCTGCCGGGTGAGCCCGACCCCCACGAGCACGTCTTGCTCGGCCCGGAGCAGGGTTGCCGGGGTGACCTGGCCCAGCGCCAGGGTCAGCCGGTCGAACACCGCCTTGGCCGAAGCCAGCGACACCTGCTGCTCGACGATGAGCAACGCCAAGGTGGCGAAGGTGGGCGGACGATGCCAGAAGCTCGGCAGTCCGTAGTCCTGGACGATGGCAGCGAGCGAGGCGTCCTGTTCGGCCAGGACAAGGGCCTGGTCACGGAAGGATTCCTGGTCCAGCATGGCGGGCAGTATCGCAGCGGTCAGCCGGTGAACGTCGGCGCTGCGACCACCGGCGGGGCCGGGACAGGATCACCAGGAGCTGGGCGTGGACCCGGCGGTGTCGTCGGCGGCGGACCGCAGGCACCGACGGTCCCGCCGGGAACGGCGCCGGCGTCCACCCGGTTGGCCCGGACCGCGGCGGTGCGGTCGTCCCGCCCGAAACTGGTGCCGGTCGCCGGGTCGACCAGCAGCCAGAAGTTCCGTTGGACCCCGTCGAAGGCCACGCCGGAGAGCTCCAGATGGTCGTCGACCACCTGCCAACTCCCCGCGGGCAGAACGCGGCCGTCGGGCTGCAAGGTCACGGTGACGTCGTCGGGCGCTCGGGCCGAGCACTCCTCCGGGTAGCCGCTCAGATGCCAGGTCCCAGTGACTTCGCCCGGTTCAGGGGCGTCGGCGGGACTGAAGCCGGGATCGGCCGCGACCGGCCAGCCATCGGGACCCCACAGCACCGGGCGGATCGACAGCGTCGGCACGCCGTTGTTGGCCCGGTCGTAGAAGTGGTGCACCAGCAGCCAGCGATCGCCGTCCTGCACCACCGAGCCGTGTCCCGGTCCGACCACGTCGCCGTACGAGCCGGTCAGCGTGGTGCCACCGTTGTCCAACATCGACTGGCCCGCGGCGTCGACGTAGGGCCCGGTGATCGACCGGGACCGGCCGACGTGGATCGAGTAGTTCGAGCGGACGCCCTGACAGCAGAAGCCGAACGAGGCGAACAACCACCACCAGCCGTCGTGCTGGACCGCATAGGCGCCTTCGATGCCTTGGAACCAGATCTGGCGGCGGGCGATGTTGTGGGCCGGAGCGTCCGGCCGGAGCTTGCCGGTCACCGGGTCGAGCTGGCGGATGAAGATGCCGTCCCAGAACGAGCCGTACACCAGCCAGCGGCGGCCGGTTCCGGCGTCGGTGACCGCGTTGGAGTCGATGGCGGCGGTCGGGTCGCCCTCGACCGTGGTCAGGACCGGCCCCTCGTCGACCCAGCGATAGTCGGGATCGGTGGGGTCGAGGGTGGCGTTGGTCATCAGCCCGGTCACGGCCTGGCGGGTGCCGAACACCGCGATCGACCAGTAGAGGTGCCAGCGCCCGTTGACCAGGGAGATGTCCGGCGCCCAGGCGTTGCGCTCGCCGCGGTTGAGTCCCGGGACCTCGTCGAAGACCCAGTCGGGCAGGCCATCCGGGAACACCAGACCCACCGGCTCCCAGTGCGCCAGGTCGCCGGAGCGGCGGATGGGCATGCCGTCACCGGTCGAGAACAGGTACCAGGTGTCCCCGTCCCGGACCATCGTCGGATCGTGCACCGGGGTGATGTCCCCGCTCACCCCTCGCGGCTCGGCTGCTCCGGCTGTCACGCTCGTGAGCACGACAGCTACCAACGCCGCGATCAGCCCCAACCTCACCCTGTGTCGCATCCCCCTGCCCTCCCCGGCCGTAAGGTAACCGCCTTACGGGCGGGAATCACATCAGCCGGTGAAGTCGGGTTGGACCCGGACGGGTGTGGCCGGCGCCGGGTCCGGGATCACCACCAACGGCGTCGTCGCCCCACCGGTGGACGGCCGAGGCACGATCGTGGTCATGTCCGTGCCCGGACCCTCTTCAGCCGGCTCGGTGTTGGTCACCAGGAACTCCAGCGTGGCGTAGGACCGGACTTCGACCGTCCCGTCACCTCTGTCGGGAACCGGGCCGGTCGACTCCGGCAGCGCGCACACCGCCTTGAACAGGTAGTGCGCGGGGACCGGGTCCTGGGGTGCCCCGAAGCTGAGGTCCCAATGCCCCTCGGCGTCGACCTCGGCCACCGACTTGATGATCGACACGTCCTCGGAGTTGGCCATCACCAGGCTCCACATGACGATGTCGCCTGGGGTCGTGCCGTCGAAGGTCACGCACGGATCGACCGAGGTCACGGTGATCAGCTCGCCCGGGTGAGCGTCCCACGTCGATATCTCGGCCTTGAGGAGGTCCTCCTGCGCGGCTCCGGGCACGGCCGTCAGCACGAACGCTCCGGCCGCCGTCACTAGTCCAACCGCTAGTCCGCCACCCAGCAAGCGCTGCATCGCCCGACCTCCTCCTACAACCGAACTCGCCCCCGGGACCCGGTGTCAAACACGGGTCCCGGGGGCGGCTCGTTCAGTTCTTCGTCTAGATCTACCTCAACCAGTGAAGTTTGGATTCGCCCGCACCGGCGCAGCAGCCGCCGGAGGCGTCGTTGTGCCCCCACCCGGCGCCGGGACGGCGCACAAGATTCGCCCGGGACGCGGCGGTGGCCGCCCACTCGGGGCGGCCACCGTCAGTGAAACCCTTGGAAATTCTGGATCAGCCGGTGAAGCGAGGCTGCTGACGAACCGGCGCGGCCGGTGCGGGCTCCTCGGCGGGCGGCGTCTCGGGGGGCGGGGTGGTCGCCTCGGCCACGGTGAAGCTCAGCGGCTCGTAGTTCGCCACTGGCTCAGTCATCTCTTCGTCGGCGGGAAGACAGCGGACTGCGACCATGTAGTCACCGACCTCCAACGGCGCCGGAGTGCCGTCGTCGAACTCCATGAAGACCTCGATGGACCAACTGCCGTCGGCGTCCGGGACCTCATCGAAGTTGAAGACCACCTCGCCTCCGAATGCCAGGTCGACCGACAGCCGGCCGGGCATTCCATGTTCGGGCGGCATCGAAGGATCGAGACACGGATCGATCGACTGGAAAACAGCGTGCTGGAGGGGCTCGATCACCGGGGTCACGACGGTTGCCTTCAACGGAGCCGCTTGCGCGGACCCGGGCCCAGCAAGCCCAAACGTTCCGGCAGCGGCCAGCCCCAGGGCAACGCCGCCACTTAGCCACTTGTTCATTGGGTTTGTATCTTCCGCTCCACGCTCGGCACCTTCGCCGGCGCACCTGTCCCTTAAAGCCCCGGTGTCTACCACGTAAGTCAAGGTCGACAGGGTCATGGCCCCGGGCACCAGGACAGACAGTGGCGTACTCGGCTCCTGGAGGGCGCGTTTCGCTACGGCGTAAGGCTGCGTTACGATCACGCGCCGTGCTGGGACGCAAACCACAAGTCTTTCGGTTCGTCGTGGCCTCGACCATCGCCGTGAGCGTGCTGCTCGCGGCCTGCGGAGGCGACGAC
>DASXTK010000081.1:0-13200 GCA_036505485.1 Acidimicrobiales bacterium
GGAGTCCGCGGCGGCGTCGATGCTGATGGCCACCCCCCGACAGCCGAAGTTGGCGGCGGTTAGGGCGGCCCCGACGGTGCCGGAGTGCAGGATGGCCCGGCCGGTGTTGCAGCCGGGGTTGATGCCCGAAACCACGAGCTCGGGGGGATCGCCGAAGCCGCCGAGACGGGCCGCCAGCACGCACAGGCCGGGTGGACCGGCGATGGCGAAGGCCGGCACGTCCTCGGCGCCGGGCAGGTCCACCTCTTCCGCGTCGATGTGCTGATCGGCGTGGAGTCGGCCCAAGCTGGCTCCGGCACCGCTCATGTCGGTCGACGGGGCAACCACCACCACCTCATGGCCGGCGTCGGCCACGCCTCGGGCCAAGGCGTGCAGCCCCGGGGAAGCCACGCCG
This sequence comes from Acidimicrobiales bacterium, assembly GCA_036505485.1. GTDB lineage: Bacteria > Actinomycetota > Acidimicrobiia > Acidimicrobiales > VFJN01 > DASXTK01. The sequence goes on from DASXTK010000081.1 coordinate 395, forward strand.
TCATCGTTCGTGATCAGGACCCTCATGGCCCTAAGTCTGCTGGGCCGCGGCTGATCATCGGACCTCGGCGCTCAAATGGCTGGGCTCGCCGGTCAGCAGGTAGCGCAGACGGGCGGCGATGATCACGGCGTGGTCGGCGATCCGGTCGGCGGCCTGGGCGATGACGAACAGCCCCATGGCCAGCCGCAGGGTGTCGCGCTGGTCCCGGCCGAACAGGTCGGCCCCCAGCAGCCGTTCGTGGAACGCCAGCAGCGACGGCGGATGGTCGGCGAGCTGGCTGGCCAGAGCCAGGTCCTGGGCCGACCAGGCCCGTAGGGCGGTGCGGTACTGCTCCACCGCCGTGTCGACCATGGTCTGCAGGACGTCCCAGGGGTCGCCGGTGGTGCTCAGCTCCTCGACCGCCGGGGCCAGCTTGATCACCCGCAGGGCCAGGTCACCGATCCGTTCCAGCTCGGACAGGATGCGCACGACCGACACCACGAAGCGCAGGTCCGATGCCACCGGAGCTTCCCGGCCGAGCAGTCCGTAACACCGCTCGAGCAGCGAGACATGCATGGCGTCGATGTCGTCGTCGGCCTGGATGGCCAGGGCCGCCAGCTCGGTGTCGCCGGTGCGCAGGATGTCGCGCATCCGCTCCAGGTTCTGGTCGACCCGCACGCCCATCAGCTCGACCTGCAGCCGGATCTGGTCCAGCTCCTCGTAGAACGCGCTGCGAAATGGTCCGGGGCCGTCCATCGTTCGCTGCCGCCGTTCCCGATCTCTTTCGTCCGTCAGCCGAACCGACCGGTGATGTAGTTCTCGGTTCGCTCGTCGGACGGGTTGGAGAAGATCTTCTCGGTCCGGTCGAACTCGATCAGGATGCCGCTGCGCCGATCGCCCTCCGAGGCCACCTCGGTGGTGAAGAAGGCGGTGGCGTCGGAGGTCCGGGCCGCCTGCTGCATGTTGTGGGTGACGATGACGATCGTGAACTCGGCCTTGATCTCCTGCATCAGGTCCTCGATGCGGGCGGTGGCGATGGGGTCCAGCGCCGAGCACGGCTCGTCCATCAGCAGCACGTCGGGCCGGGTGGCGATGGCCCGGGCGATGCACAGCCGCTGTTGCTGACCGCCCGACAAGCCCATGGCCGAGTCCTTGAGGCGGTCCTTCACCTCGTCCCACAGCGCGGCCTTGCGCAGCGATTCCTCGACCACCACCTCGAGCTCGCCCTTGCGCTTGGTCCCGAACAGCCGGGGGGCGTAGGCGACGTTGTCGAAGATCGACTTGGGGAAGGGGTTGGGCTTCTGGAACACCATCCCGATGCGTCGGCGCACCTCCACCGGATCGACCCCGTGCCCATACAGGGCGAGGCCGTGGTAGTTGAGCGTCCCTTCGGCCCGGGCCCCGGGGATCAGGTCGTTCATCCGGTTGAAGCAGCGCAGCAGCGTCGACTTGCCACAACCCGACGGCCCGATGAAGGCAGTGATCTGGTTGTGGAGGATGTAGAAGCCGACGTCGCGGATGGCTCGGAAGTCGTCGTAGTAGACGCTCAGGTCGCCGACCTCGAACACCACCGCGTCGTTGTCGGTCTCGGTGCCTTCGGTGGCGCCAGCGCGGCTGCGCTGCGGCACCGTGGGCGGGCGGGTAGCCGGCGGATCCCCAGCACTGGGATCGGTCATGGTTTCGTCGGCTTCGGCGGTCGGCGTAGGGACATGGCCATCCATCACGATCTCTTCTTCTCGAATCGGTTACGGAGGACGATGGCAATCGAGTTGATCAACAGGACGAACACCAACATGCCGATGATGGCGGCCGCAGAGTTGTTGACCCGGAACTCCTCCTTGGGCAGCTTCGACCAGCTGGAGACGATGGTGGGCAGGGCAACGAACCGCTCGGTGAGCGCCGAGGGGTCCAGCAAGTTCTTGGCGTCGAGACCGGAGTTCTCGCTGAAGAACCCGGTGACCGCGCCCAGCACGATCAGCGGTGCCGCCTCACCGACGGCCCGGGCGATCGACAGCAGGGCTCCGGTGAAGATGCCAGGAGCGGCGTAGGGCAGGACTTGGGAGCGGATGACCTCCCAGCGCGTGGCACCCACTCCGTAGGCGCCCTCCCGCAGGGCCTGGGGCACGGCCCGGATGGCCTCGGACGTGGTGATGATCATGATCGGCAGGACCAACACGGCCAGGGTCACGCCGGCGGCCAACAGGGTCCGCCGGTTCACGTCCTGGTTGCCGGAGAAGCCGTTGAAGTACTCGACGAAGATGCCCAGACCCAGCAGGCCGTAGACGATGGAGGGCACGCCGGCCAGGTTGCGGACGTTCAACTCGATGAACCGGGTCAGCCGATTCTTCGGGGCGTACTCCTCCAGGTAGACGGCGGCGCCGATGCCGAACGGCACGGCTAGCGCCACCACGACGACGGCGATCCAGAACGAGCCGACGATGCCCTGGGAGATTCCGGCCTTGGCCGCCCGCTGGGACAGCCCGGCGTCGAGGAAGTCGAAGCCCCGGTCCTGGTAGACGCTCAGTCCATCGCTGAGCACGGTGCTGAGCAGGACGGCCAGCACCGCCAGCGACAGCAGCAGGCAGCCCAGGAGGAGACCTTCGAAGATCCGACCCCGCAGGTCGGTGCGACGCCCGCTGATCGCTGCGGCAACCTGGGCTTGGATCGTCGAGGAGCTGGTGTTGACGGTCGAGAGCGCCATTCCCCGGTCCTCAGTAGGCCTGCCGCACGCGGCGGACGAAGCGGTCGGCGATCAGGTTGAGGGTCAGGGTGGAGAAGAACAGCACGATGCCGACGAAGTACAGGCTGGAGAAGGCCAGACCCGAGCCGGCGATGTTGTCGGTGCCGCTGGCCAGCGACGCCATCGCCGCGGTCATGGTCAGGCTGCCCTCCCGGGGATCGAAGGTCATCTTGGCCGTGTCGGCGGCGCCACCGGCGATGTAGACGACCATGGTCTCGCCGATGGCCCGGGAGACCGCCAGGATCAGCGCGGCCACGACGCCGGAAACCGCGGCCGGGACCACGACCCGCATGGTGGTGCTGCGCCGGTGGGCACCGAGGCCGGCCGACGCTTCCCGCAGGCTGCTCGGGACGGCCCGCATGGCGTCCTCGGACACCGACGCCATCAGCGGGATGGTGAGGATGCCGACGCCGATGCCGGCAGCGAGCATGCTGCCGGTGCGACCGTGCTCCTCGCCGAACAGCTTGCCGACGACGTTGGGGGCGATCCAGGTGAGAGCGAAGAAACCCAGCACCACCGAGGGGATGCCGGCGAGCACCTCGAGGATCGGTTTGAGCACCGCCCGCATCCGGGGCGTGGCGTACTCGGAGAGATAGATCGCCGCGCCCAGCCCCAGCGGCCCGGCTACCACCATGGCGATGCCGGTGACGATCACGCTGCCGGCCAACAAGGTGGTGATGCTGAAGCCATCCTGCCGAGGGTTCCAGAAATCGGTGAAGACCGTGGACCACTCGACCTTGGTCAGGAACTCCCAGCCCTTGGTGAACAGCGCGATCAGGATCATGGCGCTGACCAGGACGGAGAATCCGGCTGCTGCGAAGAACACCCGGTGCATCCGCCGCTCACGGCGATGTCGACGGGGATCGCCGGAGAGGTCGGGCAGTTGCCCGACCCCTCCGGTCACCACGGCGTCAGTGCCGTTCGCCACTTTGGTCAGCGACCTTCCCAGGTGGCCTTGGTGGCATCGATGTCAGCATCGGGCAGAGCCACGTAGTCCGACTCCTCGACGAAGCTCTTCAGGTCGGCCAAGTAGTAGTCGACGAACGCGGGCACCGCCGCGTTCTCCTCGGCCTTGGCCTTGTTGACGTAGATGTACAGGGAACGGGACAGCGGATAGTCGCCGCTCTGGATGGTGTCGGCGTCGGGAGCGACACAATCGCCACCCGGCTCCTTGGAGATCGGAATCTCCTTGATCTCGTCACCGGCTTCTTGGGCGAAGGCGAAGCCCACCCAGCCGAGCGAGCTGTCCGACGCCTCGATGTTCTCGACGATGACGTTGTCGTCCGACGATGCGTCATAGTCAGGTCGGGTGGCATCGTCGGCCTGATCCCGCTCGGTCGCGATGTCCTTGAGGGCGATCTCGATGAACGAGTCGTAGGTGCCGGACTCGGTGCCCGGACCGGTCAGGGCCAGCTCGGCGTCGGGGAACTGCGTCGACGAACCCAGCTGGGTGGCCAGGGCCTGGGCATCGGACCACTTGGCGAAGCCGTTCGACTCCGGCCCGATGAGGGCATAGAGGTCGGCGAAGCTGAGACATTCGGGCGCATCGCTGTTGTTGGCGTTGGTCATCACGGTGAGCCCGTCATAACCGATCTGCAGCTCGATGTACTCGACGCCGTTCTGCTCGCAGATGGCCTTTTCTTCGTCCTTGATCGTCCGCGAAGCATCGGTTATGTCGTTATCGCCCTTGCAGAAGGTGGCAAAACCATCACCTGTGCCGGGACCTTCGACCGCCACGTTGACGTTGGGGTACTCGGTCGAGAAGTCCTCGCCGACCAGCGAGGAGATGGGCTCCACGGTGGAGGATCCGGTGATGTTGATGCTGCCGGAGATGTCCTCTGCGGCGTTGCCGCCGCTGGTGCCGTCCCCGGATGACGTGTTGTCGTCGTCACCGCAGGCCGCGGCGAAGATCGCCAACGACAGGGGAAGTGCCAGCCATACCAGCCGGCGCGTCTTCTTCGATTGCACGGATGCCCTCCTTGGGCTGGGGGACGGGGCGTGAACGCCCGATGTCTTCCGTCGACGGTAAGGAGTGAAAGGAACGGGGGCGGGGTGCTCAAATGAACGAGCGGTAAACGTCGCGGCAACCAGGGCTGAAGGATCCGGTCGGGTCTCCTGTCAGGGGCTACAGGAGTACCTCTCGTAGTGACTGCAGCACTCTACGGTCTCGTGTATATGAGAGAAGGTTCTCGGCTGTGGCCTCGGGGACCCAGCGCCACTCGTCGATCTCGTCGTCGGGCGGACGCTCGCTCTCCCGCTTTACGGTCATGGCCCAATATCGCACCACCTTTGGCCGACCCTTGGCGTCGACGTACTCGGTGCTGGCCAGCTCCGGGCCGAGCCGGCACCGCAGCCCGGTCTCCTCCTCGACCTCCCGGCGGGCCGTCTGCTCGTCGGTCTCGCCCGGATCCTGCTTGCCCTTGGGCAACGTCCAGTCGTCGTAGGCCGGCCGGTGCACCAGCACCACCTCGATCGGGCCGTGGAGGCCCGGTCGCCACACGACCCCACCCGCCGCCCGCACGACGTCGTCGCTCACCCGGCGACGGCCCGCAGTTCTGGGCGGGAGCGAAGGTCGTCAATGCGGTCGAGCTGCCGGTCGAGCTGCCGGCGCCGGGTCCCGGACAAGTCGTCCCACGAGCGCTGCACGGTGTCGAGATGCTTCCCCACCTTCTCGAAGGCATCCGTGAACCGACGCCATTGGTCCTCGAAGTCGGCCAGGCAGCGCAGGATGTCGTCAGAGGTCCGCTGCAGCTGGGTCTGCTCCACGGCCTGGCGCACCACGGCCAGGACCGAGAACAGGGTGCAGGGCGAGCACAGCACCACCTTCTGGGCCAGGGCGATGTCGAGCAGCTCCCGGTCGTTGCTGTGCACGAAGGCGTAGATCGCTTCGTTGGGGATGAACAGCATCACCTCGTCGAGGGTGCCGTGGGGATCGATGTAGGCCCGACCTGCCAGCTCCTTGACCCGGGCCCGGACGTCCCGCAGGAACTGGACCCGGTAGCGGTCGCGCTCGTCTTCGGTGCTGGCGTCCAGATAGCGCAGGTAGTTGTCGACCGGGAACTTCACGTCCATGTGCAGTTCCCGCCCACCGGGGAGGCTGAAGGTGAAGTCGGGGACGGTGCCGGCCCGGGTGGCCGACTGCTTGCGATAGTTGATCCCCTCGACCAGCCCGGCCGCCCGCAGCACGTCGTCGGCCATCCGCTCGCCCCATTGGCCTCGGGCCTTGGGGCTGGCCAACGCCTCCCGCAGCGACTGGGTCGTGTCGGCCAGCTTGCCACTCACCGCCACCACCTCGGCCAGACGGGTCTCGACCCGGCCCTGCTGCTCGGACCGCTCGCGCTGGAGCGACAGCACGAGGTCGGTGACGCGGGCCAGCTCACCGCGAAGCTCGGTCGTGCGCTGCTCGAAGCTCTGCTGGCGTACCCCGAGGTCGTGCCTAGCCGCGGCATCGAGCTCGGACCGCACGTTGGACTGGGCCTGGGTCAGCGACGCGGCGACCACGACCGCGGCCCGCCGGGCCACCACCATGCCCACCAGAACGCCGCCGGCCACACCCAGAAAGGCACCGAGTACCACTGCGATCACCATGGCACTCGACCATACGAGCGGGGTCTGACATTTTCGGGGATGCGCCCTGGAACGCTGGGGTTTCAGCGGGTCGGGACGTGAGGGATGGCACGGGCACCGGCCAGCTCTTGGAGGCGGCGGTGGGTGTTGTGACCGTTCTCCCCCTCGGGGGGTTCGAGGCGGTTCCAGCAACCGGTGTCATCGAGCGTCCAGGCCAGGGTGTCGTCGGCCAGCGTGATGTCCAGTATCTCCTGCAGCCGTTCCTGCAGGTCCTCATCGTCGACCTTGGCCAGGGTCTCGACCCGGCGATCGAGGTTCCGGCGCATGAGGTCGGCCGAGCCGATCAGGTACTGCGGCACCCCGGGACCGGATCCGTTGGCGAAGTAGTAGATGCGGGAGTGCTCCAGGTACCGCCCCACCAGGGACCGCACCCGGATGTTCTCGGACTGCCCGGGCACGCCCGGCACCAGGCTGCACATGCCGCGGATCGCGAGGTCGATGCTCACCCCGGCCTCCGATGCCGCGTACAACTCCTCGATCGTCGCCGCGTCGACCAGGCTGTTCATCTTCAGGATGATGCGGCCGTCACGGCCTTCCTCGGCGGCGGCGACCTCCTGGCGGATCAGCTCGGTCACCCCCTGGCGCAACGTCCGGGGTGCTACCAGCAGGGCCTCGTAGCGCATGCGTCCGAACCCGGTCAGCTCGTTGAACAGCTGGGTCAGCTCGTTGCCGATGATCGGATCGCAGGTCAGCAGGCCCAGGTCCTCATAAGTGCCGGCGGTCAGCTCGTTGTAGTTGCCGGTGCCGATGTGGCAGTAGCGGCGCAGCCCGTCGGGCTCGTCCCGAACCACCAGCAGGGTCTTGGTGTGGACCTTCAGCCCGATCAGCCCGTAGGCCACGTGGACGCCGGCGGTCTCCAGGGCCCGGGCCCACTCGATGTTGGCCCCCTCGTCGAAGCGGGCCTTGAGCTCCACCAGCACCGCCACCTGCTTGCCCTTCTCCGCCGCCCGGATCAGGCACTTCACGATCTCGCTGTCACCGGACGCCCGGTACAGGGTGAGCTTGATGGCCAGGACGTGGGGGTCGACCGACGCCTGGCGCACCAGCTCCTCCACCGACGAGCGGAAGCTCTCGTAGGGGTGGTGGACCAGGATGTCCCGTTCCCGGATGGCGGCGAAGATGTCGGCCGGACCATCGTCGGAAAGCAGCCGAGCCGGGGTCACCGGCAGGTACGGCGCGTACTTGAGGTCGGGCCGGTCGAGCTGGTTGACCGACCAGAGCCCGCCCAGGTCCAGCGGGGCGGCGTGGACGTAGATGTCGTCGTCGGCCAGGTCCAGTTCCCGCTGCAGCATCTCCCGCATCTCGCGGGTCATGGCCGCGTCGACCTCCAGCCGAACCGCTCGACCGAACCGGCGGCGCCGCAGCTCCATCTCGACCGCGGCCAGCAGGTCGTCGGCCTCTTCCTCCTCCAAGGTGAGGTCGGCGTTGCGGGTCACCCGGAACGGGTGGTGCTGCTCGACCTCCATCCCCGGGAACAGCTCGCCCAGGTGGGCGGCGATCACCTGCTCCAGCGGGATGTAGCGCTCGCCGTCGGGCAGGACCACGAACCGGGGCAGGATGTCGGGCACCTTCACCCGGGCGAAGCGCCGCTCGCCCACCTCGGGGTCCCGCACCATGACCGCCAGGTTCAGCGACAGGTTGGAGATGTACGGGAACGGATGCCCGGGATCGACCGCCAATGGGGTCAGGACCGGGAAGATCCGCTGCTCGAAGGTCTCGACCAGGAACTTCTCGTCGTCCTCGTCCAGCTCGTACCAGGAGGAGAAGCGGATGCCGGCCTCGGCCAGCGCCGGTGCCACCCGTTCGAGGAACACCACCTCCATGTGGGGCAGCACGGCCTCGAGCCGCTCCCGGATGTCCAGCAGCTGCTCGGCCGCGGTGCGGCCATCGTCGCTGGTCGTCGTCAGCCCGGCCGCAACCTGGTCCTTGAGCGCGGCCACCCGCACCTGGAAGAACTCGTCGAGGTTCTGGCTGAAGATCCCGAGGAACTTGGCCCGCTCCAGGACGGGGACCCGTTCATCATCGGCCAGAGCCAATACCCGCTGATTGAAGTCCAACCACGACAGCTCGCGATTGAAAAAACGAGTCGGCGGGTCAGGCACCCGCTCAACGTACCGGGGGTAGTCCCCAACGCGATCAGCGGGGCGAAAAGATCAGGACGAGCCCTCGTCCTCGTCGTAGCCCAGGTCCCATTCGAGCAGGATGTTCTCCCGCTCGGCGTCCCGGACCACCCGCTCGCGGTTCCGGCGGAACTGCGGGTCGTGGGGCGGGAGCAAGACCAGACGAGCCGAGACCCGCGACCGGAAGTCGTCGATGAGCTGCCGGTCACCGAACGACGACCGCACCTCCCAATGGGGAGCAACCGGCCCCAGATAAACGATCTGGGCGTGCCCCCGCGGCGGCTCGACTTCAGCGGTCTCGACTTCAGACATAGGCCCAGGAGCCTACCGGCTCGCCGAACTCGCCCCCGCCGGGCGTCCCGCTCACTCAGTCAGCCGGATGAAGGCGACCCTCGACGGGAGGCCGGGGCCACGCGTCACGCCCGCAGGTAGGAGGAGCCGCCGCCGGGCCGTTATGAAGTCAAGGGGCGTTGGGCCGCGCGCTCGGGGGTGCGTGTCGGGCGGTTAAGTGAGGGAGTTGGGTGGTTGATCAGGCGGCTTGAGGTTGGGGTTTGTGTTTGGGGTGGCGGGGGTCGGTGTGGGCCCGACCATGGGTCGTTTGCCTTGCCGTCGATAGGGCCCAGCCGTAGCGGGTCTTGAGGCTGTGGTGGTAGCGACACGGGGTGTCGAGTTCGTCGAGGCGAGTGTGGTGGGTGACCGCCCTTGAGAAACCGCTGAAGAACCCCGAACCCCATGTCGTTTCTTTCGCTGCGGATCCCCGGTCCTGGGCCCTGACCACGGCGACCGCCGCCGACTCGTCCGGCGAGCTCCACCCACCACTTCGCCGAAGCCGGCAACGACCACAACACCCAGCCACGAGACCCGCCGACGGAGTGAGCCGTCAGGCGAACGAGAACCCGACAAGGACGGACGCAGGGCGTCAGGCGACCTAAGGCGGCGGAGCCGCTAGGCGACGGTTGTTCTTTGGAGCCGTCAGGCGACTCGGATCAAGGGCCGGAGTGCAGCGCAGGCCCCGCAGAACAACAACGACTCGGCCGCTAGGCCGAGGCCGCTGGCCTAGCCGCCGCGGCGGCCGAGGGTGGCGGTGATGGTTTGTTCTTCGCCTTCGCGTTGGATGGTGACCTCGATCTCGTCGCCGGCGGCGTGCTGGCTGATGATGTCCTGCACCTCGCTGGACGACGACACGTTGTCGCCGTCGATGGCGGTGATGACATCCGCGGCCTTGAGGCCTGCGGCCTCGGCGGCGCTGTCGGCGGTGACCTCGCTGACGAACGCACCTTCGTCGGCGGTGATCCCCAACTCTCGCCGCACCACCTCGTCGATGTCGTCCAGGTTGATGGTGGCAACCCCGAGGAACGGGCTGTCGGGCGTGATCTCGCCCTCACCGTTGCGCAGGTCGTCGATCAACGGCTTCACCGGATCGATGGCGATGGCGAACCCGATGTTCTGGCTCTGGGCGATGATGGCGGTGTTGATCCCGATCACCTGACCTCGGGCGTCGACGAGCGGTCCACCGGAGTTGCCGGGGTTGATCGCCGCGTCGGTCTGGATGAGGTTGCTGAGCTGCACCGACTCCCCGCCCGGCCCGGGACCCTCGATGTTGCGGTTGGTGGCCGAGACGATCCCCTGGGTCACGGTCGGACGGCCGCCCAGGTTCAGAGCGTTGCCGATGGCGATGACCGGGTCGCCCACCGACAGGACTTCGGACGATCCCAGCTCCGCTGCCACCAGGTCGCTGGCCGCCTCGAGCTGGATGACCGCCAGGTCGTCGTCGGGCGAGCTGCCGACCAGCGAGGCCCCGTGCTGGGCCCCGTCGAACATCTTCACGTTGATCTGGTCGGACCCGGCGATCACGTGGGCGTTGGTGAGGACCAGGCCGTCCCCGGACAACACGATGCCGGTGCCGGCTCCCTCGAAGACATCGTTGCTGGTCGTGCCGCTGGTCTCGATGGTGACGACCGATTCCTGGACCTTGTCCAAGATGGCCTGGATGTCCATGACCCCGTCGCCGGTGAGGATCGGCGGGCCGCTCGACGCCGAGCCGTCGTCGTCGCCCGCGGCGTAGGCCACCGCAGCGATGCTCCCGCCCACGAGCATGCCCACCAGCAGTCCAGCCAGGCCGACCAGCCACCATCGGGGCCCTCGGGGCCGCGGGGGTTGGGGCACGAGGTGAGGCGGAAGCGGGCCACCTGGGACGTGGGGCGGGGCGGCCCCCGGTCGAGGTGGGAGCGGCGCACCCGGCATCGGCGCCCACGGCGGCGGAGGGGGCAGCGGGGCCAGCGGCGGTGATTGGGGGAAGACCGGGCGTTCGCGCGGGCCCGGACCAACGGGCGCGCCACCAGATGCATCAGCCGGGCTCATTCGCCCCATCGTTACCCAAATCTGGCCCCCAGAGCAGAACGGGGGGAAAAGCCGGGAACCGAACAGGCCTCTGGACCGTAGAAAGAGGCAAGCTCACAACGTCGGAGGACAGATGGACACCGAGTGGATGGCGGACGGCAACTGCGCCAGCGAACCCCCTTCGCTGTTCTTCCCCAGCGACGGGGTTGGCGTGGAAGTTGCCCGGCGGATCTGCGTGGACTGCCCGGTCAAGGAATCCTGCCTCGAATATGCCCTGAACAACCGCATTGACCACGGAGTTTGGGGCGGCTGCTCCGAGCGGGAACGACGCCGCATCATCAAGCGTCGTCGCCTCGCTCTGTTGGCCACGGTCGGGCGGTAGTCGCTACCCGCCAATCCTTCAATCTCTCGTTCTGGTTGCGTTGACAACGAAGTCAGCGCATCCAGAACGATTTCGCGTTACCCCGTGAAGAACTCGAGCAGCTCGTTGGCTGCATCTTCGGCCCGGTCGACCAACGACGGGTCGGACTTCTGCGCCTTGTCGCCCTTCCAGATGGTGTAGGGGTGGTCCGCCGGGTCGGCGGGAGGCTGGGGAGGCCGGGCCACGTCGTCGCCACCGCCCGGATCGGCCATGCCCACGCCGGCGACGACCGCCACCACCGCGGCCGCCATGCCGACCAGCGCGCCGCGCCGGCTGGAACGTCGACGGCGAGCCACCAGGCGAGGGATCAGATCCGTCGGTGCCTGCAGGGTCGGCATCCGCCGCAGCGTCATCCGGGCCGATTCGACCTCGGCCAGCTCAAGCCGGCAGACGGAGCAATCGGCCAGATGGCCCTCGATCTCGGCGATCTCCGCGGCGTCGAGCTCGTCGTCGAGCAAGGCGGACAACAGATCCGCGGGATGGTCGCTCGTCATCGAATCCACGCTCATGCGAGCGTCCTCCTCAACAACGCCCGCCCCCGATGGATCCGGCTTCGCACGGTGCCGACCGGCACGCCGAGCTCCTCGGCGATCTCGTCATAGCGCAGGCCGACCACGTCGCACAGCACCACGGCAGCCCGATAGTCGTCGGGAAGCGCCAGCAGCGCTTCCGACATGTCGCTGGGCAATGCCTCTTGGGCCAGCGCCTCGTCGGCGGCCGGCGCTCCTGGTGCCACCAGCTCGGGGACGTCGGGTAGAGCCACCACCGGACGGCGCCGACGACGACGCACGTCGTCGAGGAAGGCGTTGGTGGTGATGCGCCCTAACCAGGCATCCATGGAGCCCGGGCGATATGTGGACAAGCCTCGCTGCACTCGCAGGAGCACCTCCTGGACAAGGTCCTGCGCGTCATGACGATTACCGGTTAGGCGATAGGCCACCGTATAGATGAAGTCGCCTCGCTCTCGGGCGATCTCCTCCCACGTTGGGATGCCGCTAGGCCGTGCGCCGCCATCTTGACGGCGTACCCGTATCAACGTCGCAACGTAGGCGGGAGTTCCCGCGCTGCGTTCAGTCCGTTGCAGCGGGCTTGTCGGACTCGTCGTCGAGCTTCACGCCCTCTTTGATGCCCTTCTTGAACTCGGTTTGAGCTTGCCCCATGGAACGGGCCAGCTTGGGCAACTTTGCCCCACCGAACAGGACGAGGACGACCAGCAGAACGATCAGGAGTTCAGGTGCTCCGAGGTTCACGGCGATCACTGTACCTTTCGCTAGGCACTAGGCCTCTGTCGAGTGGTCTCTGTCGTGGTGTGTTCGTAACACGGCTGGTGGTCGGATGCTTGAATGCGTGGTGAACATCAGTGAGGGCCGATCGCAGCCGGTGATCGATGCCATCGCTCAGACCGCGGACTCCTCCCTCCTCGATGTTCACGTCGATCCCCACCATCATCGGTCGGTTTTGACCCTCGTGGGGACCGAGGCGCCGCGAGCCGTGGCCCGAGCCGCGGTCGAGCGGTTGGACCTGCGGGACCATGACGGGGTCCATCCTCGCATCGGAGTGGTGGATGTGGTGCCCTTCG
>DASXTK010000082.1:0-1823 GCA_036505485.1 Acidimicrobiales bacterium
CGCAGAATGACCCGGGAGTACCGCTGGCGAAGGGTCGACACGGGCCACCGCCGCCGGGCCGGTGGTGCCTGGGTCGTCCCGCGCCGGCGCCATTGAAGGAGGCGCGGCACATGACCGGCAGCATCCACATCGCCGACGCCCACGGCGACACCACCCGGACCTGGGACACCGCCGACCCCCAAACCGTCCGGGAGATCGAGGAGGTCTTCCGGCAGGCGGAGACATCCGGGCGGCTGGTCTACCGGCAGACCGGGGATGGCACGGGCGAGCAGGTCACCCTCACCACCTGGAAGCCCGAACGGGACACCGAGCTGGTCGTGACCCCGCGCCTGGCCGGCGGGTAGGTTTCGGCGATGACCGCCGTGGTGTGGTGGGCGGTCGGGCTGGCTCTGGTGATGGTGGTCGGGCGTCTGCTGCTCGGCCCGATCCAGCGGGGCAGGGAGGCGCTGGCCCGCCGGCGCCGGGCCAGGCGGCGGGCCGAGGCGCTGCTGTGGGCCTGGCTGTCGCCTGACCAGCGGGCGCAGTACCGCGTCAGTGCCCGGTTTGACGTCACCACCGCCGCCGGCCGCCACTACCGTGTCTGCCCCGGCAGGGTCGTGCGGCTGGAGCCCCGCGGGTCTGCCTACTGCATTGAGGCCACCTCCCCGGTGCCGGTCGCCGACGAGATGCTGGCCTTCAAGCTGCTGTTGGAGACCGACGAGCGGCGGTTCCTGGCCACCGCCCACCGCTACCACCACCGCTGATCGACCGACGAGCTGCGCGGGCCCCCGACGTCGTGGACTGCGCTCGTTTGGTGGGCCCCACTCGGTGTTCGGAGCAAACCGAGCCAGCCCTTCATCAGGTCGGTGGCTCGCTTTCCATGGCGGGTCGCGCACCAGCCGCGGGCGCGTCCCGAGCGCCTCGGCGGTCCGGACGCGGAGCGTCCAGGGTCGCGGACCGGCCGCCAGGGGCGTGTACCCGCTTGGCCTTGGAGGGGTGGTCGGCGGAGCACGGCCGAACCGCGTTCGGCACGCCGGCCCGGATCCCGCGCCGAGGCCGGGGAAGGCCCGAGCCGAGTGTGCCGAGCAGGCGTTCTTGCCCATGCTGCACGGGTGCCCATAACCCGTTTCGGCTGACTTGTGTCATCGCGCCACGATCGTGTTCTGAAGGGGAACGTCCTGGTCGGAGGCGGTTTCCGAGATCGTCCAAGGTCGTGCCGGTGGGGCACTTCTTGCCCGTCGTCGTCGCCCCGGCTCGGCGGATCATGGTGGAAACGCGCTGGTCAGAGCGAGTTTGCCTATCGCGGTCCCAGGGCCCACCACGATGGGCAACTCGCGTCGCACCGACGCCCCGGTGGGTCGGACTGTGGTCCTGCAAGGCGGCTTCAGGCTGGCGTCGAGGCGCCCTGGATCGAAGACGGTTAAAGGCATGGGGGAGTGCCGCCCTACAGCGCCAGTCGGGCGGTGAGCCCAGGTAGGCGTAGTGTTTCAATCGGCTCTCCGACACGAACCTCCAGGGCCGCGGCTACATAGCGTCTGGGTTTCCGATATGAGCGCCGCCGTGGCCAGCGTTCTGAGATCGGCCATGGTCAACACATCTGACGCTTCCGATATCCCTCACGCTTGACCTTCGCGTGGCGGCTGGCCAGCCGAACCGCTGGACCCTCAACCAACGGTGAAAGGTTCGTATGCTGGCCAGTTGGGACTGTGATGTCTCGGGACATCGGAATGACCCTGAACCTGCGTTGGGTTCAGGGTCGTTTGCGTTGCGGGCCGGGTGGGTGGCCGGTGGGTTGGTAGTTGCGGCTGGGGTCGATGGTCAGTTCGCGGAGCAGTTCGCCGGTG
>DASXTK010000083.1:0-2366 GCA_036505485.1 Acidimicrobiales bacterium
ACGCCGAGGCGACCAGGATCGACACTCAGCTGCAGCAGGTGGAGACCTCCAAGGGCGCCCACGGCTACGACTACCTGGTGATCGCCACCGGCTACCTGGAGGACTTCTCCCCGATCCCCGGGGCCGGGCCTGGTGGCCCCACCCAGGCCATCACCTCACTGAAGGGTGCCCTAGCCACCGCCGACGGCTGGAAGCGGCTGCTCGCCGACCCTGGGCCGGTGGTGGTCGCCGCTGCCCAGGGCACCGGGTGCTTCGGGGCAGCGTACGAGTTCGTCTTCAACGTCGCCTACCAGCTCCGCAAGCACGGCCTCAAGAAGCGGGTGCCGATCACCTACCTGACCGCCGAGCCCTTCCTCGGCCACTTCGGGATCGGCGGCCTGCCCGGTGGGGAGCGGCTGCTGGGGATGTTCCTGAAGCGCACCGGGATCCAGGCCGTCGTCGATATGGCGATCGAGGAGGTTGTGCCGGGCGAATTCCGATTGGCTGACGGTCGCCGGCTGCCGTTCCGCTTCGCGGTGGTCGTGCCACCGTTTGTGGGCGCCGAGGTGGTGCGGACCTCGGGTCTGGGCAACCCGAGCGGCTTCATCGAGGTGGAGGACACCTACCAGACCAAGACGGCCCCGAACGTCTACGCCGTGGGGATCGGGACGGCCGTGAGCGTGCCCTGGCAGACGGCCACCCCCGTCGGCGTGCCGAAGACGGGCTTCCCGGCCGAGACCATGGCGCACGTGGCGGCCAGCAACATCGCCGCCCAGATCCGCGGGGAGCAGCCGAGCAGGCGGGAGTCGTTCGGCGAGATGCCGGCAGTGTGCATCATGGACGCCGGTAACAACGGTGTGGTGATCCTGGCCGACCGGATGCTGCCGCCGCGCAAGCACGGCGTGATGATCCCTGGGCCCCAGTCCCACGCGGCCAAGGTGGCGTTCGAGAAGTACTACCTGTGGAAGTCCCGGCACGGCTACGTCGGCCTGCCGTAGCGACTGTTGGACCTGGATGCGGACGGGCTGCGGCCTATCGGCCTGTGGGCGTTCAGGCGGAATGCATTGACCGTCGAGGCTGTTCATACCCAGGGGGGTATCTCTCGGAAAGGGTGGTCGTGATGGCGACGGTCGAGACGGTCGAGCTGACCAAGGACAACTTCGACGAGGTCACAAGCGGCAACGAGATGGTGCTGGTCGACTTCTGGGCGGCCTGGTGTGGCCCGTGCCGGTGGTTCGCCCCGGTGTTCGAGGAGGCGGCACAACGGCACGAAGACGTCGTCTTCGGCAAGGTGGACACCGAGGCGCAGCAGGAGCTTGCCACCGCTTTCGGGATCATGTCGATCCCGACGTTGATGGTTATCCGCGACAACGTGGTGCTGTATGCGCAGCCTGGCGCGCTGCCCGAGCCGGCGCTGGAGGACCTGATCGCCAAGGCCAGGGCGGTGGACATGGAGGACGTCCGCCGACGCGTCGGCGAGCAGGGCGCCAGCACCTGACACGGCGGCTTCTGTGATGGAACGCGAGGACTGGGATCGCCGCTACGGCGGGACAGAGCTGATCTGGACGGCGGAGCCGAACCGGTTCGTGGTCGAGGAGCTCGGGGACCTGCCGGCGGGGCGGGCGCTGGATCTGGGCGCGGGGGAGGGCCGCAACGCCGTGTGGCTGGCCGAGCGCGGCTGGCGGGTGACGGCCGTCGACTTCTCACCGGTGGCCCTGGACAAGGCGCGGCGGCTGGCGCGGGCGCGAGGTGTCAGCGTGGACTGGGCGCTTTCGGTGGCCCCCAGGACCCCGCGGTGCTGTACACGTCGAAGGCGATTGTCGCCGAGCTGGACGGGCTCACTGTGCGCCGAGCCGGACGTGTCCGCCGACCGGTCGACACCGTGGCGGAGACGGGGGAGGCGGTCGATACGCTGGTGCTCGCCACCCGCGACTGAGCGCCCGACGGATGGTTGTGCCCGGACGGGCGTCCGGGGGGGCGCGGTCAGAGCGGCGGCCGCCCCTCCCGCAGGACCGCGACGACGAGGCCGACCAGCGCGACGAAGGCGGTGCCCACGGCGATGAGCCGCAGCGCCCTGGGACGGGTCAGCCAGCGCGTCGCTCCGGCAGCAGTCCACATGCTGCGGTGATGGAAGTACCCGAGCACCCACACGACGCCGCCGAGCGCGAGGACCGCCAGTCCGGCAAGCGGATCCACCCGGACCAGGATCCCGCCGAGCGCCAGGAACGACAGGCCCGTCCGGCTCCAGGCCAGCACCGTCCGTTCCCTGGCCAGACCGGGGTCGATGTCCTCCATGTCATCTGGGCACGTGTCGGCGTCCGAGACCGAGCGGCGCTGACTGTCGCTCACAGGCCTGGCCTTTGCGAGACCAGCACGAGCACCGCGGC
>DASXTK010000084.1:0-7443 GCA_036505485.1 Acidimicrobiales bacterium
GCGGGGCGCGGAACGGCTCGACGAGCGCGGCAACCGGCGCATGCTGCTGGCCTTGCGGGTGGGCGATCCCAAGGACGAGGTCCTCGGCGCGTGGCTGGCCAAGGAATCGGTCCGGGACGTGTACCTGGCCGACAACGTGGCGGACGCCACCACGTTGTTGGACCAGGCGATCGTCGGCTGCGCCGCCGACGACGTGCCCGAGATCCAGGCGCTGGGCCGGACTCTGGCCTCCTGGCGGGCCGAGATCCTCGCCCACCACGAGACCGGGGCGAGCAACGGCCCGACCGAGGCGCTCAATCTGCTGGTCAAGAAGGTCAAGCGCTGCGGGCACGGATTCAAGAACTTCGAGCACTACCGGCTCCGAGTGCTCCTTCACACCGGCGGCGTCAAATGGGATGCTCCACCCACCGCAGGGATCAGAGCCCGCTCTCCCCACTCAGACGCGTAGAACCACGTATCTCATAACGCGCGGCCGGTTCGACGCGGTCGGCCATCCCCGAAGTGCCGTTATCTCCAGCCTGGGTGAGGGCGAGGGCTATGACCTGCGGCTCTGTGTCGTGGGCATGTCATCGACGGGGCGATCAGCGGCGTGCTCGTTCTTCTCCGAGACGGCGGGCGAGCTGTTCGCGCAGGATGGCGTTCTCGGCGCGCAGTCTGGCGATCTCGTTTCTGGTGTCGTCGAGTCGTTGTCGGAGCGATGCCGGCGTCGTCCGTTGCGGGGATGGGATCGGGGGTGCGGTGGGGCGATCTCGGCGGAGCCGGATGATCGTGTCCCGGAGGTCGGGCTGGTTGTAGAGCCACCCGCGGGAGACGGATGCGGCGCGGGCGACGGCGGTGAAGGTGAGGGGCTGGGCGCTCCGGTCGAGCGTTTCGATGGCGGCACGTGCTCGATCGACAGCGAGGTCGTGGCGGACAGCGGCTGCCCGGAGCAGATGGTGGGTGTTGTCGGCGCGGGTCATCGCTGGCCGTCCTGGATAGCTTCGAGGGCGGGGATGATCCGCTCGAGGCTGTCCTGGACCTGCTGGAGATTCTCGGCGAGGCGGAACTGGCCGTTGGCTTCGGCCCGGGCGATGAGCCGCCGGTTGGTGTCGGCCTGGCTGCGGTGGATATCGAGGAACTCCGGGGTGGTCTGGAAGTCGGGGCAGGTGAGGCAGGCGTTGGGGTGTGGGCAGTTCTGCTGGGGCGGCCGCCCGCAGTAGCCATTTGGCAGGCTGTCGCGGATGCGGGCGAGGTTGTGCTTGACCCACTCGGCATCCGCGGTGAGGGCGTCGGAGTCGTAGTCGAGATGCTGGCCGTCGGTGTTGACCCGTTGGGCGCAGTAGCGTTCGAAGGCGTCCCGGACGGTGTGGTCATGGATCTGGGCGTAGCGGGCGGTCATGCGGGGGCTGGCGTGGCCCAGGAGCTTCTGGATGACGTGCTGGGGCACGCCAGCGTTGATGAGCCGGGTGCCGACGGTGTGGCGGAACTGGTGGGCGTGCACGCGCACCGGCTGGCCAGCCTCGTCGCGCACGTCGATGGCCTTCTGCCAGTTGCCGAGCTGATGGGACAACGAGCCGTGCGCGTAGGGCTTGGTGCCGTCGGCGTTGAGCTCGATGCCGGGGAACAACCACGGCGAGCCGGCGGGCCAGCGTTCGAGCACATGTGCTTGTTGAGCGCGGATGGTCGCCGCCGCTTTCGCGCTCAGGGGGATGAGCTGCTCGGCACCGACTTTGGTGTTGTCGAAGCGCAAGCACGGCCAGCCCACGCTGTCCTCGATGATGGGGTTGAACGCCAGGGCGCAGGCGTCGCCGCCGCGCAGGCCGGTCTCCATCAGCAACACGACGAGGTGGCGCACAGTCGGGTTGCGCAGCCGCGCCAGGTTCGCCTCGGACTCGAGCTGGTTCATCACGAACTCGGGGATGAACCTCGGGAGCTGGTCAGGCGGGCGGCTCACCTCTTCTTCGTAGATGACGGCGTTGGCCGGCAGGCCGGGCAGGGTGCCGTGGCGGTGGCCCCAGTCGAGGAGGACCTTCACGAAGGTGAGCGTGTGGTGACGCGTGTTGGTCGACCACCTGCCGGTGGCGGCGATCCAGGCCAGGAACTCCTCGAGGAGCTCCCGGGTGACGCCGGTGAAGCCACCGACCTCTGGATGCCCCGACAGGAAGAGCGAGAAGCGTGCAAGGGACTGCGCGCCGGAGTCGATCGTGGTGAACGAGTAGCCGGCGGCCAGGCGGAACCGGGACCACCGCTTGATCGCCTCGCGCAGCCACGGCTGGCCGATGACACCGAAGCGGGCGGTGTTGCGGCCCCGGCGGGCGGGCACGCCGAGCCGGGCCGCATCCCAGGTGTCCTTGGTGTACTCGGCGTCGACCTCACCGGCGCCGGCGAGGACCTCCGGTCGTGCCCGCAGGTGCCGGGCCGCGCCGGCCGCGGTCACGACCTCGACTCCTCGCGCTGCCACACGCCGGCGCGCTGCAAGGCGTCGCGCACGTCTTCGACCTCGAGGTGCACGTAGGTCTGGCTCGTCGTGGTCGAGGACCGGTGCGTGAGCAGCCGGGCCACCACCTCGATGGCCACGCCGGAGCGGACGAGCTCGGTGGCGTGGGTGTGGCGCAGCATGTGAAGCGTGAACTCCACACCGGTGCGGGCCCGGACGCGGGCGACGAGGTCGTGCACCGCCGAGTAGGTCGTCGGCGCGCCGATGCGGCCCGACCACAGGTTGACGAACACGTAGTCGGAGTCGACGTCGCCGTACTCGCCGTGCATGTAGTCCGAGTAGGCACGCACCAACCCGGCGGTGACGGGAAGCACCGCCGGCACAGCCAGCTTGGCTCGGGCGCCGTTGGCGTTGTCGGACCGGGGAACGATGTGCACCTCCTTGGCCCGGCTCACGAAATCGGCGTGCCGCAGCCCGAGGGCCTGGCCGACGCGCATGCCGGTCTCGGCGAGCAACGCCAGCAGGAAGCGGTCGCGGGCACGCTCGGGGGCGGCGAGGACCGCGACCAGTTCCTCGGGGCGCAGCGTCTGGGGCGCACGCCGGGGCACGGCGAGCTTGACCGGCCGAGTCGGGACCGGCCGACCCTTGGTGACGTGATGCAGCAACGGCTTGTAGGAGCCGCGACCCACGCGGCGCCACGTCACCAGCCCGGCCGCCACATCGACGCCGGAGCGAGCGTGGTGCTCGTAGAGGCCGAACACCGCGGCCAGGTGACGGTTCACCGTGGCCGCCGAGCGCATGGCGTCGCCGGCGTCGAGCACGACGACGTTGTCGGCCGGTGCCCGCAGCCACGACACGAACCGGGCGACGTCGTCGACGTCGATGTCGGCCCAGCCCCGTTCGATGCGGTCGAGGAACTCGAACCACAGCTTCAAGCTCGTCGCATAAGCCCGCTGGGTGTTGGGTGATCGCTCCAGTGCGGCGAGGTAGGCCAGGTAGGACTCGACGGGCTCCAGCGGGTCGCCGTCGCCGCCAAGAACCGTCCACGACACCGCCCCGGTCACCGGCATCACCACCCGCTGCACGATCACCGCACACGACCAAGAGACAAACACATGTTCGCATACTGAGGACATGCACCCGCGACGTCAAGTGCGTCGAGGACAGCACCTCAGAGAACGCGTCCTCCACGAAGCTCCAAGCCCCCGTCGGCTACATCGAAGACACCCGAATCCGGGCTGGAGATAAGTGCCGGTGGGGGACGGGGCGACGATCGCGGACTTCGCGTGCTCGCCGCGCCGTCGGGCGGGAAGTGTTCCTCCCACGGACGTTGGTGCCGTCCTCTTGTGGCTAACACTGTGGCTATGGAATCGACCGAGACTGAACGTGGGTGAAGAGTTTCGGACACGAAGTGCCTGGTCAGCCGACGTATCCGAACAGCGGCGAACGGGGGCGGCTTGCCACGCCGAGAACTCTTAATCCGCGGGTTCAGGGTTCGAGTCCCTGGGGGCGTACTTGAACGAATGTTCGGGTCAGGCGGCACTTTCCCACCTTGAGTGACGGGGTGGATCAGGCCCAGAATGCGCGACCAGGTCGCGTATCCGCTTGAGCGTCCGAACACTGCCTGTTCGCTGCGGCTGGTCACCTCCTGTTGTGGGTCTGTCATTGATGCATACGCGCGCTCGATCACCGCAGACGCGACCATCCATTCGCTTTTTTGCACTTCCTCGGCGTTTTAGCCTGGCCCGGTGCCAGCCCGGTCCGCCATCCCCGACACCGCCCTCGCTGCGATCCGTAGGTACTGCGACGACAAGATCCCGGTCCAGCACCAACACCAACTGCGGGTCGAATGCGACGTCAGCGGCAAGAGCATCACCATCTATGAGTGCCGACCGCCCTGGCGCCCGGACCTCGGCCCGGAATGGACCCGCCAGCCCGTCGCCCAACTGCGCTACGACCCCGACGACCACCACTGGCGGCTGTACGGCGCCGACCGCAATGGCCGCTGGCATCGTTACGACATGGCTGAGCCGACGGCACGGCTCGACGAATTGCTCACGGAGATCGACCGGGATCCCACCGGCATCCTCTGGGGCTAGGTCGGCGACCGGCCACCATCGTGAACTAACTCAAGACCCGGTAGTCGACTCCGAGGTCCGCGGCGCCCTCCCGCAGCAGTGGAGTGTCCGCCGTGACGGCCACGCTCCCACCGATCAGCACCGCGACGGCAAGCGTCTCAGCGTTGATCATGTTGAGGGCGCGCCGAACGGGAAGCTCGAGCATGACGGGGACCGTCACGCGATGGTGAATCAAACCGATGTTCGGCGGGAGGTCGCGGAGCGCCACGAGTACCTGACTTCGGATGCCAGGCTCCAGCGCACTCAAGAGCCTCGATAACGACCCACTACCTGATCCGGCGGTGACCGCCCGACCCAGGCGGTAATAGGCGCAACCGGTGGTGTAAAGATCGCCCGCCTCCAGCTCCCGCGTGAGTGGCAGCGGGGCGGTTCCGGCAAGCACGTTGAAGAGCAAGCGGTCATCGAAACGACCGGCACGAAGTGCGCTCCTACTGATCCGCGAGGTCCGGATCCTCAGCGGCGATCAGCGCGATCGCCGCTTCATATCCACCGCCACGGAGCCACTCCGCGATGACCTCTCGGGCCTCCGGTGGGATGGTTGGCTCGAATTTGCCCGCCCGGGCGGGGATCTCGCCCATCTCGACCGCCAGGAGACGCGCCCGCTCCACAACCGTCGCGAACTCGGGGTCGAGCGGAAACTCGGTTGCCATACCGACACGGTACCCCTGCCGGAGGTCGCAACCGCAGATCCAGACTCTGTCGTAGCGGGGCATGCTCGAGATCTTCGAGGAATGGCTCCAGCAGGCCCGCTGCCCGGATTGCGCTGGGCCCTACATGTCCTGCGGCTGCAAACGTAGGTAGTGCAACAGTGGCCAGTTATTGGACGCCCCATGGCCTCTTACCGCAGCGTCCCGAACGCTGCCCCGCTCAAGCGAGATGCTCGACCAGGCGGCCGACCGCGCTGCGGGGCATCGGAAACCTCTCGGTGGGACCTGCCATCGTCGGACGGCGGACCCGAGCGGCCGCCCTCTCCGTTTGCAGGCCCCCGGCTGTCGGGTACGGGACGGGGCGAGGGAAGCGCACGGAGACGGGGGCAAACGTCTGGTGGCCCGGAACGTCGAACATGGACAATTGACCGGAGTCGTCCGTCGGCCACCGGGGCGACGGCGACCGTCGCAACGGCTGGGCCCGGACGGCGCTCAGGATGGGACCCGCGTCCTCATCCTGGAGCCGGACCTGTTCTTCGCCGAGTTCTTGGCCGCGATCCTGAGGGATGGCGTCCCCCGGTCCGTCGTGCGAGAAGTCCCGTCGTTGAGCGGGGCGCTCGACCATCTCTTCACGGCGCGGGGCGCCGAACTGATTGTCACGAACCTGACGGTCGCCGACGACGCCGGCTCCATCGTCCCACGGATGCTTCGTCGCGCTGCCCCTGACGCCGCCATCGTCGTCCTCACCGAGATCGCCGAGCCGGAAGTCGTCGCCGAATGCCTCCGCCTCGGCGCCGACCACGTGCTCTCCAAGAAGAAGCTGACCGAGCATTCTCTTCTGGCTACGGTGACCGACGTCGTCACCGGCGGGCGGTGACGGAGGTACCCTCGACTGTTCTTGGCATCGAGGATTCGGCCTTCGGACCGCGGATCAACACGATTGACCCCGCCGGGCGTTTGCGTTCAGGGCATGCCAGCCCGGATGGTTATCCGCCTTCGGGCGGGTCGGCCGCATCCGTTTGGTCGTGCAACCGGTCATGCAGCCCGTCCACGGTGGAGCGGCTCAGGTGATCAGGAACGTCCAGGCGGTGCTCTGACCTGAGATGGTCCAGCAACCGGTCATCATCGAGCCGATCATGGTCGTGGGCGGCGGGCCGCTCCTCGGCCGCCTCGATCGCTTCCTCCGGCAGCTCATCATCCATGGATGGGGATTACCCGCACTGGTCCCCCAGCGCACGGCACGGCGGATAGCCGCGGTTCGGGCGCTGGCGATCTACGAGCGCCGTTCCGCCGGGCGTTTCAGAGATTGGAGGTTATGCAGCAATGCGCTGCTTACGTGGTTGACGGTGTTGACGGTATGGTTTCCGGACGGATAGGGTGTTGACGGTATTGACGCAAGGGGTGTTGGGGTTGGCGGTTTCCCGGCAGGACGACGAGTTTGTGCGGCGGGCGTCGGAGCGTTTCGCTCTGCGCCTGGCGGGCCTGGTGGAGCGGTACCGGCGGGAGGGCAGGTCGGTGGTGGAGGCGCTGGGCGACCCGGAGGGGTTGGCGGAGCGGGCGTTGGCGGGGCAGGCTCCGGTGCCCTCGCCGTGGGATGAGCTGGTCGGCCCCTTCTTCCGCTCCGAGGGGGTCCAGGCCCGCTTGGGGATCAGCCGGCAGGCGGTGGCCGCCAAGGCCGCCCGACGGCGGCTGCTGCGGGTCTTCACCTCCGACGGAGTGGCCCTGTTCCCCGCGTGGCAGTTCGACGGCCCCCAGGTCATCCCCGGCCTGGGAGAGGTGCTCTCCGTGTTCCCCGAGGCGGCGGTGGACGGCTGGACCCTCGCCGGCTGGCTCCGCACCCCCGACGCCGACCTCGACGGCGGCGTGCCGGTGGAGCTCCTGGCGACCGGCGAGGCGGCGCGGGTGCTGGCGGTGGCCCGGTCCGCGTCCGCCGCGCTCGCCGCGTGACGTCCCTGCCAGAACCCCCCGGCTCGCTCCGAGGGTTCCCGACGTCGCCGATGCCGGCCCGGCTGGTGCGGGTCTGTCGCCGTGGACGCGACACCTGGTGGTTCTCCTCCGACGGGTCCGGCCGGTTCGACCTCGCACCACCACACGGCACCTGCTACCTCGCCACCGACCCCATCGGCGCTCTACGCGAAGCCAGCCGGGGCGGCCCCGTCAGCAGCACCTGGGTCGCACAGCGGGAACTGCGGACCGTCACCCCACCCGATCCGACGGGACGGCTGGCCGCCACCACCCACCA
>DASXTK010000085.1:0-8403 GCA_036505485.1 Acidimicrobiales bacterium
CCCCGGGTGAGCCGGTCCTCGGCGCTGGCGTCGAAGGCCACCGGGTTCCCCATCGCCAAGATCGCGGCCCGGCTGGCCGTGGGCTACACCCTCGACGAGATCCCCAACGACATCACCGCCAAGACCCCGGCCAGCTTCGAGCCGACCATCGATTACGTGGTCACCAAGGTGCCCCGCTGGGCGTTCGAGAAGTTCCCGGGCACCGCCGGCGTGCTGGGGACCTCCATGCAGTCCGTGGGCGAGGCCATGGCCATCGGCCGGACCTTCCCCGAGTCGTTGCAGAAGGCCCTGCGTAGCCTGGAGCACGGCCGCTGGGGGCTGGCCTGCGATCAGGTCGAGGACGTCCTGGACCAGGTGGACGACGACGAGCTGCTGACCATGGCCTCGGTGGCCACGCCGGACCGGCCGTTCCATCTGGAGGCGGCGCTGCGACGGGGCATCGCACCCGATGTGCTGGCCGAGCGGACCAAGGTCGACCCGTGGTTCCTCGACCAGATCCTCCAGATCGTCGAGGAGCGGCACCATCTGGCCGGGCTCGGGATCGACGGCATGGGCCGGCGGGACTGGAAGCGGGCCAAGCAGCTCGGCTTCAGCGATCCCCAGCTGGGCTGGCTGTGGGGTGTGGACCCGGCCGAGGTCCGTCGTGTACGGCTCGCAGCGGCTGTCCGGCCGACGTTCAAGACCGTGGACACGTGCGGCGCCGAGTTCGCCGCGACGACGCCGTACCACTACTCCACCTACGAGGACGAGGACGAGATCGTCGACAGCGGGCGCCGCAAGGTCCTCATCCTGGGCTCCGGTCCCAACCGCATCGGCCAGGGGATCGAGTTCGACTACTGCTGCGTCCACGCCAGCTTCGCCCTGGCCGAGGCCGGGTTCGAGACGGTGATGCTCAACTGCAACCCCGAGACCGTCTCCACCGACTACGACACCTCTGACCGGCTCTACTTCGAGCCGCTCACCCTGGAGGACGCCCTCAACGTCATCGAGGCCGAGCAAGCCTCCGGTGACCTGCTCGGCGTGATCGTGGCCCTGGGCGGACAGACGCCGTTGAAGCTGGCCGGAGCCCTGCCTTCGGGCTTGGTCCTCGGCACCTCGCCGGCGTCCATCGATGCGGCCGAGGACCGGGAGCAGTGGAACGCCCTGTGCACGCAGCTGGAGATTCCCCAGCCGGCCGGAGGTACCGCCACCTCGGTGGCCCAGGCCCTGGAGGTCGTCAGCAAGATCGACTACCCGGCCCTGCTGCGGCCGTCTTATGTGCTGGGCGGTCGGGCTATGGAGATCGTCTACGACGAGGAAGGCCTCCGTCGGGCCATGGACGAGCTGGCCGCCTTCGGTTCGCTGGGCCGTGAGGGTGGGCTGTCGGCCGAGCGGCCGGTTCTCGTCGACCGGTTCCTGGAGGACGCCACCGAGGTCGACGTCGACGCCATCCGGGACCACACCGGCGACCTGGTCATCGGTGGGGTGATGGAGCACGTCGAGGAGGCCGGGGTCCATTCCGGGGACTCGGCCTGCTCGCTTCCGCCGTACTCGCTGACGCCGGAGACCGTGGCGGTGATCGAGGACTACACCCGGCGCATCGCCGACGCACTGGACGTACGTGGGCTCCTCAACGTGCAGTTCGCGGTGACACGTGGCGCGGTCAACCCGCGTCGATCCAACCTCGCCGGCACAGCCGGTGAGAGTACGAATGACGCTGTATCTCCCGCTCTTGCCGCCGAAGGCGGCGGGCCGCTCGGGCCACGGGCCGGCCAGGAGGCCGACCTTCTGGGTGGCGGTCAGGTCTTCGTGATAGAGGCCAACCCCCGGGCCAGCCGCACCGTGCCGTTCGTGGCCAAGGCCACCGGGGTGCCGCTGGTGAAGGTGGCGGCCCGGGTGATGGTGGGATCGACTCTGGCCGAGCTGCGGGCTGAGGGCCTGCTGCGGCCGCCGATCGGCCAGGACGGCGACAACGCCCATGTGGCGGTCAAGGAGGCCGTGCTGCCGTTCAACCGGTTCCCCGAGGTCGACAGCGTGCTGGGGCCGGAGATGCGCTCGACCGGTGAGGTGATGGGCATCGATCGGACCTTCGGTCTGGCCTTCGCCAAGGCCCAGGTGGCCGCCGGGGACACCCTGCCGCAGTCCGGCACCGTGTTCCTGTCGTTGGCCGATCGGGACAAGCCGACCGGCGTGCGGGCCGCCCGGGGCTTCGTGGCCCTGGGGTTCGACATCGCCGCCACCGCCGGGACCGCCCAGTTCCTGGAGGCCGCCGGCATCCCGGTGTCC
This sequence comes from Acidimicrobiales bacterium, assembly GCA_036505485.1. Lineage (GTDB taxonomy): Bacteria > Actinomycetota > Acidimicrobiia > Acidimicrobiales > VFJN01 > DASXTK01. The sequence continues at coordinate 2,266 of DASXTK010000085.1, forward strand.
CAATGGGTGGCCAAGATGACCGACGAGACCGGCAGTGGCGTTGAGTCATCCGACGATGCCCGTCTGCCCACTGCGGTCGATCTCCTGGCCGACGGCAAGGTCCAGATGGTGGTCAACAGCCCTCGGGGTCGGGGCGCCCGGGCCGATGGGGCTTACATCCGCCGAGCCGCCAGCGCCCATGGCGTGCCGTGCCTCACCACCGCGTCAGCGGCCGAGGCCGCGGCCGAAGGCATGCGAGACCGCGCCCGCCACGACGTCCGCGTGGCCACCCTCCAGGAGTTCCACGCGCGATGACTCTTCCCACCCGGATCGGGACGGTGGAGCTGCCCGAGCCGGTGATGACCGCTTCGGGGACCGCGGGACACGGCGCTGAGCTGCACGAGTACTTCGATCTGAGCAGCCTGGGCGCAGTCGTGGTGAAGTCGCTCCACGCCGAGCCGTGGGCTGGGAATCCTCCGTTGCGGGTCACAGAGACCCCGGCGGGGATGCTCAACTCCGTGGGCCTGCAGGGTCCGGGCATCGACGCCTGGCTGGCCGACGACCTGCCCCGGCTGGCGGCCACCGGAGCCCGGGTTGTCGCCTCCATCTGGGGACGCTCGGTCACCGAGTTCGAGAAGGCCGCGGCCATGCTGGCGGACGCTCCGGCTGCGGTCGTGGCGGTCGAGGTCAACCTGTCGTGTCCCAACACCGAGGCCGGACGCCACCTGTTCGCCCACTCCCCGGACGCCACCCGGGCGGTGATGGAGGCCACGGCGGCGTGCGGCCGGCCCCGCTGGGCCAAGCTCAGCCCCAACGCCGGCGACCTGCTGGTCGACGTGGCCGCCGCGGCCCGCGACGGCGGAGCCGAGGCCGTCACTCTGATCAACACGGTGATGGCCATGGCCATCGACCCGGGCAACTGGCGGTTCCGGTTGGGATCGGGGGAGCGGGGCGGCGGGCTGTCCGGTCCGGCCATCCATCCGGTGGCGGTGCGGGCGGTGTTCGACGTGCATCGGGCGCTGCCGGACCTGCCGATCGTGGGCGTGGGCGGGGTGGCTTCCGGCGACGACGCCGCCGAGCTGCTCTTGGCCGGCGCCTCGGCGGTGCAGGTGGGAACCGCGACATTTGCCGATCCCCGGGCTCCGGCGCGGGTTCTGGTGGAACTACACAACTGGGTGGCCCGCCATGGGATCCGCCATCTCGACGACATCATCGGAGCAGCACATGAGTGACACCACGACGTCCACCTCGGCACCGACCGAGGCCCTGCCGGCGGAGATCCGGTCCCGCCTCGTCCTGGCCCTCGACGTGGACGACATGGTCGCGGCCACCCGCCTGGCCCGCGAGCTGCAGCCGTGGTTCGCCACGGCCAAGGTCGGCCTGGAGCTGTTCAGCGCCGCCGGACCGGACGCCATCGCCTCGCTGGCCCAGCTCGGCTTCGACGTGTTCTACGACGCCAAGCTGCACGACATCCCCACCACCGTGGGCCGGGCGGCGCGTGTGCTCGGGGCCTTGGGCGCCCGCTACGTGACCATGCACGCGGCCGGGGGAGTGGCGATGCTCCGGGCCGGCGTCGAAGGCTTGCGGGAGGGTGCGGCCCGCGCTGATCTACCCGAGCCCGTGGCGTTGGCCATCACCGTGTTGACCAGTGACCTCGAGGCCTCCGAGCATGTCCTGCGCCAACGGGTGACCACCGCCCTGGACGCGGGTTGCGATGGTCTGGTGTGTGCGGTTCCCGACGTCGCGATCATCCGTGAGATGGCCCCGGCAACGACGGTCGTGACCCCGGGCATCCGGGCCGCCCGCGCTCCGGTCGACGACCAAGCCCGAGTGGCAACGCCTCAAGAAGCCCTCGATTCCGGCGTAGATCTACTCGTCATCGGCCGCGCCGTCACCCGCTCCGAAAACCCCACGGAAGCGGCCGCTTCCCTCCTCGGCAACCTCACTCTGTAGCGGAATGGCGGTTCGGTTTGGCCTGCTCGATGCAGTGGCGCGTTTGGGGTTTTCCAGTGGACTAGGGTGCCCCACATGCCGAATCCTCCCCAGCTGACACCCGAGCAGCGCGAAGCCGCCCTGGCCAAAGCCGCCGAGGCACGGCGCGCTCGGGCCGAGCTCAAAGAGAAGTTGAAGATGGGGTCAATGACCCTGACTGATCTGTTGGCCCAAGCCGATGACAGCGACACCGTCGGGAAGATGAAGGTGCTCGCTGTCCTCGAGTCGCTGCCCGGAGTTGGCAAAGTCCGCGCCCGCCGGGCGATGGAAGAAATCGGCATTGCCGATACCCGGCGCGTCCGGGGCTTGGGTGAGCAGCAGCGCAAGGCTCTGCTCGAATCCTTCAGCTGAAGCCCTAGTCCCACCCGTTGCTGATCACCGTCTCCGGTCCGCCAGGCTCGGGTACGACGACGGCCGCGACGCGGGTCGCTGACTCGCTGGGCATCGAGATGGTGCCCGGCGGTCAGGTTTTCCGAGCGATGGCCGCCGAACATGCCATGAGCCTCGCGGAGTTCGGGGCCTATGCCGCGGCGCAGCCGGCGGTCGACATCGAGCTCGATCGCCGGCTAGCCGACCGGTCCCGCGTCGGCGATGTGGTCATCGAGTCCCGGCTCGCCAGCTGGATCGTCCACAACGAAGGCCTAGACGGTCTCACCGTGTACCTGCGCTGTGACGACCGCGTCCGGGCCGAGCGAGTCGCGACCCGCGAGGGCATCGCGGTTGAGCAGGCCCTGGCCGACAACGCGGAACGCGAGAAGGTCGAGCACGACCGCTACCTCGCGCTCTACGGCCTAGACCTCGGCGACCTGAGCATCTACGACCTCGTCCTCGACTCAGGCACCCTCCCCGCGGACGAGATAGCCCACCGCATAGTCACGGCCGCCCACACCCGCTTCACGGAGTGAGATGGCCGTGGGCTGGTTGGGCGAGGAAGTCGTCCAGAACGACTCGCCCGGCGAGGTTGTCGACAACGCCGATCATCCCGGCGAAGGTGCATTCGGCGACGATCTCCAGGAGCCCCTCCCGGGTCAGGCCGGCACCGAGCAGCACATCGACCGTGGCGGGATCGACCTTGCCGCGGGTGAGCACGACCTCGGTGGCGAAGCCGCACACCGCTGCGCAGACAGGCTCGGAAGGGAGCCCGCCGGACTGTATGGCCGCTATCTCGGCGTCGGTGACGCCCAGACGGCCCAGCACCATCGAGTGGAAGGCGACGCCGTAGGCGTTGTCCACGGCGACACTCACGGCGAGACCGACGGCCTCCCGGTGCACCGGATCGAGACCGGTCGAGGCGACCCCGCGGCGCAGGGCATCGAAGACCCCGAGCAGGATGGGCGACTCGGCGATCGTGGCGGCCATGTTCGGGACCAGGCCGAGGTCGGCGGCGATCCCCTCAAGGAGCGGTCGGGAGGCGTCGGGAGCGGAATCGAGTGTGTGAATGGTCAACTGCATGCCGGCCACACTGCAGGCGCCTCGGGCGTCGATCGATTCCCTGCCAGGGAAGCGCCCCGCATCGCACTGTCCCCGTAACGTTCGAGCCATGGCGACGTCAGTGTCCGAGATCGGCGGGCTGCTGCGCCACTGGCGGGCCGTCCGGCGCACGAGCCAGCTCAAGCTCGCCGTCAACGCGGGCACCACCCCGCGCTATGTCAGCTTCGTCGAGACCGGGCGGGCCGAGCCGAGCCGTCACATGGTCCTGCGACTCGCCAGCGCTCTCGACGTACCGCTACGCGAGCGAAACGACCTCCTGCTCGCCGCCGGCTACGCCCCTGTCTACTCCGCGGAAACGCTCGACAGTCCCGAGCTCGCCTGCGTGGAGCTGGCCCTCGCCGCCATGCTCCACCACCACGAGCCCTTCCCGGCGGTCGTGATGGACCGAGGCTGGAACGTGCTGCGCGTCAACAACGGCGCCGAGCTGCTCTTCGGGCGACTTCTCGCCCCCGAGCCCGTCCCCGACCCCGCCAACGTGCTACGCCTGATCATCGAACCGGGACCGGTCCGCGACCGCGTCCGCATCTGGGAACACGTCGTCCCCGCGCTGCTCGAGCGGGCCCGGCGCGAGGCCGTGGGAGGCGTCCTGGACCCCCACAGCGACGACCTGGTCCGACGGCTGCGCGAACGACCCGAGGTCACCAAGCTGCTCGCAACCCCCCAGCCGGGCGCAGCGGCCTCACCCGTCATCGACATCGAGCTCGACATCGCCAAGACCAAGCTCAGCTTCTTCTCAGTCGTATCAACAGTGGGAACACCCATCGACGTCAACGCCCAAGAGATCCGCCTCGAAGCCTTCTTCCCAAGCGACAACGACACCCGGGCCGCATGGCACCACCTCACAACCTGACGCTCTCAGTTTCGGCGAGGTCGCCGAAACTGAGGCGTTTGTCGCGCTTATAGCGCGACAAACGCCTCAATTACGGCTGGCGACCGCGGTGGGCAGTCAAGGGAACCGCGGCCTGCCGGCCCCTGGTAGATCCTCACCACCGAGCGAGTTCGTGTCGGTTGGGGGCGCGGCGGTACGCTGGTCTGCTGTCCTTTCCCTGAGGAGCTTGGCTCTATGGCCTCCCGTCAAGACACGATGATGAGTCCGGCTATCGAGGAACTCCTCGACAAGGCCGGCTCGAAGTTCTCGCTGGTCACGCTGTCGTCCAAGCGCGCCCGCGAGATCAACTCGTATTTCAACCAGTTGGGCGAGGGCCTCGGCGCCATCGTTCCGCCCCAGGTCACCTCGGTGGCCCGGAAGCCGCTCTCCATCGCGTTCGAGGAGATCGGCGGCGGCAAGATCGTGCCGGTTGTCATCGAGCCGACCGACGACGAGGCCGCGGAGGCCGAGTCGGAAGCCGCTTCCGCCAAAAAGGGCTGACCCTGTCCAGCGAATCCACGTCGGTTGCTGCGCTCGCAGGCCGACGGGTCGTGCTGGGCATCTCCGGCGGCATCGCCGCCTACAAGGCCGTCGAGATCTGCCGGCGGTTGATGGACGCCGGGGCCTCGGTCGCTCCGATCCTGACCAAAGGCGCCACCCGCTTCATCGGCACCGCCACGTTCTCGGCGTTGGCGTCCGAGCGGGCCCACACCTCACTGTTCGACGACCCGGACCCGATCCCGCACACCCGCCTCGGACAGGGCGCCGACCTCGTGATCGTCGCCCCCTGCACCGCCCGGGTGATCGGCAGCTACGCCGCGGGGATATCCAACGACCTGCTGACCGCCACCCTCCTGGCCACCCGGGCACCGGTCCTGCTGGCGCCGGCCATGCACACCGAGATGTGGGAGCAGCCGGCGGTCCAGGAGAACCTGGCCACGCTGACCCGCCGCGGCGTCCACATCGTGGCTCCCGAGGATGGCCGGCTGGCCGGCGGCGACTTGGGCAAAGGCCGCCTGGCCACCCCCGAGACCGTGGTCGCGGCCGCGGCGGAACTGCTGGAAACCCGCCGTGACCTCGACGGATTGCATGTTTTAGTCACCGCTGGTGGTACACGTGAGCCCATCGATCCTGTCCGCTTCATCGGCAACCGCTCGTCGGGCAAACAAGGCCACGCCCTGGCCCAGGAAGCCGCGGACCGGGGGGCCAAGGTCAGCCTGGTGACCACCACCGCGCTGCCCGGACCCGCCGGCGCCGACGTCACCCGGGTGGACACCGCGGCCGAGATGGCCGAGGCGGTCATGGCTGTTGCCCCGGCCGCCGACATCGTGGTGATGGCCGCCGCAGTGGCCGACTTCCGGCCCGCCCACGTGGCGGAGCGGAAGCTCAAGAAGACCGAGGGCATGCCCGAGATCAGCCTCGAGCCGACCGCAGACATCCTGGCCATGGTGGGCGGACACAAGCGCGCCGGTCAGACGATCGTAGGTTTCGCAGCCGAGACCCACGATCTGCGCAAGAATGCAACCTCCAAGCTCGCTGCCAAGGGTGCGGACATCATCGTCGCGAACGATGTGACCGCGCCCGGTGCTGGCTTCGAGCATGACACCAATCAGGTCACCCTCCTTTTCGCCGACGGCGCCTCCTATGAGGTTGCCCTGCGCGACAAGCGTGCGGTGGCCCGAGAAGTTTTTGATGCGATCCTCCAAAGAAGGAGTTAACCGTTGAGCCTCCGCTGGACCTTCACGTCGGAGTCCGTCACTGAAGGCCATCCTGACAAGATGGCGGACCAGATCAGCGACGCCATCCTC
>DASXTK010000086.1:0-14754 GCA_036505485.1 Acidimicrobiales bacterium
GAAGTGCAAACCGTCGTCGAGGAGCACGGAGTGAGGATCACGATGGAGGGTCCCACGACCGTGGCCGTCGACCGGTCCCTGCGCCTCACCGCCAGCGTCGACGGTGCCGAGCAGTGGGTGTGGATCGGGCCCGACGGTGCGGTGGCCGCCCCGGGTGAAGCCGTCGACATCCCGGGCCGAGACCCTCCAGTCCTCTCGCTCCTCGTCGGGGAGCTCCTCGCCCTGCTCCGCCGCAGAGAGATATCCGACGAATGTGTCGTAGGCGTCCGCAATCTTGACCGATGTCCTCCGACTCGTTGGCGCAGGCCATGGCGATCAGGCATGCGGTGGCGACGAGGAGAGCGATGGCTCTGGGCATGGGGACTCCTCACAGTTAGTCCTCCCCGAAGCGCGTGACCTCCTCGTGCCTTCCGCGCAGCACGGAGATGTCACGAGCGCGCCGGGGAGCGCAAACCCCAGTGCTGGACCAGCTCGTCGTGGATGAGCCCGTTGGAGACCACGCAGCCTTCGACAGGCCGGTCGTAGCGCTGCTCGGCTCCGAACCTGTCGGTGACCTTGCCGCCTGCCTCACCGACGAGGACGCAGAGGGCGGCCACGTCGTACGCGGCGCTCCGGCCGTACAGGTCGCCGTCCCAGCTGCCTTCCGCAACCTTGCAGCCGGAGAAGACCGTCGGCCACGGGAAGCGATACGGGCTGGCCTCGAGCCGGGGCGCGAACCGCACCCGGAGCAGGGTGTCCGACGTGAGCTCGCTCGGGTTGGCATCGGCTCCCTCGCCGCTGATGGTGTTCGGCTCGAGCTCGCCGTCACGGGTCGAGACCCGAATCGGCAGGCCCTCCCGGTACGCGCCGCCACCGCTCGCCGCCCAGTAGCACTCCGCGGTCGACGGGTTGTAGGCCACGCCCACGACGGGCCGACCGTCTTCGACGAGGGCGATCGAGACCATGAAGACCGGGATCGCGAGGATGAGCTGTTGGGTTCCGTCGATCGGGTCGACGACCCAGGTCCGGGGCCCGCGACCATCGCGGCTCGCCTCCTCGCCGAGCACACCGTCGTCCGGGAAGCGGGCGGCGACCTGCTCGATGAACTCGGCGTTGACATCCCGGTCGATGGTCGTCACCGGGGTCTGGTCGGGCTTGATGTCCACCCGATAGCGGTCCCGCGTCCCCCGTCGGATGCGCTCGCCGGCGCGCATGGCGCAGGCTCGGGCGAACTCGAGCTCGTCGGCGTAGATCACGTGTGCCTCGCGAGGGCCGTTGGTCGTCCGAGGGCGTCGTCGAAGAGCGCTTCTGCCGCTCCGAGCAACCCGCCCTCGGCCGCCAGTGCGCCAGGAACGACGGGGGGCAGCCGATCTCGGTGCGAGCGCATGGCGGCCTCGCGCATCGAGCGCTCGATCAGCTCCGGTGCAGCCCGGTACAGGTCGCTCAGGTGCTCGGACAGCACGATGCGGTCGGGGTCGTTGGCGTTGACCAGGGCCCCCAGTCCCCGTCCGAACACGGCGGCTATATGCCCGAGCGCCCGCCGGGCCGCTGGGTGGTTTCCGGCGGCGTCGGCGAGCACCGCGGCGGCCATCGTCGCCGCGTTCGCCGGCGTGGCATCCCGCCCCGCTGCTCGGGCCAACGCCAGCTGGTCGACCTCGGTCTCCCAGCAACCTCGCGCCCCGCAGCGGCACGGCCGGTCGCCGCGGCCAAACGGTAGGTGCCCGAACTCGCCGGCGAACCCGTTGGCCCCCCGGATCGGCTGACCGTCGAGGATGACCGCGCCACCCAGGCCGATGGTGCTGTGCAGGTAGAGCACGTTGCCGTGGCCGCGCGCTGCGCCCCGGCGGGCCTCCGCGAGCGCGGCGAGATGGGCAATGTTGTCGATCCGGACCGGCAGACCAGGCGGCAGGTCGAGATGTGTGCTCAGGTCGACATGCGTCCACCCCAGGTTCGGCGCCTGTACGAGCTGACCCGAGCCGAGCTCGACGAGCCCGTACACCGCGACCCCCACGCCGGCACAGCGCCGACCCCACGCCGCGAGCTGGTCGCGGAGCTGGTCGCGAGCCAACCCGAGCAAGTGGAGGACGTCCCGCCGTTCGAGCGGCGTGCTGGCGACCACCTCGAGATGGCCACCGAGGCCGACCACGGCGGTGCGCACCGTGTCGACCGAGACCTCCAGCGCCAGCACCACGGGAGCGCCCCCGGCGGGCATCAGCCGGGTCGTCGGGCGCCCGCGCCGACCGGTCGGGGAGGCCGCGATCTCGACGACGAGACCCATCTCCTGGAGCTCGGACGTCAACACGCTGGCAGTCGCCCGTGTCACGCGGAGCTCGTGGGCGAGCGCGGCCCGGGTCAGCTCCCCCTCGTTCAGATGAAGCGTCCGGAGGGCTCTCGCCAAGTTGGCCTCGCGCAGGTCGCCGGGGGTTGCCGGCATCGCAGTCGGAGGAGGCGGCACGGTGACAAGCCTATTATGTTCATGCTGTAAACGAAATACTCGAGAGGAGATCTGCCATGCGGGTGGCCTTGCTGACCCGGGAGTACCCACCGGACGTCTACGGCGGCGGCGGCGTTCACGTCGAGTACCTCGCCCGGGAGCTGACCGGGCTGGTGGACCTCACGGTGCACGCGTGGGGCGAGGACCGGCCCGGCGCAGTTGGCCACCAACCGTGGGACCGATTGACCGGCGATGCCCACCTCGCCGCACTGGGCGCGCTGTCGGTCGACCTGTCGATGGCGGCCGCCGTGCAGGACGCCGCGGTCGCGCACAGCCACACCTGGTACGCCAACCTCGCCGGTCACCTCGCCAAGCTGGCCTACCGCATGCCGCACGTCATGACCGCGCACAGCCTCGAACCTCTGCGCCCGTGGAAGAGCTCGGCGGCGGGCACGCTCTGTCCGGTTGGTGCGAACAGGTCGCGATCGAGAGCGCCGATGCGGTGATCGCGGTCTCGGAGGCCATGCGCCGCGACGTGCTCACCTGCTATCCGGCCGTCGACCCCGAGCGGGTGTTCGTGATCCACAACGGCGTCGACGCCGGCGAGTACCGGCCCGACCCGCAGGTCGACGTGCTGCTTCGCTACGGCATCGACCCCGGCCGGCCGCTGGTGCTGTTCGTAGGCCGGCTCAGCAGGCAGAAGGGCATTCCACACCTGCTCGACGCGGCAACCGCTTTCGATCCCGCGGCCCAGCTCGTCCTGTGCACGGGCGCGCCGGACTCCGCTGACCTCACCGCCGAGATCGGACGACGGGTTCACGAACTGCAGGCGTCTCGCGGCAACGTCGTGTGGCTGGCCCAGATGCTGCCGAAGGCCGAGGTCGTCCAGCTGCTCAGCCACGCGACCGTGTTCGTGTGCCCGTCGATCTACGAGCCGCTCGGAATCGTGAACCTCGAGGCCATGGCGTGCGAGGCGGCGGTGGTGGCGACGGCCACGGGCGGCATGGTGGAGGTGGTCGACGATGGAGTGACCGGCCTGCTCGTTCCCTATGAGCCAGTCGGTCCCGGAGCGGTCGAACCCAGCGATCCGGCGGGCTTCGCCACCGCCATCGCGAACTGCGTCAACGCCCTGCTCGCGGACCCCCGACGGGCCGCGTCGATGGGACGCGCCGGCCGTGAACGCGTGTTGGAGGCGTTCAGCTGGTCAGCGGCTGCCCGACGGACGGTCGAGATCTATTCCTCGGTGGGCAATACGCGCGGCCACTCCGATCAGTTCTCTCCGTAGGGTGGTTCGGGCGTCCAAACGACTTGCTTCGACGCCGGAGCAGTTCGTCGGGCGGGCTCACGAGTTGCGCCAGCTCGACGCTGCGTTCACGGCCTCCGCCGAGGGCCGGGAGACGGTCGGTTCATCGACTCGGCTGGGATCAAGTGGAGGTCAGGGCCGCTACGACTTCGGTGGTGGTGGCCCGATAGGACATGAGCGAGTAGTCCAAGCTGGCCAAGGAACGCTCCGCCGCCTCGGCGTCGACCACACCGCAGGCGTCCTCGACCACCACCGGCAGAAACCCGAGGTCGGCAGCATGTCTGGCGGTTGGCTCGATGCCGATCTCGAGCACCGCTCCCACGAGGACCACGGTGGTCACACCTCGGTCGCGCAACAGCAGCTCGACCGGAGTGCCGACGAACGCGGACATGGTGAGCTTGTCGAACACTGGTTCATCCGCCACAGGCTTCAGGTCATCGATGAGTTGCGATTGCTCTGCGTCGGGCGGAAGCGCCGACCGGACCTCGTTCGCCTGGTCCACCCGCTGCCAGGCCATGGCCGTCCGTAGAGCTGCCACCCCCATGTGGGAGGTCGGGAGCGACACATGTCGCACGTACACGACCGGAGCTCCGACGGAACGGGCGGCGTCCAGGACCGAGCTTGCGCGTGTGAGCACGCCCTCACGGTCACGGATGTGAGCAAGAACCCCGACCTGCGCGTCGTAAACCAACACGGCCGTGCTGTCCGGTCGGCACATCTCCGCGATCGTCTCCGGCACTGAGACCCCGAAAGCGTGCTGCATGCCAACAGACTGCCCGTTGCTTGGGGCGTAGGTGGCGATGATGATGCCGGTGCTGAAGGTTGTGGGGCCACGGACAGTGACAGATGGCAAGCTAGCCCGGGCCGCCCACCACAACCGTCGATAGATTCCGGCCCATGGACCCGTTCGCCACCGCTCTCGACATCGCCAGCGCCATCCGCCGACGGGAGGTGAGCCCGAGCGAGGTGGCCGAGTCCTACCTGGCCCGCATTGAGGCCCTCGAGCCCAAGCTCAACGCCTTCTCCCACCGAGCCGACGACGAGGTGCGGACCGCGGCGGCCAAGGCCACGGCGTTGGTGGCGAGCACGGACGACCCGACGACCCTCGCCCCGTTCCTCGGCGTCCCGATCCCGATCAAGAACCTCAACGCCGTCGCCGGCTGGCCCCTCACCTACGGGTCGAAGGGTGCGTCACGGGCCCCGCGCCAGCACTCCGACCCGCTGGTAGACCGGTTGCTGGCCGCCGGCTTCGTGCTCTCGGGGATGACCAACACCCCGGAGTTCGGCTCGATCAGCTTCACCGAGTCCGACGCCCACGGCATCACCCGCAACCCATGGGACCCGACCCGCACACCGGGTGGATCGTCGGGTGGCGCGGCCGCCGCGGTGGCTTCGGGCATGGCGCCGGTGGCCCATGCGTCCGACGGCGGCGGCTCGATCCGCATCCCGGCCGCGTGCTGTGGGCTGGTCGGGATGAAGGCCGGCCGGGCCCGCGTCCCCAACGGCCTGATCGAGCTGGAGGGGTTCGCCACCAACGGTGCAGTGGCCCGGACGGTGGCCGACGCCTCTGCCCTCTTCGACGTGCTGGCCGTGTTCGACCCCTACAGCTGGTACTCGGCGCCCCAACCGGCCGAGCCCTGGTCGGTGCTGGCCACCCGAGACCCGGGGCATCTGCGAGTGGGCTTCACCACCAAGGCGCCGCTGGGGTTGCCCGTGGACCCGGCCTGCGTCGCCGCGGTGGACAAGACAGTCGCAGCGCTGGCCGCGGCCGGGCACGAGGTCACGGAGACCAGCCTGGAGATGCCCGAGCAGGACACCTTCGTGGCGTCCTTCATCACCGTCTGGAACACCGGATCGGCCTGGTCGCCCGTCGAGGACTGGGACGCCATCGAGCCCCTCAACGCAGCCCTCCGGAACGCGGCCCGGGCGGTCGACTCGCTCACCTACGCCGGAGACGTGCGAACCGTGCAAAGCATGGCCAAGGGCATCATCCGGCCACTGGTCGAGGACTTCGACGTGCTCGTGACCCCCACCATGTCATGTCTGCCTCCCCCGGTCGGCGCCTGGCGCGAGGGCATCGAGGCCGATCCGACCGTAGGCCTGCTCAACTGCTATCCGATGGCGGTGTTCACCTCGATCTTCAACGTCACCGGCCTGCCCGCCATCTCGGTGCCGGTGCACCACGACGAGGCGTCGGGCCTGCCGGTGGGAGCGCAGGTGGTGGCCGGTCCCTGGCGCGACGATCTGTGCTTCCAGGTCGCGGCCCAACTGGAGCAGGCCCTCCCCTGGGCCGACCGGCACCCGACCCTGCCCTAGCTGGTCCGCGCCTTGTCGAGGAGCCGCCGCACTGACTCGAGGGTGGGTTCGTCAGTGCGGTAGCTGGTGATGCAGGCCCGAATGGCAGGAACGCCGTCGAGCGTCACCAGCGAGAGCCACGCACTGCCGGTGGCGGTCACCGCATCCAGGATCGCCTGCAGATGCGAGCCCGAACGCACCGCGTCGACGTCGGGGTCGTCGAAGCACACGATCGGCAGAGGTGTGTGGTTGCGGAGCCGCCAGCCGTCGTCGGCGAGCCCCGACCGAAGCAGGTCGCCGAGCGCCATGTCTCGGTCGATCTGCGCGCCGACGCCCTGACGCCCGGCGCCGGCCAGAGCGACGAACACCTTGAGCCCGGCGAACCGGCGCGACCACTGCAGCCCCGCCAGGTACGGGTCGACGGCATCGGCGCTGGGCATGTAGCCGGCCTCGACGGCGAAGGTCTGCTCGAGAGCGGCGGCGTGCGGGGTGAGCAGCACCCCCGCACCCATGGGTGCAGACAGCCACTTGTGGGCGTCGACCGTGACCGAGTCGGCCTGCTCGATCCCCTCGAGGAGATCGCGGTGGCGGTCCGAGAGCACGACGGCGCCGGCCCAGGCGGCATCGACGTGCAAGTGGATGCTCTGGTCAGCGGTCACCTCCGCCACCTCGACGAGGCGATCGATCGCGCCCCCGCTGGTGGTCCCAGCCGTGGCGACGACCAAGAAGGGCGCCAACCCGGACGAGCGGTCGTCGACGATGCTGCGGGCGAGCTCGGCGACATCGAGCCGGTGCCGATCATCGACGTCGACCATCCGCACCGCTGAGCTGCCGAGCCCGATCGCTCGGGCCAGCTTGGCGACGCTGTGGTGGGCCTCGGTCGAGGCGTAGAGCACCGGGCGCTGGGGCAGACCATGGATGCCGTCGTCGGCAAGGGCGGGAAAGGCTCGGTGCAGCGCGACGAGCATGCCGAGGAGGTTGGCCTCGCTGCCTCCGGAGGTGAACTGGCCGACCGAGTCGGCCGGCAGGCGCATGCGGTCGGCCAGCAACCTGGTGCAAGCGGCCTCGATGGCGACGGCCGCCGGGGCATGGCTCACCACCGCCAGCTGGGGATTGAACGCCGCGGCCAGAGCGTCGCCGACGATGCCCAGGAACGTGGGCGCGGGGTTGAAGAGTCCCAAGTAGCCGGGATGGCCGGTGTGGACGATGCCGCGCTGCAGAACGGCTTCGACCTTGTCCAGCAGCTCGAGCGGATCGGCGCCGCGCTCCAGGTCGATGGCCTCGACTGCGGCTAGGGCCGCGTCGACCTCCTCGCCCGTCGGGGTGACCCGCAGCTCTGAGATTCCGTCGAAGTGGGACGCGATGATCCGTTGCAGCCGGGTGAGGAGGTCCGCCCGTGTCGCCGCATCGAGATCGGGCCGGAACGCCGCCATGACTGGAGGCTAAACCGAACGCCCTAGCCCAACGCCTGCAGGGCGGCATAGGCGCCGCGGGCGATCTGTCGTTTGGCCTGCTCGGGGCTGGTGGTTGCGGCGCCTCGCAGCCAGGTGCCGGCCCAATGGCGGCACGGACCGAACACCAGCGCCCGACGAATGGAGGGGTCGATGTCGGGGATCTCTCCGGCGGCGATCCGATCGGCGAACCATTGGGCTGCCCGCTGCTGGACCTGGTCGTTGAGCGCCTCGATAGCCGGCTCGTCGGGATCCAGGAAGTGCTCGTGCCGCATGGTCAGCAGGAACCGCGCCTTGTCGGGATTCGCCAAGACCCAGTCGATGTAAGACCGCACCTGGGCGGCCACGCCGGCCTTGCCGGACTTGGTCCGCAGCAGGGCCCGCAGCCCGGACTCCTGAGTCTCGGCGGTGCCCTGCAGGTAGAGGCTGGCCGCGATCTGCTCCTTCGACTCGAAGTGGTGGTAGATGCTGCCGGTGCTGGCACCAGCGCGAGCCCGGATGTCCGCCAGCGTCGTTCGGTCGTAGCCCAAGGTCGAGAAGCACTCGAGCGCCGCCTCGAGGATGGCTTCGCGGCGTCGGCGACTGGTCTCCGCACGTCCGGTCGGCATGCTGAGCAGCGTAGGCGGAACAGCACCGACCAGAACGGTTGACTAGAACATTGTTCTAGAGCCAGAGTCTGCGACATGATCGACGTGACCAAGCTCGACGGCGTCAGCGTCCTGCGGATGACCGACGGCGAGAACCGGCTGAACGGCCCGTTCGTGAGCGTCCTCGCCACCGCACTGGACGACGCGGCCGACCCGGGCGGTCCGGTGGTCCTCACCGGCACGGGGAAGTTCTTCTGCTATGGCCTCGACCTCGATTGGCTCGGAGCCGCACCTCCGGACGAGGCCCGGCAGATGTTCCGCAGCCTCTATGGCGTGCTTGCCCGGCTCCTTCGATTCCCCGGGGCGACGGTGGCGGCGGTCAACGGCCACGCTTTCGGGGCGGGAGCGATCCTCGCCACGGCGGCGGACTACCGGGTGCAGCGCGCCGATCGTGGCTACTTCTGCTTCCCCGAAGTCGACCTCGGGTTGTCGATGTCCGACGAGTTCGACGCCGTGCTGAGGGCCAAGTTGCCCACCGGGTCGGTGTTGCAGGGACTGCTCACCGGTCGCCGTTACGGCGGCGAAGCAGCCCAGGCCGCCGGCTTCGTCGACGCCGTGGCCACCGAGGAGGCGCTGGTGGACACCGCCGTCGGCCTGTTGCGCGACCTCGTCGGGAAGACACCGGCGACCGTCGCCGCCATCAAGGCCCAGCAGCACAAGGTCCCGCTGGCCATCCTCGAGGCGGGGAGCTGAGCCGTGCGTCAGCTGACCTGCACCGCTGCGGGGGTCGTCGAGTGGACGGACGTGCCCGAGCCCACGATCGAGCAGCCCACCGACGTGCTCGTGCGACCGATCGCGGTTGCCCGTTGCGAGATCGACCCGCTGCTCATCCTCATCGGTCCGCCGACCGCTGACGGCTTCGCCCTCGGCCACGAGGCGGTCGCCGAGGTCGTCGCGCTCGGCGATGACGTGACCGAGTGCGAGCCGGGACAACTCGTGCTGCCCTCGTTCCAGGTGAGTTGCGGTACTTGCCCGACCTGCCGGGCCGGCCACACGGCGAACTGCGACTCGTATCCAGTGCTGTCCGACTACGGGATGCAGCCGCTGTCGGGAGTCGAGTACGGCGGGATGCTGTCCGACCTCGTGCGCGTGCCCCACGCGGCCGCCATGCTCACGCCGCTCCCGGACGGGATCGACCCTGTGGCCGTCGCCAGCGTCCCCGACAACGTCACCGACGGCTACCGCGCCGTCGCACCGCATCTACAGGCGACGCCCGAGGCGGACGTCCTCATCGTCATCCACGGCAATCGCAGCATCGGTCTCTACGCCGCCCAGGCTGCCCTGGCGCTCGGCACTGGCTCGGTGACCGTCGCGAGCGACGACGACGAAGTGCTCCGGCTCGCCGAGCTCGTCGGTGCCACCCCACGGCGCACCGACTTCGGTCGCCGGATCGGGCGCTGGCCGATCGTGGTCGATTGCGGCACCACCGTGGCCGGGCTCCACCACGCCATCGCCTGCACCGCACCCGAGGGCACCCTCCACAGCGTGTCCTACCTCGCCGAGGAACTGATGACCCCCATGCCGCTCGGCAAGCTCTACACGCTGGGGATCAACTTCCACATCGGCCGAGCCCACTCCGCCGCCCTCCTCCCCGAGGTGATCCGGCTGGTCGCCTCAGGCCAGCTGGCACCCGAGCTCGTCACCACCACAACCATCACCTGGGACGAAGCCCCCACCCGCTACACCGAACCCACCGTGAAGCTCGTGGTCCACCGCCCCTAGGGTTCGACGACGACCCGACCAATGGCGGAGATGCGTTCCGCTGTTTCGTGGGCCTCGACGATCTGTTCGAGGCTGAAGCGGGCGGCGATCGGATAGCGCAGGTCACCGGCTTTCAGAGCGGCGGTCAGGTCGGCGGCCGCCATCTCGTTCGCGTCCTGCGGGAAGTCGTCGTTGCTGAGGAACCGCACGGTGATGTTCTTGAAGCCGAGCGGCCAGTACGGAATCGCCGGGTTGGCGTCGTTGGTGGCGTAGGTGGCGATGACCCCGCCGTAGGCGAGGATCTCCAGGTCCGTGCTGATGTTGGCAGCGAACGCCACCTCCGCCACCCGGTCGATCCCTGGTGCCGGGGCAATGTCCATGATCCGTCGAGCTATCTCGGACTGGTCACCAGTGGACACGTCGACGACGTGGTGCGCGCCGGCTTCCACGGCGTCCGGCACCTGCGCGGCCTGGCGGACTGTGCCGATCACCGTGGCGCCGCCCCGGCGCGCCATCACGACGGCGGCCCGGCCCACAGCACCGACCGCGCCGGTGACGACGACGGTCTGCCCGGCGATCGGGCCGTCGGCGAAGATGGCGCGGTGCCCGGTGATCCCCGGAATCCCGAGGCCCGCGGCCTGCTCGAACTGGATCTCCTCCGGCAACGGCACCGCGTGTTCGGAGGGGACGACCGCGTACTCGGCGGCGGTACCGAATGGCCGGTAGGACTGGGCCAGGTAGACCCAGACACGCTCGCCGAGCCGGGCCGGGTCGACTCCCTGTCCCACTGCATCTAGCAGTCCGGCGCCGTCGCCATGGGGTATGACGCGCGGGAAGGCCATCTCCGATCCCCACCACCCTTGGCGTTTGCCCAGGTCGCCAACGTGGATCCCGGAGACTGCCACCTTCACCCGAACCTCGCCGGCCGCGGGCTCCGGGGTGGCCAGCTCGCCCACCTGCAGGACCTCGTGCGCCGGACCCTGGCGCTCATACCAGGCGGCTCGCATCACCCCACCGACCCTTCCTCCGAACCGACCAGCTCATCGGTTCTGGTCATTGCTGTCTCGTCTCTCAGCTCTGAACTGAATCGTCAGTGGTGGCGTCGCGCACGGTGATGAAGAGCTGCACATCGAGTGGTCGTTACTCGGCATGGATCGATTGAACAGTGTCGGGGGCGAGCCCGACCATCGTTCCGATGGTGCTCCAGGACAGCCCGGCTCGACGTGCCGAGGCGATCTCGTCTCGGAGGAGTTCGAGCTGTCGGTTCAGCCGCTGCTTGAGTCCGTCGCTGGGCGAGGTCTCCGATGGTCGGGCGATGCTCCTGAGCCATCGGCCGACCCGCATCTCGAGGACAGAGTTGGGCAGGTTGCGGATCCAGTGAGGCGTGGCCGTGGAGCTCATGGTTGTGTTCTCTCACACCGAACACCCTCGGATCCACCGCCACCGCTACGTTCCGTCTGTCGCTGGCAGCGCTCGGCCAGCTGTTGGGGGCTGAGCGCTGCCAGAAAGTCCGTTGGCTAGTTACCGCTGAGCTTGGCGGCGAAGGTGGACTGGACGAACGTGGCGCCCGAAGGAGCAGCTGCGAACGAGTAGACCGGCCAGGCCTTGCCGTTGACGAACGACGTGGAGATGTAGTCGCCGACCATGCGGCCTTGGCTGGTGTCGGCGATCCAGCTCGGTCGCATCGTGCCGTTCAGTTCGATCTTTCCGGACCACGTCTGGCCACCGTCGGTGGACTCCACGAACCCGGCGTGCAGCTCGCAGCCGTCACCGCTACACGCGGCATCGGGGTAGTAGTAGAAGGACGCCGCTACATGGGCTGTGTTGCCCGACGTCCCGTGATCCACCGCCAGGCCAGGGATGAAGTGGTCCCGTCCGCTATCCACGGGATCGATGGGGATGCGTACCACGGGAGTCCAGTTGACCCCATCTGTGGACGTCGTCATCACGAGGTCGTTCGAGGAGCAGTTGGTGCGGAACCGGCAGTCGTGCCACACCACATAGATCCGGCCCGAGGCATCGACATCGGCGGACAGGATTGCGCCGGCGCGGATGTTGCCGGCCACAGTGTGGGCTTGGACCTGGGTGATCGTGCTGGTCGCGCCCCAGCTGGCTCCACCGTTGATTGAGCGGAACACTTGGATGGCGCCAAGGTTGGCGCTGCCGATGGGTACCACGACGGTGCCGTTGGGCTGTGACACCGGCATACCGCCGAGGCCTGTCCCGGTGTTGGCGGTGTTCAGTGGCGCACCCCAGGTGAGCCCGCCATTGGTCGACGTGCTCATCTTGATGCGGTTGCCCAGACCGTTCTCGTCGTACTCCGTGTAGCAATTCCCAAAGAAGGGACTGCCAGGCCAGTTGTCACAAGCGGTCCAGTTCTTGTCCGGGAAATTGCCGCTCTGCGCCACGGTCACCGGGTTGCCCCATGTCGTGCCCCCGTCCGTGGAGCGGTTGACCACGACGGCAGCTGGCGTTTGCTGGGCCTCGAGCGACAGCGGAGCGTTGTCAGGCCGCGCCTCGGTGCCCTCGTTGATGCCCAAGCTCCCGATCATCCAGACGTTGTGCTTGGCGCTGAACGCAACGACCGGATCGCTCGCCCTGTCGAACGGGCCGGGGTTGGGACCGTGGACCGTTAGGCCAGGTAGGCCCCCATCGGTCCAGTTGGCGCCACCGTCGGTCGAGGTCGCGAACTGGATGTTGGAGGCGCCACCGTCGAAGAACCGGCCCGACTGGGTCGCCGCCACGATGGTGTTACCAGCGGAGAACGAATCTGGTTCCACCTGGGTGGCATGTTGGCTTGAGGCGTTGGTGTATGGATCGGTACTGATCTGGACCGGCGTGGAAGTGGCACAACCGGCTGCTACCACCAGCAGAACCGTGCACGCCCCACCCGGCAGGGCGCGCGGGATGACCTTCCTCAAACGCATGATGATCCCCCCTATAAGTAGCGACAGTCACACGGTAAGTCAGCGCGACAAGCTATGCGTCGCCAAGCAAGGCCCCCACGAGGCGCACGAACACGGGCTCGTGGGCGCGGGGTTCCCGGTCGGGATCCTGGCGTTGCCGGCGGATCCGATGCATGTGGCGGCGTTCGTGGTGGCCCGGGCTACTCAGGCAACTCACCCTCCGCGCGATTAGCGACAAGCGTCGCCCGCGCAGAGCGGTCACATTGGCGACAACCTAAGAACCATCAATAGACCAGTGCCAGGGTTCGCTGGGGAGGTTGAAGAAGCCGTAGGTGGCGGCGTTGGCGTTGAGCCATTGCCAGCACCGGGTGGATTGGCTGGAGCAGTTCTGGAAATCGATGGCCAAGCCGACCTCGTGCATGGAGGCGCCGGGCCGAGCGGTCGGCGGACGGCATTGCGACGAGGGCATGCGGTAGATGGCGTACTCCGAGGTGCCGCAATGGGCCCGGCGCAGCTCGATCTGCTGCTCGTGTGAGCGGTAGCCCGACCCGGTCAGCGGCAACCCGTCCGCCTCGGCTGCAGCGAGGAGGGATTCGAGCGGTCCGGCGATGCTGGTGTGGACCACGATCCCCCGCACCTGCGTCAGCGGCACGTCGCCCGACGGCACAACGGCACCGTCCGGCGGACTCGCGGCGGTCCGGTAGGTGTCGGCCCAACGCAACACCTCGGACCGATAGGCGTCAGAGTGGTTGTAGGCCCAGATGGCGCTGACATAGTCCGCCGGTGCGCCGTTGCTGCGCAGGTAGCGAGCGGCGGCATGGATGGCGTCGGGCGGCTCCCACGGGTCGGCGATCCCGTTGCCGTTGGCGTCGGTGGCGTAGCCGCTGGACTCCTGGCCCTCGGGCACCGCGGCCCCGGACACGTCGGGGTCGAACTGCCCGGCCCCGGAACGCCAGGTCGACCCCAGGAACTGCATGGGACCGCGGGCCCCGGCCACGTTGATGGTGCCCATCGGGTTGCACCCGGCCAGCTGCGAGCGACCGTGGTCGCATTCGAGCTTGCCGATCCCGGCCAGCACCGCCCAGTCGATGCCGTACACCTGGGCGGCCTGCTGGTACAACTGCAGGAAGTCGGCGGGGATGTCGAGCAGAGCCGGCGGCGCGGGGGCGCTCTCCTGGGGCTCCGCTCCCCCGGCCGCGAAGGCCATCAGCAGGAGGCCCATGAGCAGGAACGGCGCGACGACCAGCCCGATCAGGTAGCGCAAAGTGCGGGAACGCCGCGGCTTGTCGTCGCGACGACCGCGCCGGCCGTAGCCGGAGCGCGCCGGCGCGGCCCGCCGATAGCCGACATCGCTGCGGTCCAGTAGCTGGCTCACACCCGAACCGCCGTGCTGACCAGCCATCCCGCCGGGTCCTGGACGACGACGAGGTCGTAGACCACCAGCGCACCGGGGGTCTCGACCGAGACCCGAACCCGGGACCCGCCAACTGCCGGGTCGTCGATCGGGGCTGGGCTCGACGCGCCTTCGATCGGAACCGGAGCGTCGTCGTAGCTGGCCGCCGGGGGCAGGGCGTTGAGCCCGGCGACCAGTTCCGGCGTGCTGACCGGGGCCAGCCGTGCCGCCAGGCTGGCGGGGACCGCGGCGCCGACGTAGGCGGTGAAGGTCGCGGCCCACCAGCGGGCCAGGGTGGTCGGGTCGGTGGTGGCCGGATCCGGGATGGTGGCCAGATCGACGGTGGGCCGGGGATGCTCCACGTCGGTCGGCAGATCGCCGTCGGCGTCGCCCTCGCCCTGAGATCCAGATGACGGTGACGAGGACGACGAGTCGTCGACCGGTCCGGGATCGCCGATGTCCGTGAACAGCGCAGCCACGACGAGGGCCACGACCAGTAGCAGGACCACCCGGCCGATGCGTCCACGGACCCGACCGGCCCGCTGCTCGCCACGGCCACGGCGGCGGCGACCATCCCCGTCCCCAGCATCGGATCGAGCCGAACCCGACGCGACCTGCGTCTCTGCGCGGTCTGTGCCCTCCGGG
>DASXTK010000087.1:0-4986 GCA_036505485.1 Acidimicrobiales bacterium
TCTGGGGAGCGCTGTTCTCCCTACAACGGTCGAATCTGCGCGTGCTGCGACGTGTCAGTCCACGCTTTCCCACTCCGCCAGACGAACCCTGAGCCAGCGATCGGTCGCCCCTGCCTTGGGCCGGTGCAGCGCACCCGCCCACCATGACATCAGGGAGGCACGCGCCCAAGCCATCAGCCCAACACCCAGGATCCTCTATTAGGCCGTGTCCGACTCGGAGAAGGGCATCAACGGGATTGAGGGGCCGTCCAGGCTGCTGCCGCATCACTCGGTCAACGGCCTGTTCGTGCTCGCGCTTCCGCAGGGCCAGGCCAACCATCTCGCGCTCACGGTCCAACCGGACTTCGACCACCAGCCGATCACCTTCGAGCACTGAACCGTCACAGCGAAACGGCCCCCACAGCTCGACAGTTGCTCAGGTGATGGAGTGGGCAGCGCAGTGCCTGGCGCCCGAGCACCTAAGCAGCAGCTCAGAAATCTTGCACGTAACTCGAAACAGAGGTGGTGCTGGAGCTGTCGCCGATGCGGGTGGTACGGGCCTGCCGGCCTCGTGGCATACTTCCGATGGCGTCCCAGCGACCAGCAAAGGAGGTGCGGAGATGTTCCAGATCGTTTCCGCGCCTCCCGCGGCCAGCTAACCACGCCGTCTGCGGGAGGCGCGCCAGGGCAAGGCAGAGCTCGCATGACCGCTGTTGAACGACTCGGTGTCGCCGTTGCGCCAGGGCTGGCCGGGTGGGATGACGTGCAAGCCGACGCGTTCGCCGGTCTCGCCTGGCCGCCCACGTCGACCCCGCCACCGCCCTCCGCGCGGAGTAGCCCGACCACCCGAGCCTGAGCCGACGACTCGGGGTGGTCGGCCGGTCGGTGGACTCAGCGGAACCGTGGGTCGTTGCGGCTGTTGGTGCTGACCTGCAGGTGCAGCGCGTTCGCCACGTCTCCCCAGTCGACGAGGGAGAAGTTGGTGGGGTCGCGGTCCTGGTCGACACCGGGGCCGCTCTCGGGCTCGTCGTGGCTGACGAGAAGCCCTTGGCGATACCGGCCGACAGGGCGGTTGGTGACCGCCAGGCCATCGGAGCCGTTGATGTCGTCGACGCCGACGCCTCGGACGAGGAAGGTGCCGAGCGAGCGGTTGTGGCCGGTCGTCGAGTACACGGCATACCGGTCGTCGCCCTGGCTGGAGACGATC
Source organism: Acidimicrobiales bacterium (assembly GCA_036505485.1). GTDB lineage: Bacteria > Actinomycetota > Acidimicrobiia > Acidimicrobiales > VFJN01 > DASXTK01. Next base: position 1,187 of record DASXTK010000087.1, read on the forward strand.
ACGTAGCCGGTCACGCCGTGGCCGTAGTAGACGTCCACGCCCTCGGCATCGGCGACGAGGTTGGGACCGCCGAACCCGGTGTCGTCCTCGTCGACCGGCACACACTCCTCTGACTCCTCGTCGAACACGTCGTGGATGCCGAAGTCGGCCACGCGGTCGATCAGCACGGGACGGCTGCTGCCAAGCGGGAGCTGGATGCGCCAGACGCCGACGTCCTCCTGCGCGGCGTACAGGACGCCGTTGCGCTGGTCGACCGACAGCCCCTCCAGCTGCGGGAGCACGCCCGGCTCCTCACAGGGCACCCACGTCGTGCCGTCCGGCAGCGGGAACTCTCCGGGCATGTCGAGGCGACCCACGGCGGTGTAGCCGAACGCGGCGCCCTGCGCCTCGATCTCGACGGTCGCGATCGCGGTGCGGCCCTCCTGGGTCACCACGGCGTAGGCCGTCCCCGGACGGGGCTGGTACACGGCGAGGCCGTAGGCGGTGTGCTCGTCGTCGACCGCCTCACGATCGGGGTTGAACAGGAAGGCCTGCTCGGGGGCGGTGACCTCGGTGAGCGGCGTCTCGGCATCAGCCCCTGCCGGGTCGATCACCCAGAACCGGAGCTGGTCGTTGAAGCGGTCGGAGACCACGGCGACGTCGACGGTAAGGCCGCCGAGCTCGAGGCCGTAGGCGATGTCGACGTTGTTGTACCGGCCGTCGACCCCGTCGGCACGCGGCGCGGGCGTCGCGGGGATCGACTGGATCTCCTCGTCGGCGAGGTCGTAGACGCGCAGGCCGCCTTCCTTGGCGGTGGCGATCACGATCGACTTCGTGCTGTCGTTCGGGTGGACCCAGATGGCCGGGTCGTCGCCCGAGGCGTTGCCGCCCTGGTCGTCGTCGTAGAGGACCGGGGTTTCGTTGTCGGTGATGACAACGGCAGGGCCGGCCGGCGGGCGGTGTGGCTGCGCGGGCACGCGGGCACCGGCCGGTGTGGCGAGGGCCGCAATGAGCGGGAGAGCAAAGATGAACCCCAGGGAGCGTCGCATACGCCAGAGCCTCGCGGGCGCCCCTATCGTGCGGATGGCAAACAGGTGAAGCCTCACCGAACCTTCGCGTACGACTCCCCACCGCAGGCCCTGACAAGGCGCTGGCTGCCGATGTCGATGCCGGCGCAGGCCGATGTCGGCGCCGGCGTCCGCGGCGTCTGACCGTCCGGACCCGCGGCCACCCTGATCCGCGGGCGCGCAGGGATTCGGATCCCGACAGCTGCCTTGTAAGGGCCGTGTCCTGGGCCGTAGACCAACGGTGCTCGCGGTCGGATTCGCCCTGAGGCGACCAGTCGGCGCTGCCGACGCTCGTGCGCTCGCCGGTCGGCCAGCGCCGCGGCCTCGGCCACCCCCGTGGCTGGCCACCACCGGCCTGTGCAAGAAGTCCTCGAAAGAAATCCGCGAGGCGGTGTCGGATCGGGGCAGCGGTGTTCGTAGCAGGGGTGAGAGGTCGCCCACGAGGGGCGCCCCAAGGAAGGGAACCGCGATCATGAAACTGACGACCATCACGCAGGTCTCCGTCGATGGAGTAGTGCAGGGAAACGGCGGGCCGGATGAGAACCGCAGGGGCGGATTCGAGCGCGGCGGGTGGGCCAGGCCGCTGTTCGACAGCGAGGCCATGACGTTCGTCGACCAGGTGTACCAGCGCGCCGACGCGTTCCTGTTCGGCCGGCGGACCTACGAGCTTTTCGCCGGCTACTGGGGCGTGAGGGAAGATCGGGGGAACCCCATCGTCGGTGCCTTGAACACGCGGCCCAAGTACGTCGCATCGACCACACTCACCGACCCGCAATGGGCGAACACGACCGTCCTGTCCGGTGACGTCGCGGCGGCCACCGGCGACCTGAAGGCCAAGCTGGCGGGTGAGCTGCAGGTGCACGGCAGCGGCAGCCTGGTCCGCTGGCTGCTCGAGAACGACCTCGTCGATGAGATGAATCTGCTCATCGTCCCGGTGGTCGTCGGCCAGGGCACGCGGCTCTTCCCCGACACCGGCCCGGACACAGCACTCGACCTGGTCGAATCGCGAGCCTTCCCGAAGGGCATAACGCTCCAGGTCTACCGGCCCGCCGGACGCCCGCAGTATGCAACCGACTGAAGGACGTGCCATAGGTGACGCACTAGATGACGAGGAACAGTCAAGACCCGTGGATCGGCGTGCCACGCTCTTCTTCCGCCCGCCGTGTTGCTGACCACGCTGGGCTTCGCCGTGGTTTCCAGCCTGTATCCACACACCCGATCAACCGTACTCGAGGAGAGCATCATGACCGCTACCTACACCTTCGACGTCTTTTCCAGCCTCGACGGCTACGGCTCCCACAGCGGCGACTGGGGCGGCTACTGGGGCAAGCAAGGCCCCGAGCTGCTCGACCACCGCCTTGCCTTGTACGATGCGGGGCAGCGGATGGTCTTCGGGCCCAACACGTTTCAGGAATTCGTGCGGGTGCTGTCCTCGAGCACCGAGGAGTCCGACGTGGGTGAATCATGGGCCACCCGGATGATGAGCATGCCGGCAACGGTGGTGTCGACCACACTGGAAGGACCCCTCAACTGGCCGGACGCCACCGTCGTGCGCGGCGACGCCGTCGACGTCGTCGCCCGGCTCAAGGAGGAGTCCGAGGTGCCGTTGCGCTCGCACGGCAGCCTGTCGATGAACCGGGCGCTGATGGCCGCCGGTCTGGTCGACCGCGTCCAGGTGACGCTCTTCCCTGTGATCACCGGTCAGACCGGAGTGAACCCGATCTTCCAGGGTGCGGCCGACTTCGACCTCGAACTGATCGAGAGCCGGACGCTCGACGGCAACATCCAAGAGCTCACCTACCGGCCCACCCTGCATGGCTGAGTCCATCCATGCCCCCGTCAGCAGCCGAATCTGACCTGGAAGTTCCCTGTGACCGACATACCGACCGGTCTCATGGCCGCCTGCGATCGGAAGGTCGAGGTGCGGCGCAACGCTGCGGAAGCCGCCGGTCGCGGCTCGGCCGACGCAGATGTCCAGCGGTGGCTTCGACGAGTCGGATCGTTCACAACCGGCGTACCAGAAAGTCTTGAAAGAGATCCGGGAGGCGGTGTCGGATCGGGGCAGAGATTTCGTAGCAGGGGTGAGCGGCCGCCCACGAGGGCGTCCCGAACCACAGGAGATGATCCGAGATGCATTACCTGGTTTCCGTGATCGACGACACGGCCGGCCTCGCCACCCCGGACGAGATGGCTGCCATCAACGCGTTCAACGACCGGCTCAAGGCCGAGGGTCACTGGGTCTTCGCCGGCGGCCTCGCAGCGCCCAGCACGGCCACCGTCATCGACAACCGAGGCGAGGAGGCGCTGTTCACCGACGGGCCCTTCCTGGAATCGAAGGAGCACCTCGCCGGCTTCTGGATCATCGAGGCCCCCGACCTCGACGTGGCCCTCAAGCTGGCCGCCGAAGGGTCGAAGCACTGCAACCGGAAGGTCGAGGTGCGGCCGTTCCTCGGCGTCGAGCTGCGGCCGTTCCTCGGCGAGTGAGCGTGATCGACGTCCGGGAGGCGATCACCCAAGCCCACCACGAGGAGTGGGCCCGGGTGGTCGCCGCCCTGACCAGGCGTTTCGATGACCTCGACATCGCCGAGGAGGCGGCCGCCGAGGCGTTCGCGACCGCCGTCGAGCGGTGGCCGGCCGACGGCGTACCCCCCAACCCCGGCGCCTGGCTGACCACCACCGCCAACCGCAAGGCCATCGACCGGATCCGGCGCGAGAACAAGCGCGGCGACAGGCAGAAGGAGGCTCAGATGGTGT
>DASXTK010000088.1:0-8642 GCA_036505485.1 Acidimicrobiales bacterium
CACCGCCAGGTTGCCGACCCCGGAGGCCTGGCCCAGCACCAGCCGCTCGGTGGGCAGGATGCCCAGGCAGAACACGTTGACCAGGGGATTGTCCTGGTAGGTCTCGTCGAAGACGACCTCGCCGCCGATGGTCGGAACCCCGACCGAGTTCCCATAGCCGCTGATCCCGGAGACCACGCCCTCGGCTATCCAGCGGCTGCGGGCGTCGTCGAGCGGGCCGAAGCGCAGCGGATCCATGAGGGCGATCGGCCGGGCCCCCATGGTGAACACGTCACGGAGGATCCCCCCGATCCCCGTCGCCGCACCCTGGTAGGGCTCGATGGCCGAGGGATGATTGTGGCTCTCGATGCGGAAGGCGACCGCGATCCCGTCGCCGACGTCGACGACGCCGGCGTTCTCGCCTGGTCCGACCAGGACCGCCGGGCCCTCGGTCGGCAGACGGCGCAGATGCAACCGACTCGACTTGTAGGAGCAGTGCTCGGACCACATGACCGCATACATGGCCAGTTCGAGGTGATTCGGAGCTCGGCCGAGGATGCGTTCGATGTCGGCGGCTTCATCGTCGGTCAACCCCAGCGCACGGTGGATCGCGTCGGGAATCGGCTCGGGGGAGGAGTCCACGTTCTCAGGGTAGGTGATGCCGTCCGGCGTACAGTCCAACCGCTGGATGAACCTTGGACGTTCCAACGGAACCGGGAGAATCAGCGATCCCGCGATCCTTTTTCGACGATGAATGCACAGCGGCGGTGGAATCCAAATATGCTGTCCGCCATGGCTGACTCAGCGCACAAGCGAACCCCAATGAGCGACGAGCACAAAGCGGCTCTCGCTGAAGGGCGCGACCAGGGTCGAGCTGTCCGGCGATATCTCGAAGCCCTCGAAGCTCATCGGCCTCGCCGCGGCCGCAAGCGCACCCCCGAATCAATGAAGAAGCGGCTGCAAGCAGTCGAAGATGCCCTCGCCAACGCTGATCCGCTCAAACGCTTGCACCTCATCCAAGAACGCCTCGACCTGCAAGCCGCGCTCGAGGCAAATGACTCCAAGGTCGACCTCGACACGCTCGAGAAGGAGTTCATTGCCGCGGCTGCGCCCTACAGCGCCCGCAAAGGCATCTCGTACTCGGCCTGGCGTGAGCTCGGCGTCCCCGGTCCGGTGCTGGCCAAGGCCGGCATCAGCCGCGGCGCTGGTTGAGACCCCGAGACCAGGGACTTCGGCGGGAGTACGAGCGCGCTAGCCGCTTGCGGCGGTCTTGAGCAGAGATTGCAACAGCGGGTCGCCATCCGTTGACCCCAACAGCGGATGGGATGCCCGCTCCGGGTGGGGCATGAGACCCACAACATTGCGTCCAACCGAACATATACCGGCAATATCGTCCATCGACCCGTTTGGATTGTCGACGTAGCGGAACACGATCCGGTCTTCACCGCGCAACTCGGCCAGCGTTTCGGCCGAGCATGTGAAGTTCCCCTCGAAGTGGTTGATGGGGATGGTGAGAACCGTGCCGGGATTCACATCGGTCGTCAAAATGGTTCCGGCGACCTCGGTGCGAAGTCGCGTCGGTGCACAGAGGAACTTTAGGCCCCGGTTCTTCTGAAGAGCGCCCGGCAGCAAGCCGGATTCACAGAGGATCTGGAACCCATTGCAGATGCCAACCACCGGGCCACCATCGGCCGCAAAACGCTTGACTGCTTCCATGATCGGGGAAAATCGGGCGATCGCACCGGGCCGTAGATAGTCCCCATGGGCGAACCCACCGGGTAGAACCACCGCGTCGACGTCGCCGAGCGTGTCGGACGCGTGCCACAGGAGCCGGCCCTCTCCGCCCAATCGGGCCACGGCCTCGATGACGTCCAGCTCGCAGTTCGAGCCCGGGAACACCACGACGCCGACGGATGCCGGCATCACCGCACCGCCGGGGCCGGCTCGGTCACGGTGATCTCGACGTCCTCGATCACCGGGTTGGTCAGGAACCTCTGGCACATGTCCTCGACCTCGCGGCGGGCGGCGTCGAGGTCGGGAGCGTCGAGAGCGAAGCGGAAGGACTTGCCCACCCGCACGTCGGCAACGCCGTGGAACCCGAGGGCGGGCAACGACCGCTCGATGGTCGCTCCCTCCGGATCGGCGACGCCGGCACGGGGACGGGTCTCAACCTGGACCGAGAAGCGCATGCCCCCAGCGTAGGTCGCCTCGCCCCCGCCCCCGAGCAGCCCAACGGGTTGGTCTAGGCGACACCCGGCCAATCGCTGAAGGAACGGCCGGTGATCCGCTCGTAGGCCTCGATGTAGCGCTGGCTGCTGGCCTGCACGACCTCGTCGGGCAGCGGAGGTGGCGGGGGCTGCTTGTCCCAGTCCAGCCCCTCCAGGTAGTCCCGCACCGGCTGCTTGTCGAACGACGGCGGCGTCGAACCCGGTTGATAGGCATCGACCGGCCAGAACCGTGACGAATCCGGCGTCAACACCTCGTCACACAGGATCAGTTCGCCGTCGATCGTTCCCAGCTCGAACTTGGTGTCGGCGATGATGATGCCTCGCTGGAGGGCCCACGCTGCGCCGAGCTTGTACAGCTCCACACAGGCGTTACGCACCTGCTCGGCGAGACCCGGGCCGATCAGCTTGGCCGCCTGGTCGAACGAGATGTTCTCGTCGTGGCCTACCTCGGCCTTGGTCGAGGGCGTGAACACCGGCTCGGGCAACGGGTCGGACTCCCGCAGGCCCTCGGGCAGGGTCGTTCCGTGCATCGTGCCCATGGCCCGGTACTCCTTCCAGGCCGAGCCGGAGAGATACCCCCGCACGATGCACTCGATCGGCAGCATCTCGGCCCGTCGGGTGATCATGATCCGCCCAGCCAGATCGCCCTCCGCGACCGCGGCCTGGACCGATGGCGGCAGGTCCCGGGTGTCGGTCGACAGCAGATGCCCCGGTACGACATCGGCCGTGGTCTCGAACCAGAACGCCGACATCGCCGTCAGCACCCGGCCCTTCTGCGGGATGGGCTCGGCCATGATCACGTCGAAGGCGGAGATCCGGTCGCTGGTCACCATCAGCAGACGGTCGGCGTCGATGGCGTAGATGTCGCGCACCTTGCCCGAGTGCACGTGGGTTAGGCCGATTTCGGGCATGTCGGTCGTTCCTCCTGGGGTTCGGCGAGGCCGTTCAGAGCACCGGTTCGGGACGGTAGCCAGCGGCTTCGGGGTCCTTGCCCACTATTCCGTCGACCGTGGCGCAGAACGTCTCGACCTGCCTGGGAGCGAGCCCGACGAAGCTCAGGCGGTCGGCCAACAGGGCCTCGATGGCCGGACGGTCCAGGCCGAGTCGGGCATCGCCGGCCAGCCGGTCGATCAGGTCGTTGTCCGGCTGACCGGCGCGCAACGCCAGGGCGGTGGCGACCGCGTGCTCCTTGATCACCTCGTGGGCCAGCTCCCGTCCCACCCCGTTGCGCATCGCGGCCACCAGCACCTTGGTCGTGGCCAGGAACGGCAGGTAGCGATCGAGCTCATGGCGGACGACCGCGGGGTAGACGCCGAAGCCATCCAGTACCGAGATGAACGTCTCGAACAGGCCATCGGTGGCCAGGAACGCTCCCGGCAGCGCCACCCGCCGGACGACTGAGCAGGACACGTCCCCTTCGTTCCATTGGGTGCCAGTCAACTCGGACACCATCGAGAGGTAGCCGCGCACCACGACCGCCAGCCCGTTCACCCGCTCGCAGGACCGGGTGTTCATCTTGTGGGGCATGGCCGAGCTACCCACCTGACCCTCGGCGAACCCCTCGGTCACGAGCTCGTGTCCGGCCATGAGCCGCACGGTCGTCGCAAGACTGGATGGTCCGGCGCCCGCCTGGACCAGCGCGGCGACGACATCGAAGTCGAGCGAGCGGGGATACACCTGGCCCACGCTGGCCAGGGAGGCCTCGAAGCCAAGATGATCCCGTACCGCCTGCTCCAGGTCGTCGACCTTCTCCGGGTCACCGAGCAGGTCGAGCTGATCCTGTTGGGTGCCGACGGGCCCCTTGATCCCCCGCAGCGGGTACCGGGCCAACAGCTCATCGACCCGGGCGAGGGCCTGCAGCAGCTCCTCACCGGCGTTGGCGAAGCGCTTGCCCAACGTCGTGGCCTGGGCAGCCACATTGTGGCTCCGCCCGGCGATCACCAGCGTGGCGTGCTCCGCGGCTCGTTCGGCCAGACGGGCCAGGGTGCTGACCATGCGCCGACGTATCAGGCCCAGGGCCAGGCGGATCTGCAGCTGCTCGATGTTCTCGGTGAGATCCCGCGAGGTCATCCCGGTGTGGGCGTACTCGTGACCGGCCAGGGCCGAGAACTCCTCGATGCGGGCCTTCACGTCGTGACGGGTGACCCGCTCCCGGGCTTCGATCGAGGCCAGGTCGACCTTGTCGACCACGGCCCGGTAGTCGGCGATGGCGGCCTCGGGGATGTCGACACCCAGCCGGCGCTGGGCCTCCATGACCGCCAGCCACAGCTCCCGCTCCAGCACGATCTTGCGTTCCGGCGACCACAGCTCGACCATCGGCGTGCTCGCATACCGAGCCGCCAGAACGTCAGCAATCGTCGGTTTCACCCCACCAGTCTCGCGGGTCGGTCGCCTGGCGCCAACGACCCTGAACGGCTATCGCGGGACCATCTCGGCCCGGTGGTCCTCCAACTGCTTGGCCAGGTCGAGGTCGTTGACCGCCAGGATCTGCACCGCGAGCAGGGCGGCGTTCATGGCGCCGTCGATGGCCACCGTGGCGACCGGGATCCCTTTGGGCATCTGCACGGTTGCGTAGAGAGCGTCAACGCCGGTGAGCGCGCCGTGGGACAGCGGTACGCCGATGACCGGCAATGTGGTCTGGGCCGCGACCGCCCCGGCGAGGTGAGCGGCCATTCCCGCGCCACAGATGATGGCGGCGTAGCCCTGGTCCCGGGCGCTGGAGGCGAAGTCCGCGACCAGGCCGGGTGTGCGGTGGGCCGACAGCACCCGCACGTCGGCCTCGATGCCGTAGCGAGCCAAGGTGTCGGCCGCCGGGGCCATCTTGTCCTTGTCGCTGGCCGATCCCATCAGCACCGCGATCTTCTTGCTGGTCATCGACGTGCAGCCTCCTCGGCAATGTCTTGGCGGAAGTACATCCCCGGCCAGCTGATGCAGTCCACGGCGGAATACGCCCGAGCACGGGCCTCGGACAATGTCGGCCCGAAGCCGACCACGTTGAGGGCCCTCCCGCCGGCAGTGATCAGCCGACCGGCGTCATCGCTGGCCACACCGGCGCAGAAGACCGTGGCGCCGGCATCGGTGGCCTTGTCCAGACCCTCGATGACATCACCGCTGCGGGGGTCGGTTGGGTAACCCTCTGTTGCTAGGACCACGCCCACCGCGGCGTCGTTCACGAAGCTCGGCGTGCTGTGCAGGTGACCGGAGGCGGCCTCGCCAAGGAGGTCGAGGAGGTCCGAATCCAAGCGTGGCAGTACGACTTGAGCCTCGGGATCACCGAACCGCACGTTGTATTCGAGCAGTTTCGGTCCCTCGGGGGTGAGCATGAGTCCGGCGTACAGCACCCCCCGATAGTCGATGCCGCGGCGCCGCAACTCGGCCACGGTTGGCTCGACGAACCGATCCATCACCTCGCCGACCACATCCTCACCGGCGATCGGTACCGGTGAATAGGCGCCCATTCCACCGGTGTTCGGTCCGGCGTCTCCGTCGCCGATCCGCTTGAAGTCCTGGGCCGGTGCCAACGGGACAGCTCGCCGCCCGTCGCACACCGCGAGGATCGAAAGCTCGGGGCCGGACATGGCCTCCTCGATCACCACCGTCCGCCCGGCCGCGCCGAAGCTCTCGCCAGCCAGCTTCGCCCGGACGTCGGCCTCGGCCTCGGCCAGCTCCTCGGTGACCAGCACACCCTTGCCTGCAGCCAGACCGTCGGTCTTGACCACCCACGGACCTGGAAGGCTCCAGAGGAACGCCAAGGCATCGCGCTCGTCGTCGAACGATCCGTAGCCGGCCGTGGGAACACCGGCGCTGACCAGCAGCTCCTTCATCCACGCCTTCGATCCCTCGAGGTGGGCGCCATCGCTCCCCGGGCCGAAGACCCGCTTCCCCTCGGCTCGCAACCGGTCGGCCAAGCCGTCGACCAGAGGAGCTTCCGGACCGATCACGTACAGGTCAGCGGTGAGGGCCTCGGGTGGTTTCTCCACCGAGTTGGAGATGCCGGGGTTGCCGGGCGTGACCATGACCTCGGCGCTACGGCTCAACACGTGAGCCAGCGCGTGCTCCCGCCCGCCGGAGCCGACGACACAGACCCTCATGGCCGGAGCTGCACGAACTGGTCGCGACCAGGACCCACACCGAGCAGGTTTATCGGCACTCCGACCTGTTCCTCCAGGAAGGCCACGTAGTCACGAGCCTCCGCTGGAAGGTCGTGGGGCTCCACGCAGTCGGACAGGTCGGTGGACCAGCCGGGCAACTCTTCGTACACCGGGGTGACGGAATGGAGCAGCGACTGATTGTCGGGGAACCGCTCGAAGCGCCGACCGTTGGCCTCGTAGGCCACGCAGACCTTGACGGTGTCGAAGGCATCGAGGACGTCGAGCTTGGTGATGGCCAGCTCGGACAGCGAGTTGAGTCGCACCGCATGCCGCAGCATCACCGCATCAAACCACCCGGGGCGACGGCGACGACCGGTAACCGTGCCGAACTCCTTGCCCCGGTCGACCAAGGCCTCCCCGGCCTCGTCGAACAGCTCGGTCGGGAACGGGCCCGCGCCGACCCGGGTGATGTAGGCCTTGGCGATCCCCACCACACGGTCGATGTAGCGGGGTCCGATACCGGCACCGGTACAGGCCCCGCCGGCCACCGGGTTGGACGAGGTGACATAGGGATAGGTGCCGTGGTCGAGGTCGAGGAAGGTGGCCTGCGCGCCCTCGAACAGCACGTGCTGTCCCAGTTCCAGAGCATCGTGAATCAGGTTGACCGTGTCGGCCACAAAGGGCTCGAGGCGAGGGGCGATCTCGCCGAGATAGACGTCGGCGATCTCGTCTGCAGTTGGCGGAAGCTGGTTGTACACCTTGGCCAGCAACTGCCCCTTCTCCTTGAGCACCAGGTCGAGCTTCTCGCGGAAGATCTTGGGGTCGTAGAGGTCTTGGACCCGTAGGCCGACCCGGGCGGCCTTGTCGGCGTAGGTCGGCCCGATCCCGCGTTTGGTGGTACCCAGCTTGTTCTTGCCCAGGTAGCGCTCGGTCACCCGGTCGATGAGCTGGTGATAGGGCATGACCAGGTGGGCATTGGACGACACCCGCAACCGCGAGCAGTCGATGCCCCGAGCGGTGAGCCCGTCCATCTCCTCCAGCAGCACCGCCGGATCGACGACGACGCCGTTGCCGATCACCGGGACGATGTGGTCATAGAGGACACCGCTCGGAACCAGTTGCAGGGCGAAGCTCTGGCCGTCGACCACCAGCGTGTGTCCGGCGTTGTGGCCGCCTTGGTAGCGGACGACCATGTGCATCTCTTTGGCCAGCAGGTCGGTGAACTTGCCCTTGCCCTCATCACCCCACTGGGTTCCGACCATGATCGTCGCCGGCACGTCGCGCTCCTGCTTGCCATCGGGGAACGGGCCAGCCTAACCGCTCTTCGTACCATCAAAGGCTGACGTCACTGGCGCTGAACACGCCAATGTCGTCAATGCGGGAGCTCGCGGGACACGGGTCCTCGTCAGGGCGCGTGGAGGTCCGTAGTCGTCAAGGTTGGCATCCCACACGACTGTCCAACATCCGGCGCTGCAGTCAGTCCTTGCGAACCGAAGGGCCGGAACGATGTTGTTGTATTCACTGCATCAGCGTCGTCCACTAGCTCGCCCAGCCCAATCCGCGACGCCGCTCGACAACCGTTGGGCTGCCTCATTGGGCTCAGCCGATGCGGATTAGGGAGAGGTCGTCGCAGGAGGGGTTTCCTAGCGGCGGTGTTCCTCCCCGGTGGCAGAACACTTGGACCGAGGTGGCACTTGGACCGAGCTGGAAGCCCTTTGAGTAGTGCCACCAAACCGTGCTGGTTGCCTGAGGGTTGGGTCCCTCGATTCCTTGGAAGGCCTGGACTCCGAAGGACGTGTTGATCCCGTCCGGGGCGATCACCCAACCGGATACGAGGTAGACGCCGTTGGGAGTGAGTCCATTCACGGTCTCGTAGATCTGGGCGCTCGTGGTACTGCTAGACGCATTGAGGCGTGCCGCGTAGGTGCTCGCATGTCCAGTGCCGGACGTCACCGTCCACCAGGAGGTAACCCACGGATTGACCGTTCCGGTCTCGAAGGTCCCGTTGGTCACGAGGTTCCCACCGGCCGGGCCGACTGCTGGAGGAGTGGATCCGGTCGTCCCGGGTCCCTGGTATGCGCCGATGTTCACCGGGCCCGACGCGGGCACCGGGTTGCCGTACATGTCGCGTCCGCCGTTCTGGGCGATCGATTGCCCAGCTCCGATCGCAGGAGACGTCTGGTGGACCTGGTATCCGGTCGCCGAGGTGTGTCCGGTCGCCGTCCCGCGCCCGATGAACAGAGGATCGCCGGTCAGGGTGCTGGATCCATCGGGCGCTCCGACCACGTTCTTCAGGATGTTGCCGGAGAGTTGGACCGCGCTGGCTGGCCTGAGCGACACCCAG
>DASXTK010000089.1:0-2137 GCA_036505485.1 Acidimicrobiales bacterium
GGCCGGGGCTACCGCTGGGGCTACCAGGTCGGCGGGGTGGTCAAGCGCAGCGGCATGTCGATGAACAGCCTGGTCGTGACCGACATGACCACCGGCGCGGACAGGGAGTACGTCATCCGCACCGGGGAGCCCGCTGCCGTCCTGGAGGCCACCTTCGCCCCCCGGCACAAGGACTCGCCAGAAGGGGACGGCTACATCATCGTCCCGGTCTCCTGGTGGGCGGAGAACCGCGGCGAATACCTGATCTTCGACACCGACGACATCACCCAGGGCCCGATCGCCCGCATCGACCTCCCCTTCCGGCTGGGGTGGACGGCGCACGGCCACTGGATGGACTTCCGCTGAAGGCCGAGGCGCCGCCGCTGCAGCGCTCGCTGAAGCCGCGGTGCCGTCCGACGTTCACGTCCCGCACCAGGGACACCGACCCCACCGACCACACGAGGTCGCACGCTCGACCCGGGCGCCAGGCACGCACGCACAAACTGCACGTCCCACTCGTCGGAGAGGATCTGACCCCATGCCCACCATCGGCGGGACCGTCGTGCTCAACGCCCGGCGGGTGCCCGATCGCGAGGCCCTCGTGGCCGGCCCGACCGGAGCCCAGCGCTGGACCTGGTCCGAGCTGGACGCGGAGGTCGGTCGGGTGGCCGGCGCGCTCGAGGCTGCCGGGCTGCGGCACGGTGACCGGCTCGCTCTCATGTCCGGCAACCGGCCAGACGTCCTGATCACGACGTTCGCGGCGCTGCGGCTGGGAGCACTGGTCGTCCCGGTCAACGCCCGGCTCGCGGCCCCGGAGGTCGCGCACCTCCTCCACGACAGCGCCGCCACCGTCGTCGTGGCCGAGGCGGTCCTTGACCCTGTCGTCGACACAGCGGCGGACGGGCTGTCCAGTGTCCGGTTCTCACTGGGGGAGGGCGGACGGCATCCCGACCTGCTCTCCATCGCCGCCACACCGGTGGCCGAGAACCGGGCCAGCGAGGACGACGACGCATACATCCTCTACACCTCCGGAACCACCGGTCGGCCCAAGGGTGTCCTGCTCGACCACCACCGGGCGGTCTGGGCGGCCATGGCCCAGGTGCTGTCGCTGGGTCTGCGCGACGGGGAGCGCTACCTCCATCTCGGCCCGCTGTACCACTCAGGCGGCGTCGTCTTCACCAACGCGACGACGCTGCTGGGCGGAACCAACGTGCTGCTGGGCGCCTTCGACCCCGGTGCCTTGCTCGAAGCCGTCGAGAGGGAACGGATCACCGCACTGCTCGGAGTGCCCACGATGTACGAGTTCCTCCTGCGGCACCCGGACGTCGGAACCCGTGACCTGTCGTCCTGGCGGACCGGGGTCTTCGGCGCTGCCCCGATGGCCGCGTCGACGATCGAGTTGCTCGTCGAGACGTTTCCGACGACGTCCTTCTTTCAGCAGTGCGGCCAGACCGAGGCCGGCCCCACCGGCATCTACTCCACGGCCGACCAGGTCCGCGCCGAGCCCGACTCCTCCGGTCACCTGGCGCAGCCGGGTCTGGAGTTCCGCGTCGTCACCGAGGACGGTTCGCCGGTGACCCAGCCGGGCGACGTGGGGGAGCTGCAGTTCCGGGGCGAGGCCGTCATGAAGGGCTACTGGCGGGCCCCCGAGGCGACCGCAGCGACCGTGCAGGACGGCTGGCTGCACACCGGCGATCTGGTCCGCCGGACCCCGCTGGGCGGCTGGAAGCTGGTCGACCGGCTCAAGGACGTCATCATCACCGGAGGTCGGAACGTCTACTCGGCAGAGGTCGAGCTGGCCCTGCTCACCCATCCCGACGTGGCCGACGTGGCCGTGGTGGGGCGGCCGAACCCCGACTGGGGTGCCACCGTGGTGGCCGTGGTCAACCCCCGCCCCGGGGCCGAGGTGACCCTGGCCGGCCTGCGCGAGCACTGCAAGCCCCTCATCGCCGACTACAAGATCCCGCGCGAGTTGCACGTGTCCACCGTGCCCCGTACGGCCAGCGGGAAGGTGCAGAAGCACGTCGTGCGTCAGCTGCTCGAAGGCGGCTGATCCGCACGGCCACGGACTCGTCGGAACCCTCCGCGACCCTCATCAGGTCGATCCCTCACACCCCGGCGTCCTTGGCCACGATCACCTTCATGATCTCGCTGGACC
>DASXTK010000090.1:0-13137 GCA_036505485.1 Acidimicrobiales bacterium
AGGCTCGAAATCGTGGCTCCCGCCGGAGCGGAGCTAGTCACTCCGAACCCCGGCCTCGTAGTTGGGGCCGCCGCCGCGGCCGGGCCCCACTCGCTAACTGGCAGGGCCCGGCCCCGGCAGTTTTGGCTGGAACTAGCCTCGAAATCGTGGCTCCCGCCGGGGCGGCCTTATCAACCGAACCCCGGCCTTGTAGTTGGGGTCGCCGCCGCGGCCGGGCCCCCTTTGGTGTTTGGCAGGGCCCGGCCCCGGCAGTTTTGGACCAGCTACGCGGCGGGGCGGGCGGGGGTTTGTTCGGTGAAGTCGGGGCAGCGGGATAGGGAGAGGCCTTCGGCGCCGCATTGGAAGCGGTCGGTTGGACCCAGGTTGCGGTCGGCGGTGGCGGCCTTCTCGGCGGCAGTCGGGTTCCGCACCAGGAGCCAGCCGGTCACACCGCCCAGGGCCACGAGCCCCGCGGCGATCACCATGCCGGTCCCGAAGCCGTCGTTGAACACCGCCGGGTCGAGGTAGGCATCCCCGGCGATGCCGGCGATGGCCGGGATGGCTGCCACCGCGGCGAGCTGTGCGGCCCGGGCCACGGTGGTGTTGACCCCCGAGGCGATGCCGGCGTGGCGGTCGTCCACGGCCCCCAGCGCCGTGGTCGTCAGCGGGGCGACCGTAGTGGCCAAGCCCAGACCGACGATCACGACCGCCGGCAGCACACCGGTCAGGTAGTCATCGCCTGGTCCGATCCGGGACATCAGCAGCAGGCCCAGCGCGGTCACCAGCGGGCCGGCGCTCATCTGCACCCGCGGCCCGATCCGCTCGGCCACCTGGCCGGAGTACGACGACAGCGTGAGCATCAGGGCGGTGATGGGCAGGGTCGCGGCGCCGGCCTCGAGGGCGGAGTAGCCGAGCACCTGCTGCAGCTGCACCACCAGCAGGAAGAACACGATGCCGAGCCCGGCGTACATGGACACCGTGACCAGGTTCGCGGCCCGGAACTGAGCCGACGAGAAGATCGAGGGCGGCACCATGGGATGGGAGCTGCGCATCTGGGACACCACGAACGCCGCGAAGGCGATCACCCCGCCAACGAGCGGTATGAGCACCGTCGCCGCGCCCCAACCGTTGTCTCCGACCGCGATCAGTCCCCAGCTCAGCGCCGCCAGGGCCGCGCTGATCAGCAGTGCGCCTCTGAAGTCGATGCGGTGGTCGGCAGCCGGGTTGCTGGACTCGGGCACGTGACGCAGCGAGATGGCGACCACCGCCACCGCCAGCGGCACGTTGATCAGGAAGACCCAGCGCCACGAGGCCGCGTCCACCAGCCAACCCCCCAGGAAGGGACCGATGGCCGCGGCCACGCCACCCAGGCCGGACCAGGCGCCGATGGCCTTGCCCCGGTCGCCGGGTCGGAACCCGGCCTCCAGGATGGCCAGGCTGCCCGGTGTGAGCAGCGCGCTGCCCACTCCCTGGACGACCCGGGCCAGCACCAGGAACCCGACGTTGGGCGCGAGCCCGCAGGACACCGAGGCCGCGGCGAACAGCACCACCCCGGCCAGGAATATTCGACGCCGCCCGAACATGTCGCCCAGCGAGCCGCCCAGCAGGATCAGCGACGCGGTGGCCAACATGTAGCCGTTGAGCACCCACTGCATTCCGGCCATGTCGGTGTTCAGGTCGCGGGCGATCGTCGGGAGCGCGACGTTGACCACGGTGCCGTCGAGCGCGGCCATACCCGAGGCCCCGACCGTGGCCGCGAGCACCCACCAACCGCGGGGCGTGCCGAAGTCCACCAGCTCGCCGGTGGGAACGACCGGCGCAACCGCGGCATCATCCATGGGTCGGGACGCTATCCGGCTGAACCGTCGGCGAAGCGCTCCAACACACGGCGGGCCAGACGCAGCGCCCACTCCCGGGTGGGTGAGCCCTCGGGGGCGTCGACCATCACATAGAAGGCCCGGCCCTCACCGAGCACGTAGAGCAGGCTGTCGCGGTAGCGGGCGCTCTGCCCCAACGGAACCTCCTCGGCATTCGGTCCTAGGAGGTCGATCATCCACTCGTACCAGTTCCGGGGGTCGAACGGCGTCTGCTCGTCGAAGGCGTGGCCGACGTGGATGCCGAAGGACCAGCGCCGATCGGCGGCGCCGGCGGCGTCGAACCGCACCCCCAGATCGTCGTCGGCATAAGTCAGCGATGGGCCTCCGACCGGGAGCCCGGTGAGAGCCACCACTTCGTCGTGGGTGATCAGCGAGAACGGATCGGGGGCACCCAGGGCCATGGCCCTGCGGGCCACATCGAAGTCCTGCGGCTGCAGCTCCAGGCCGTGCTCGCCGTGGGCTGCGAGACGGTTCCGTTGGGTGCTCTGGTCGATGATGTTGGCCCGGGCCGCCTCGGCCGCTTCTCGGAACCGGTCCCCGAATCCCACCTTCGGGACATTAGTCGTCGACTTACACCCGCAACGCGCGCAGGATCGCAGGTCGAACAGGGTTTCCGGACTAGATGGTGAACGCCAGGTTCGACAGGATCCGGCGGCCCAGCTCCTCGTCGCCGCTGATGCTCACCGCGGCCCGGACCCAGGGGTGATCCCAGTTGCGACGACCCCCGGCCAGGCGGCAAAACGTCGCTCCGGGCAAGGTGATCGTGACGCTCGGTTCCCCCGACAGCTGGTCGACGAGGCGGGCCCGATCGCTGACCACGATGTCGAGGGTGTCGGACATCGGGCCCTTCAGGTCGAAGCGGACCGTGCTCCCGGCGGGCGCGGCTGCCTTCTTCCCGACCACGTAGCCCAGAGCGGCGGCCAGCTCGTCGAGGGTGACCTCGGCGGCGACGCCCTCCAGATGTCCGGGACGTCCTACAGCTTCACGGACGTCCTGCTCGTGCATCCACTGGTCCATGACCCGGATGCGCATGAAGCGTCCGTAGGAGTCCTCGCCCGCGGGGGTCCACGAGGGCTGGTCGAAGGCCTCCTGGTCGGACTTGGCCAACACGGAGCGCCGTTCGGTGATGACCTCGGCCAGGTCACCGAGGACCTCGGCCCCCGAACGGTCGCGGTAGGCCACCACCCACTCCTCGTTGGCCCGACCGATCTCGTTGCGGACGTGGGGCAGCTCGGCGGGCAGCTCGACGGTCGGGTTGGGCCGACCCAGCAGCATGGACTCGGTGCCCAGGATGTGCGCGTAGCAGTCCTTCACCGACCAGCCCGGGCAGTCGGTTGGATGATCCCAGTCCCACGGGGCGAGCTCGGCGGCCAGCGCCACCAGTGAGTCCCACTCCTCGTTGAGCGCATCGACGATGTGGTCGCGGTCGATGATCGTCAGGGTGTTCATCATCGCGCACCTCCACCGTCGACCAGATCGGCCAGCTCCGCCAACGCCGCGAGGTGGTGGTGGCCCTTGTCCTCGCACCAGCCGAGCGGATCGAGGTGGACGCCGACCATGCCGGCGTTGATGGCGCCGTCGGCGTCGAGACGGCCGCTGTCGCCGATGTGGAGGATTCGCTCCGGCGGCAGCCCCACAGCCGTGGCAGTCGCGAGGAACATGGCCGGATCCGGCTTGTGCCGACCCAGGATCCCCGAGTCGGTGATGGCCACCACCTCCACACCCGGACCGGGACCGACCTGGGCGATCTCGTGCCGTCCGAGGACGTCCTCGATTGTGCCGTCGGCGTTGCTGGTCAGCACGAGCGGCACGCCGGCAGCGCTGAGGCGTCGGGCGGCCGCGATCGACCCGGGAAGACGTTGACACCACAGCGGGATCGACAGAATCTCGCGCAGGGCGGCGGCCCCAACCTCCAGGTACTCATCGGGGACATCGATGGCCCTGAGGAACCCCCGCTGGTAGTCGGTGAACGTCTCGGGCTCGGCGCGGCAACGGTCGAACTCGGCCATGGCCCGGTAGTGCCCCTGGGTGAATCTTCCCCGATCGAACGGGATGTCGTGGCGCTTCAGAAGGTGAGCCAGGATCCCCTGGTCAGGCAGCACGAGCACGCCACCGACATCGAGGCTCACCGCGTCAAAAGGGTCGTCGAGAATCCAGCCTCGAGGGGAGTCGGCCGTCATGGGCCAACACGCTTGTCGATTTCGGTGCCGATGTCACGTGGGGACAGGCGATTAATCACCCGATAGGTTCGCCATGATGAGCGACGATCGCCTCTACTTCCGCCAGCTTCTGTGTGGTCGGGATATCGCCCGTTCCGATCCGTTGGCGCGGCAGATGGTGAACTTCACCTACCTCATCGGCGACCGGGAGACCGGGGAGGCGGTGGCGGTCGACCCGGCCTACGACATCCGCGGGCTGCTCGACGTGGCCGAGACCGACGACATGCGGGTCGTTGGCGCCCTCGCCAGCCACTACCACCCCGACCACGTGGGCGGGGACATGATGGGCCACCAGATCAGCGGGGTGCGGGAGCTGCTGGCCCTGCAGTCGCTGCCGATCCACGTCCATGCCGACGAGGCGCCGTGGGTGCAACGGGTCACCGGCGCCAGCCAGTCCGACCTGGTGAGCCATGCCAGCGGAGATGTCGTCGAGGTGGGGTCCGTCGGCATCGAGCTGATCCACACTCCGGGACACACCCCAGGGAGCCAGTGCTTCTTCGTCGATAGTCGTTACCTGGTCTCGGGCGACACCTTGTTCCTGGAGGGATGCGGGCGCACCGATCTCCCCGGCGGCGATCCGGCCCAGCTGTACGAAAGCCTCACCCAGAAGCTGGCCAAGGTGCCCGACACCGCGGTGCTGTTCCCGGGCCATCTCTACTCGGCGGAACCGTCGGCCACCATGGGCGAGACCCGCCAGCTCAACTTCGTTTTCAAGCCCCGCAACGAAGCGCAATGGCTCGCCATGTTCGGCCACTAACGGACTTGCCCCCGAAGTTCGACCGGGTTAGCGGAGGAAGGCCCAGGGGTGGTCGGCCATGAATTGGCGGCGGGAGGCGGTAGCGGTTTGGGGGCCGTAGGTCCAGTTGCCCAGAGAGGTGGACATCCGGGCTTCCTCGCGTCCGGCGGCGTCGACCTCGCACGGCACCCGGGCCACGTCGATGTTGTAGAGCTTGGCCGAGTTGCGCCACAGGATCTTGTGCTTGATCTCGTCGGTCAGCTCCGGATACCCGTACGTCTCCTGGAACTCCTCGCTGATCTTGAACGAGCGGAAGGCCTGGATCTGATCCTGCGGTGAGCCGTACCAGATGGAGTCGGTGCCCCACACCAGCCGATCCTCCCCGACCGCCTTGAGCAGCTTGCCCAGGATGTGGGCTGCGGCCTCGGGCTGGCCCATGGCTACCTTCCAGGTCGAGCCCAGCTCGGCGTAGACGTTCCCCCCGGCCGCGATGTTGTTCGACTCCAGGGTCTTGATGAGCCGGTCGACGCCGCCGTTCGGAGCAGCCGTGTCGTACGGACCCTCGGGGATCCCGGGCTCGAAGCCGGAGTGATACACGACGAAGGACAGGTCCGGGTGGTTCTTCGCCGCAGGCCCGATGTCGGCCGGATCCGCGAACGGGGCATCGCCGATGCTGCCGAAGCCCTTGTGGACGCAGACGATCGGTGGGCCGATCTCCTCGACCTTGGACAGGTAGGCCTCACCGATCGGGAGACCCATGTGGTCGTCGAGGGAGAACCCGTCGCCCACGTGGGTGTAGGTCTTCCAGGCGATGAGCGGGAACCGGTCGAGCTCCTCCTCCATGGCCACGAACGCGGCCGGCAACTCGCCGACGTTCACCCAAGCGTGGCCGTGCACCAGGACCCGGCCGTCGCCGCACAGCTCGGTCAGCTGCTCGCGGCCCTGATCCATGACCTGGGCCGACAAGGGATCGATGATGTTGCCCTGCGGATCGAAGGCCCCCACGGTAGGCAGCGCCGACAGCACGGCCACGGTGGTGTCGCTGCGTCCGAACACCTCCTCGATCCAGGTCTCGGTGTTGAAGCACTCGAAGAGGGTCTTGTCCCCGCAGTCCTTGGCCCCCTGCCAGATCGAGCCCAGGTGGAAGCCGGTGTAGTCGTTGGGGTACTCGAGCAGGTGGGTCTGCACGTCGATGATGGGCTGGTCGCTGCCGAGCGTGTCGAGCGCGACGTCGGGGTCGACCATGGCGTCCGGCGGAATGTCGTAGGTGCCGCCGTCATCCTTGGCGCTCGACTTGCCCTTGGAGTCCGAGGAACAGGCGGCCAGTGCGTACAACGTGGTGGCGGCGCCCATCGACGAGAGCAGGAACCGGCGTCGGTCCATGCCGATGCGGCGGGCGTTCTCCTCCGCCATCCGCCGGGCCCGCTTCACCGCCTCACGCACGACCTCCGTGGTCGGCGGTGGGTCGTACTCCGAGTTCGAGACCGGTCCGAGCTTGATCGGCAAACCGGGATCGTCCATGGCTCTCCCCCAAATCCGTTGCACATCTCACGCAAAAACTTCCACCCGGCGCAGTTTGGCTCACCGTGTCGTGTCATGCACGCCCGTCGCTTCGACCACGACAACTGCCGCCGCGACCGGTCCGTCATGGCTGATCGACAGGTGCAGTGCCGGCTCGGCGCCGTCGCCGGACAGCGCTCGGACCGCTGCGGCCACCGCCCCGTGGAGCCGCAGCGCCGGGCGGCCGAAGCCGTCGTCCACCACCTCGATCTCCCGGAGATCGATCGCGGCGAGCACCGGCGGGCTGCCACGCCTAGCCGACGACCACGCCTTGACCAGGGCTTCCTTGGCCGCGAAACGCCCGGCCAGGTGAACCTCACGTCGCGGCGGATCCAGGCTGTGGGCCCGTCGGGTCTCCGCGGATCGGTAGGTGGCGGCGAGGAACCCCGACGCTGGGTCCGCGAGCTGGGAGGCGAACGCGGCCACATCTACGACGTCCAAGCCCACACCCATCACCACCATCAGCTGCGGTACCCAGCGTGGGCGGGGTCGAATCGAGCGGCGGGGTCGAGGAGGACTGCGGCCTCGGCGTCGCGTCCCGCTGGGACCCTCCGGTTCGTTCGGCGGATCGGCTCCGGTGGCCCGTAGCGGACAGAGGCGACAGCCTGTTCTCCCCGAGCGGCTCGCGCCGTGGCCCGGCGCCAGTAGTCGTCCCGCTGGTCCTTGGGAACCGCGGCCACGAAGGTGTCGGGGTGGGCCAAGGCCAGCAGCGCCGAGACGTGTCCGAATCCCAGGCTGGTGACCAACGCGGCGCGCAGCGGCTCGTCCCGGGACAATCGGATGGTGTGGTTCCCGTGGACCAAGTGGTCGTGGTCCCTGAGCGCGGGATCGAGGGTGTCGAGGTTGCGGTTGCCCGGGACCTGGCCGGTTTCCATCATCTGGAGGACGCCGCCCACTTGCCACGCCGCTGCCCCGCCCTTGGCGTGACCGGTCACGGTCTTCTGGGAGACCACTAGCAGCGGGTTTCCCGGCGTTCTCCCCAAGGCGTCCTGGAGGCGCTGATGCAGGTCGGCCTCGTTGGGATCGTTCAGCGGCGTGGACGTGTCGTGCTTCGAGACCACCGCGATGTCGTCCGCGGTCAGACCGTGGGCCCGCAGAGCCTGGGCCAACGGCGACTCGTCACCACCGCACGCCGCGGCCAGCACACCCATGCCTGGGGCCGGGATCGAGCTGTGGATACCGTCGCCGAAGCTTCCCGCGTAGGCCAGGACGCCGCGCACCGGCAGGCCCAGCTCGACGGCAATGTCGCCCCGGACCACGAGGAACGCGCCGCCTCCCTGGGACTCGACGAAGCCCTGGCGCCGCACGTCGTTGGCCCGTGACGCCTCGGCCGGCTCGATGCCCTGGGCCTCAAGCTCGTCGCTGTCGGCGGTGGCCCGCATGTCACCGAAGCCGCACAGGCCCTCGGGGGTGAGGTCGTCGTAGCCCCCGGCGACTACGGCCCGGGCCTTGCCGGACCGGATCAGGTCCCACGCCTGTTCCAGCGACACCGCCGCGGTGGCGCACGCGGCCACCGGGTGGACCATCGGTCCGTACGACCCGACATAGCCCTGCACGGTGTGGGCAGCCATGACGTTGCCCAGCGACTCCTGCAGGCGATCGGGCTGTCGTTCGCTGTCGAGGGCCCGGTCGAGGACCAGCCGGCGCAGCGAGACCATGCCGCCCATGCCGGCGCCCTGGGTGTTGGCCACCAGGGTCGGATGGACCGCAGTCAGCAGCTCCTCGGGCTCGATGCCGGCGTGGCGGAAGGCCTCGGCGGTGCAGGCCAGGTTGACCAGGGCCAGGCGGTCGGTGCCGACCATCAGGTCGTCGGGGATCCCGAACCGCCGCAGGTCGAGCCCGGTGGGGAACTGGCCGGCGACGCGGCGGGAGTGCGCGGTGTGCCTCGGCACCCGGATGGTGCCGCCCGGAGCCAGGGTGACCCACCAGCTGTTGGTGTCCGGGTCGCGGTGGGCCTCGGTGTGGGCCGGATCGGCGGCGAGGAAGCTGCGGGCCTGGTCCTCGGAGTCCACCTCGAACCGGGCCGGCCGGTCGAGCTGGACCGTGGCCAGGACGTCGCCGCCGGCCGCATCGATCACACCGTCATCCTCGAGGGGTCGGACCCCGATCCGCTCGGCTACCTCGTGGCGGTAGCGGGTGGGCAGGTCCGCCTCGTCGACCTCGCTGCCGGTCTCGGCATCGACCCAGCGGCTCCGGTAGCCCTGGCGCTCCCACCGGGCCAGACCACACAGCCAGGCCAGCTCGACCACGACGTCGTCGGGAAACGGCTCCCCCAGTTCCATCGCGAACCGGGACGTCGCGGTGCCGCACGGGCCCAACTCGGCCGCCCCCACGATCACCACCATGTCTTCGGGGGCCAGCGCCGAGGTGATGGTGCCCACGACCGAGCGGCTGAGGTCATGGTGGCCGGATACGGTCACCATGACCTCAGCCTCGCTCGGGTGGGCACCATCGCCTCGGGTGAGAACGGGGTCCGCGGGCCAGAGCTTCTGGCGGTAGGCGGTCGCCAGCTGGATGCGGCGTTGGTCGTTGCGGGTTCGCTCGGCCAGCTCTTCCAGCAGCGGCTCGACCGCGCCCCGGAGATCGGGGATGGCGCCCAGACCGCCGGTGAGATCCACCTCGCCCGGGGGGACCTCGGTCCGGGCGCAAGCCTGGGTCACCAAGGCGCCCATCTCCTCGGCCGAGAAGGTGTGGACGCCGAGGCGTTCCTCCACCAACGGGGCCAGGGCGTCGTTGTGCCCCATCAGCCCGGTGCCCCGGACCCAGCCGATGCGAGTCCCGACCATCTCGATGTGACGACCCCAACTGCGCTGCTCGGACCGGGCCCTGCGCATGAGAACTTCCAGTCCCGCCTTGGTCTCGCCGTAGATTCCATCTCTGCCGAAGCCGCCCTGGTTGGGGGACAGCGGTAGGACCACCCGCAAGGTCTTCTCTCCTGGAGCTGCGACGCGACGTTCAGAAACAAGACCGGCCACCAGACGCTCGACGCCGAGGAGCTGCAGCCGGAGGGCCACCTCGCTGTCGGATCCGGCGGTGCCGGCGTCTCCGACCGTGGGCATGGCCGCGAACGGAAGGACCAGGGTGGCGCCCTTCTGGTTCGCCCAGTCGATCAGGGCATCGATGTCGGCGAACGAGGCCAGGTTGGCCGGGAGCACGTGCAGTTCTGCCCCGGGCGCGGCGCTGTCGTTGTAGAGGTCGCGGTACCAGCGACGTCGATCCCGGGTCTCCGTGGAGGTGGCGACGATGACGGTCGCGCCTCCCCTCAACAGATGCCGCACCACCTCGGTGGCGATCGACCTTGGACTGGCTCCGGTGACGAGCGCGACTTCGCCCGCGAACCTGCGGTCGTTCTCGGGGTGGCGGTCGAGCAGGAGCAGCTCGGCGAACTCGGGAGCCCGGCGGCTGAACCAGCGGACCATGCCTGCGAAGACCGGATCATCGCGGTGGACCGACAATCGGTCGGCCTCGGCCTGCAGCTCCTCGTCTGGCCGCCGGCGGTCGCGGGCGTCGTGGTAGAGGGACACCAGGGACCAGCGGGCCGCGGCCCAGGCCGAGGCGAAGCGGACGTGGCGGCGGGCGTCGAACCTGCCGGCGACGGCGTGGGCGTGGCCGGGGCCGTATTCGAGATCCAGCGTTGCGGGCCGAGTGAGGTCCGGGTCGGACCCCGCCGGCCGCAGCGGCTCAAGGGCGGCGACCAGCACGGGTGGGGCGGCGGCGGTTGTGGGCTCGGCGGCGGCGGTGACGGGATGCAGCTCGATCCCCAGGTCTTCAGCCACGGTCGCGACCGCGGCGTCGAGTGCTGCCCGGCCGTCGGGAAGGGTTCCCAGCGGGCCTCCCCGAGCCGAGTCGCCAGGCCGGGTGTCCAGGGTCACGGTGGCGAAGACGCGGTCGGACAGCTCGGGCGTAGCGGCCCAGGTGGTGCGGAGGTGGCTCTCGGCGTCGCGACGGGAGATCCCGGCGCTGGTCAGCCTGGACGCGATCGTGTCCCGCAGATACGGGCCCGGGAACCGGTACCGGGGGGCGCGGTCGTCGATCTCCGCCGTCAGTCGGCTCAGCGGCTGGTCGTGGACCGCGTCGGTACCGGTCAGGCCCAGCTCGCGGCCCAGGTCGATCAGCACCTGGTTGCGGCGGGACGACACACCCTGGAACAGGCCCTCGATGGTGTCGTCGTCCCGGAGCTGGTCCAACCGGACCCGGGCCTGCACGGCCAGCACCATCCGCAGGGCGTCGGCGGCCGTGAGCCTCGGTACCGGCGAACTTGCCCCCGAAACCCCAGGCCGGCCACGGGTTTCGGGGGCAAGTTCGAGAGTGGGGTCGGAGTCCGGAACCTCGGCGTAGAGGACTCGCTGACGGTCCCGTTCCACGTGGAGGACCTCGACATCGGCGAGGCTGGAAAGGACCGGGGCGTGCTCGGGTCCGACCTCGATCCAGCGGCGCACCCCGAGGCCGGCCAACGCGGCCTGGGTCTCGATCCACCGCACCGGGCTGGCGATCTGGCGGGAGAGCAGCTCGACCACCAGCCGGTGGGCGAGCGTCTCCCGATCGCTGGACACAGCGGACCCCAACACCTCGCTCACGAAGTCGTCGTCGAGGCTGAACGGCCGGCCCACCAGGTTCGGGACCCAGCGGTCGACCAGTCGGGCGGGGTCCACCTCGGGAAATGCCGCCTCCACGGCCAGGCGGAGCTCGCACACCGCCGGGCTCAGTGCGGACGAGTGGAAGGGGACGTCGATCCCCGGGAGCGCGTGCAGTCCGGCCGCGCCGCCGTTGAGTTGGTCCCGCACTGCCGCCAGCGACTCCACCGTTCCGGCCAGCACGTACTGGCGGCCCCGGGCGTTGTGGTTGACCACCTCGGCCAGCTGGCCCGATCGTTGCGCCGCTACGCCGACCAGCTGCTCCAGCTCGGCAGGGGTCACACCGGCGTTCATCGGATCGATGGCGGCCAGCCGGTAGTGCGAGGCGCCGCGCTGATCCCGGAGCACGACGGACTGCATGGCTCGGCCACGGCGGTACACGAGGGTCAGGGCGGCCTCGAGGTCCAGCACGCCCAGCGCCAGCAGCGCGCTGATCTCGCCCACGCTGTGACCGGCCGCCACGTAGTCCCTGGGCCCGGCGCTGGTCTCCGCCAGCTCGGCCAGCTGGGCTGCTGCCAACGTCACCAATGCCACCTGCGTGAACTCGGTGCGGTGGAGCAGGCCGTCGGGGTGTTGGACCTCCGAACCGTCGGCCAGCCGCAGTGAGCGGGGGTTGTGGTCCACCACCTCCAGCAGCCCGAAACCCAGGCGAGCCCGGGTGTGGGCGTCGGCCCGGTCCCACACCGCCTGGGCCGCGGGCGAGCGGGTCCGGCGGTCGGCGCCGAGCCCGGGACGCTGCACGCCCTGCCCCGGGAACAACAAGGCGGTGCGCGGTGGCGCCACCACGGCCCGGCCCAGCGCTACCACCGTGTCGTCGCCGATCGAGCGCACGACCACCTCGACCAGCAGCCGGCCGTGCTCGACCCCGACTCGGGTGGCGTCGAAGCGCAGCGCGGCCCCGAGGGCGACCGGGGCGACGAACTGCATCGACCAGTCCAGGAATCGGGTCGGCTCGCCGTCGCACACGTCGTCGACGATGAAGGCGCCGGCCCGGGCCGCGATCCACAGCCCGTGGACCACCGGCGCAGCCAGCTGACCGCCGAGTCGGGCCCCGAGCCGGGACAGGTGCAGCGGGTTGCGGTCCCCGCCCACCCGGGCGAAGGCCCGCATGCATTCGGGTGCCCGGTCCTCGATGTGGGCGATGTCGAGCCGGGTTCCCGACGACGAGGTCTTCATCGGGGCGGTGAGCACCTCAACGAGGGCGTCGACCGGGTGTGTTTCCTCTTGGCCGAGCCGCTCGAGGTGGAGGTCGGCGACGACGTTGCCCGCTCGGGTGATCCGGCCCCGGGCGCCGAACCTGTCACCCTCCGTGTCGACGGTGGCGTCCAGGCGCAGGCGGTCTCCGACTTGGATCTGGACCCCGGGTCGTCGCACCACCGCCTCGTGGTCGAGGAGGAACTCATGGTCGGCGGCGCTGGAGACGACGATCTCCACGTCGTGCATCCCGTGTCGTCGGGTCCGTCCGTCGGTTGTGCCGCGCCTGATGAGCAGCCCAGCCTCGACGGTGGCGAGGAGACCGCGAGGAGACGACAGCTCGACCGCCACCTCGATCCGGGGCTGCTGCACCGACACCACCCGGGCCGCGGCGGTCCCGGACTCACCCGGGCGCGGCGGCCAGGCCGGACCTGGCACCACCCGATGGCGCTCGTGCAACAGGTCAAGAAGGCGTGGAGGGGACGGTTCCGCCGCCAACGCCTCCAGCAGGGCGGGCCAAGCCAGGGTGAAGGCCAGGTCCAAGGGGACACCGTCGTGGCGGGCCCCGGTGGCGGCCCGGTAACCGGCGACTCGGGCCGGGTCACTGGTCCACGTACTGGGGGACGTTCCGTTCCGGTGGCCCTCGATCGCTGAGACGGAGGACTGCCAGAAGGACCCATCCGCCTCGCGCCGCAACCAAAACTGGATGTCGTGGATGCCGTCCAGCCCAGCCAGGGACACCGTGACGGCCACGGCATCATCCGCCACAACCCTCGCGACAACCTGCTCGCCCTCGACCGCATCGACCGGTCGGGCAGTCAGGCTCACCAGCCGACCTGCGTCGGCGACCTCGGTCTCCACGTGGTCGGTCGCCGCAACCAAGTCCCACAGGGGGTTTGGACACGGCGAGTTTGCCCCCGAAACCCGTGGCCGGCCAC
>DASXTK010000091.1:0-17253 GCA_036505485.1 Acidimicrobiales bacterium
CGGGCCCGTGCACCTGGTGCAGCCACGTCCACGGCAGCGGCAGCAACCGGGCCCGTGTGACCCCCACCAACGCGGCCGGCTGGCGCACCGAGAGGTCGCCGTCGGCCGCGCTGGTGAAGCGCACGTGGGCCCGACGCCCGTCGTCCATCGGGATGACGGTCTCGTCGAGCACGAGGTCGGACACGACCGCGCGGCTACTTGAGAAAGGACGGCACGTCGAACTCGTCCTCGCTGTCGAGGTCGTCGAAGCCGTTGCCGGCGCTCGCCGGGCGCGGCGGCGAGCCGGGGCCGGGCGCCGGGCCCGAACCCAGCAGGTCACCGTCCTCGAGGTGCCGCGTGGGCGACGTGCGGCTCGACGGGGTCTCGCGGTCGTCCCACCGGTCGAAGCCGGCGGCGATGACCGTGACCCGCACCTCGTCGCCCATCTCGTCGTCGATGATCGAGCCGAAGATGATGTTGGCGTCGGGGTGGGTGACGCCGTGGATGACCTCGGCGGCCTCGTTGACCTCGAACAGGCCGAGGTCGCTGCCGCCGGCGATCGTGAGCAGGATGCCGCGGGCGCCCTCGATCGAGGCCTCGAGCAGCGGGCTCGAGATGGCGTTGCGGGCCGCCTGCAGCGACCGGCCCTCGCCCGAGCCGTAGCCGATGCCCATCAGCGCCGAGCCGGCGTTGCTCATGATCATCTTCACGTCGGCGAAGTCGGTGTTGATCAGCCCCGGCGTGGTGATCAGGTCGGTGATGCCCTGGACCCCCTGGAGCAGCACCTCGTCGGCCATCTTGAAGGCGTTCACCATCGAGGTCTTCTCGTTGGAGACGGTCAGCAGCCGATCGTTGGGGATCACGATGAGGGTGTCGACCTTCTCCTTGAGCCGTTGGATCCCCTGCTCGGCCTGGACCGAGCGACGGCGCCCCTCGAAGGAGAAGGGTCGTGTGACAACGCCGATGGTCAGCGCCCCCAAGCTCTTGGCGATCTCGGCCACCACCGGTGCGCCGCCGGTGCCGGTTCCCCCGCCCTTGCCGGCGGTGATGAACACCATGTCGGCGCCCTTGAGCGTCTCCTCGACCTCCTCCCGGTGGGCTTCGGCGGCGGCGCGACCCACCTCAGGGTCGCTGCCCGCTCCCAACCCGCGGGTGAGGTCGCGTCCAATGTCGAGCTTGGCATCGGCGTCGCTCATGAGCAGCGCCTGGGCGTCGGTGTTGATAGCGATGAACTCGACGCCCTTGAGACCGGCGTCGATCATGCGGTTGACAGCGTTGACGCCACCACCACCAATACCGACGACCTTGATCACGGCCAAGTAGTTCTGTGGGATACCGGCCATCGGTCGTGGCACCTCCAACGTTGGGGGACCACCCTTGGGCCTTGCCGTGGGGGACGGCGGTCCAGAGCATGACTCAGGGTGTAGTTCAGAGTCTGGTTCAGGGCGATCCCGAGATCGAGAGCTAGCGTTCGAGAGCTTGGGATGAACTCCGGGGAAAGGTAGCAAAGGGTGAACCTAGGCGCGCGCCCTCGGTTCCCCTGACCAGCGAGTTCCGGGCATCGGTGGCAAAACCCCGCGAAAACAGCGGAAAACCGACACAACCAGTGGCGCTGAGGACGTCTCAACACTCGGTGCGACGCAGGGCCAGGCTGCTGGGAACGCGCAGATCGAGCACGTCCAGACAGCTCAGATCGATGTCGGACAAGGCTGCTTGGAGCGCGACGAGCTTGTCGCGCAGGTCCTCCAACGACCCGAACCGGGCGATGCCGCCGACGCTCAAGCTGGCGTCGAGGTCGATGGTCACCGACGTCACCTGACCCGGCAGCCGCTGGGTGAGCGCCACCGCCAGGTCGAGCGCCGGCGTCGCGGTCGAGGGCAGGTCCCGCCCCTCACCGAGCTGGTCGTCGACGCCCGTGAGCGTGACGACACCCTCGGGCAGGGGCCCGCCGATGTCGAGGATCCGACCCGAGGCGTCGACCAGCACGGCATCGCGCTCACCCCGATCGAGCGCGACGACGGGAGCGCGGTCGGTCACCGAGATGCGTACGGTGCCGGGCCACTCGCGGACGACGTCGGCTCGATCGACCCAGCTGAGCTGCTCGATCTGCTGCTCGGCCCGCTGCTCGTCCAGCGTCACCAGGGTGTCACCGCGGTGGATCCCCGAGGCCCAGATCACCGTGGCCGTGGACGTGTGCTGGTTGCCGGCGACCAGGATCCGGTCGACGTTGATCATGGGGAGATGGATCGCGATCGCCCCGGCCGCCAGCGCGGCGAAGGGCAGCAGGATCCAGGCCAGACGACGGAGCCGACGCTGTCCGGCATCACGCTGCACGCTGATGCGGCGCTGGCGCATCCGCTGATCGACCAGCACGACCGAGTCGGCCAGACCGTCGCTGTCGGGACCAGGACCGGCTACCACGGCGTCGGTGCCGGTGCTCGGCGTGGGCGGACTCGGACGGGTGAGCTGGATGACGGTCCCGCCTGGTCCGGTGTCATCGTCCTGGGTGTCTCCGCCGTCGGTGGACCCGTCGTCGTCGGTCATGGCTGGTCGGCTGGGGCCGTCGAGTCGAAGGGAGCGAACCCGACCAGCCGGGTCTCGGGATGCAGGACCACCCCCGTGGTCACCTCGACCCGGTGCCGAACGGTGCGCATCAGCGTCCAGATGTCGTCGGCCGAGCCCCCAGCGTCGGCCTGGAAGAAGTTGGCGTGCTTGGGCGACACCTCGGCGCTGCCGATGCGCAGCCCCCGGCAGCCGGCGGCGTCGATCAGCCGCCCGGCGCTGTCTCCCGGCGGGTTGGTGAACACCGACCCGGCGTTCTGGCCCCCGGGCTGGTTGGCTCGGCGCCAGGCCACGATCTCGGTCAGCTCCCGTTCGCCGTGGGCCCGGTCGCCCGGCGCCAGGGCCAGCTCCGCCTCCACCACCAGCTGGTGGGGCTCGACCTTGGAGCAGCGGTAGCCCAGGCCCAGCTCGGTGGAGGCCACCACGTGGTCGTCGCCGCTGCGCAGGTCCACGAGACGGATCGCGGCCAGAACCTCCACCATCTCCGAGCCGTGGCCCCCGGCGTTCATGCGAACCGCGCCGCCGATGGACCCGGGGACGCCGACGGCCCACTCGAAACCGGTCAGACCGGCCTTGACCGTCTGGCGGGCCACCACCGGCAGGGCCGCCGCGGCTCCGGCCCGCACCCGGGTGCCGCTGATGGCGACCGCGGCGAACGGCTCGCCGAGCACCACCGCCAGCCCCTCGAAGCCGGCATCGGCGACCAGCAGGTTGGACCCCTTGCCCACCAGCAGGACCTCGACCCCGGTGGCCTGCACCGCTTCGGCGACCCGTCGCAGCTCGTCCTCGGTGGTGACCTCGACGAACAGTGCGGCCCGGCCGCCGACCCGATAGGTCGTCCGAGGACCCAGGGGGACGTCGAGCTGGGCCAGTCCGGCGAGCCGTTCCCCCGCGGCGCGCACCGCGGCAGCTGCGTCCGTCACGACCGCGCCTCGGCCAGCTCGAGCAGCCGGGTGGGAACCGTGGTCAGATCACCGGCGCCCAGGGTGAGGCACACATCGCCGGGACGCAGGACGCTGCGCAGCCAGGCCACGACATCGTCCAGCTTGGGCAGGTAGGCGACGTGCTTCCAGGGATGGGCGTCGAGCACCGCGTCCACCACCAGCTTGCCGGTGACCCCGGGACGGAGCGCCTCCCCGGCGGCGTAGATGTCGGTGATGGCGAGCAGGTCGGCGGACTGGAAGGCGTCGGCGAACGCCCGTCCTCCCAACGAGGCCGTGCGGCTGTAGCGGTGGGGCTGGAACACGCACACGACTCGACGCCAGTCTCCGTCACGGGCGGCCTGCAGGACCGCCGCCACCTCGCCGGGCAGGTGGTCGTAGGAATCGATCAGGGTGGCGTCGTTGTACTCACCGCGATGCTCGAACCGGCGGGCCACACCAGTGAAGCCTTCGAGTCCCTTGGCCGCGACCTCCGGCTCCAGGCCGACGGCCATCGCGGCCAGGATCGCAGCAGTGGCGTTGCGGGCGTTGTGCGCTCCTGGGACCTTGAGCTGCACCTCTGCGACCGTTGCGCTGTCGTGGAGCAAGCGGAACGAGCAGCCGTCGCGTCCGGGCTGGAGGTCCCCGATGCGGTAGTCGGCGTCGGCGGCCGTGCCGTAGGTGGTCGCCCCCGTTCGACGGGCCAGTTCGGCTGCCACCGGATCGTCCTGGCCCACCACCCGGTGGGGTGCGGCCTCGAGGAAGCGAGCGAAAGCGTCGACCAGCGGATCGAACCCGCCCCAGTGCTCCAGGTGATCGGGCTCGACGTTGTTGACCAGGGCCACCGTCGCCGGCAGAGCCAGGAACGTGCCGTCGCTCTCGTCGGCCTCGACCACCAGCGGACCGTCGCCGCCCCACGCCGAGCTGCGCTCCAACCCGGGGATCGGCGCCCCCACCACCCACCCCGGGTGGAGACCGGCCGCCTCCAGGATCGTGGCCAGCATGGCCGAGGTCGTGGTCTTCCCGTGGGTTCCGGCCACCGCGATGGTCGTGCGGTTGGCGCAAAGTTCCGACAGCGCCCCGGCGCGATGGATCACCGGGATCCCCCGTTCCCGGGCCTCGACCACCTCAGGGGCGTCGTCGGGCGTCGCGGTGGAGACCACCACGGTGCTGACATCGGCAGCAAGGGGCGGATGCTCCGAACCGGTGTGGACGGTGACGCCCAGGGCCCGTAGCGGACTGAGGAACGGCGTCGCCTCGGCCGGATCATGCCCGCTCACGGCATACCCCTGCTCGGCCAACAACGTCGCCACCGCGCTCATCCCCGCCCCACCGACGTTCATGACGAAGAAGTGCCGACCACCCTCAGCCATCGTTCCTCCGGGCGTGCTCCTCGGCGAGCTTGGCGATGTCGGCGGCGGCCTGAGGGCGGGAGGCGGCTTTGGCCGCGGCGGACATGGCGGCGAGGTGGGCCGGATCCTCGAGGAGGGCATCGACCTCGGCGATGAGGCGGCCACCGTCCAGCTCGGCGTCGGGGATCACCACCGCGGCGCCCAGCGCCTCCATGTGGCGGGCGTTGGCGGTCTGGTGGTCGGCGGTCACATACGGCGACGGCACCAGGATGGCGGGCAGACCGGCGGCCAGCAGCTCGAACGACGTGCTGGCCCCGGACCGGCACACGGCCAGATCGGCGGCGGCCAGCGATGTGGCCATGTCGTCGTCGTACTCGACGGCCTGATAGCGGAGCGGTCCGCCCATCTTGAGGGTCGCAGCCAGGGACTTGGAGATCTCCGGCCAGTCCCGGCTCCCCACGATGTGACGGACATGCAGGTCGGTTCGGCTGGACCAGCGCCGGGCCGCGTCCCGGGCCGCCTCGTTGACGCGCAGTGCACCGAGGGAACCGCCGAAGATCAGCACCACCTTGCGCCCGACGTAGACGTCCAGCTTGTGCCGGGCCACCTCGGTGTCGTGACGGCGATCGATGGCCAGGATCTCCGGCCGCACCGGGTTCCCGGTCACCACCGCCCGGGGCAGCGGCGTTCCCTCGAAGGACACGGCACAGGCCTTGGCGAACCGGCCTATCAGCCGGTTGGCCGCACCGGGCATGGCGTTCTGCTCGGCCACGACGATCGGGATCCGGCGCACCACCGCGGCCAGGGCACACGGGACGCTGGCGTAGCCCCCGACCGCCACCACCACCGACGGGCGCAGCCGTCCGACCAGCCGCCAGGCCCGCACGATGGCCACGAGCAGCGATCCGATCGACCGGATGTTCTGCAAGCTGAACCGGCGCTGGATCCCCCGGCCGGGCAACAGCGTGGAGGGGAACCCGCCGGCGGGGAACAGCTTGGCCTCCAGGCCACGCTCACTGCCGGCCAGGTGAACGGTCGACGGCGGATGGCCCCGGTCGGCCAAGGCCCGGGCGATGGCCAGCGCCGGCAGCACGTGACCTGCGGTTCCGCCCCCCGCAACCAGTGCGAAGCAATCGCTCACCGGTGTCCCTCTCCTACCGACCCCCGGGTGCCCGCCGACTTCGTCTTCGTCTTCGTGGCCGCTGCGTCAGCGGTCGGCGCGGCCTGCCGGGCCACGGCCAGCAGCATGCCGGCACCGGCCATGTTGAACATCAGCGAGGAACCGCCGTAGCTCACGAACGGCAGCGGCACGCCGGTGATCGGCAGCACTCCGATGACCGCCCCGATGTTCACGAACGCCTGGACCAGGAACCACGAGGTGATCCCCACCGCCAGGAACATGCCGAAGCGGTCCGGCGCGTGCAGGGCGATCCGGATGCCCAGGATCCCCAGCATCATGAACAGGGCCACGACCACCAGGGCCCCGACCAGCCCGAGCTCCTCCCCGATCACGGCGAAGATGAAGTCGCTGTGGGCGAACGGGAGATAGCCCCACTTGGATCGGCTGGCGCCCAGTCCGGTTCCGGCCACGCCCCCCGAGGCCAGGCCCACCAGCGACTGGATCTGCTGGTAGCCCTGGCCCAGCGGATCGGCCCACGGGCTGAGGAAGCTCAGCACCCGGGACCGGCGATAGGGCGCCAGGACGGCCAGGACGAGGGCCACGGTGGCCGCCGCGCTGGCCCAGCGGACCATGGGCGCCAACGGCACGCCGGCCACGAAGCACAGCGCCAGGGCGATGGCGGCGATGACCATGGTGGTGCCCAGGTTGGGCTGCAGCATCACCAGGCCGGCGATCACCGCCAGCACCACCACCACCGGCCGGAGGGTGGCCTTGGTGTTGCGCATGTAGGCGCCTCGCCGGGCCAGCAGGTCGGCGATCCAGATCAGGAACGCCAACTTGACCATCTCGGCCGGCTGGATGGTCAGCGGTCCGGCTCCCAGCCAGCGCTGGGCCCCGTTGACCTGGACCCCGACGCCGGGGATCAACACCGCTACCAGCGCCGACAGCGCCACCAGCAGCATCGGCGTCGCCATCCGCCGCCAGCGGTGGTAGTCGATCCGGGAGACCGCCACCAGCATGGCCGCCCCGATGGTGGCCCAGGTGGCCTGGCGGATGACGTAGTACCAGGACGACCCGTACTGGTCTAGAGCCGCCACCGACGAGGCGGACAGCACCATCACCAGCCCCAGCAGGTTGAACACTGCGACGAGGAAGGCGATCCCGAGGAACATCGGGTTGTGGGCCCCGGACCGCGTCTCGACCTTGCGGCCGGTGGGATGACGGCGCCGGGCCTTGGCCGCTTCCACCAGCTCCTGGGCCTGGGGGGCCTCGTCCTTCGCGCCGCGTCCACGACGGCCCGATCGCGGGATCGTCGTGGTGGGCACTACCCCGCGGCCTCCAGCCGTGCCCGGACCGCGCGAGTGAAGTCGTCGCCGCGCTCTGCGTAGGAGCTGTACCAGTCGAAGCTGGCGCAACCGGGCGACAGCAGCACCGTGTCGCCTGGATGAGCCGCAGCCGACGCCCGAGCCACCGCATCATCCATGGACCCGGCCACCTGCACCGGAACCGGCGCCTTGGTGGACCGCGCGAAGGCCGCGACCACCTCGTCGGCGGCCTCGCCGATGGCGATGACTGCTCGTAGCCGATCGGCCACCGAGGCCAGGACGCCGAGATCGAGGCCCTTGTTCCGTCCACCGCAGATCAACACCACCGAGTCGAACCCCGCCACCGCCGTGACCACTGCGTGGGGCGTAGTCGCCTTCGAGTCGTCGACGTAGCCCACACCACCAGCCTCGCCCACCAGCGTCACCCGATGGGGGAGCCCCTCGAACGCCAGGGCCGCAGCCCGTACGCCCTCGAGTTTGGCGCCTCCGTACAAGGCGGTCGCGGCCGCGGCCAAGGTGTTGAGCACATCGTGGGGGTAGGACCGCGGCAACTCGTCGATGCCGCAGATCGTCTGGTCGGCGTCGGTGACCAGCTGGCCGTCGACGGGACGGAACCCCGCGGTGATCGTGGACCCGAAGCGGACCTGCCGCCCTGGCGCCCGGGCCAGGTACCCGGCGACCACCGGATCGTCGGCGTTGCCCACCGCCACCTGGTCGGGGGTCTGGTCCCGCCAGATGCGGGCCTTGGCCTGCTCGTACTCCTCCAGCGACCCGTGGCTGTCGAGATGGTCGGGGGCGAAGTTGAGCCAGGTGCCCACCGCCGGTGCGAAGTGCCGCGAGTGCTCCAACCGGAACGACGACGCCTCCACCACGAACACATCGATGGTGGGGTCGTCGATGGCGGCCACCAGCGGCAGCGAGGTGTTCCCGACCGCGCCGGCGGTGAGGCCGGACTGCTCCAACATGGCGCAGGTCAACGTGGTGACGGTGGTCTTGCCGTCGGTACCGGTCACCGCGAGCAGGGGTCGCTGATCCCAACGGGCGGCCAGGTCGAACTCGGAGAGCACCGGCACCCCGGCCTGGCGGGCCAGCTCGAACAGCGGATGCCGCGCCGGCAGCCCCGGGGTGGGCACCACCGCCGCCGCCCCGGCCACCAGGTCCCGGAGCCGATCGGTCTCCGGGGCGACCACCAGGTCCACCCCGGCGTCGGCGACGAAGGCCCGCGTCTGGTCGTTGGGCCGGTCGTCCACCGCCACCACCGGTTCGCCCCGCCGCACCAGAGCCTGGAGCACCGCCTGCCCGGTCACCGCGAGCCCCACCACCAGCGTCGGGGCCGGATCGGTCAATCCAGCACCCCGGTGGACACGAAGTCGGCGTAGTAGATCCCGAGCGCCACCGCGGTGGCCATCAAAGCGAGCATCCAGAACCGGATGATCACCGTGGTCTCCGGCCATCCGCCCAGTTCGAAATGATGATGGATGGGGGCCATGCGCAACACCCGGCGGTGGAAGATCCGAAAGCTCCCGACCTGCGCGATGACCGAGAGGGTCTCGAAGACGAACAACGCCCCGAGCACCGGCAACAGCAACTGGACGTTGAGGGTCAACGCCAGCGCGGCCAGACCGGCGCCGATGGCCAGAGCCCCGGTGTCGCCCATGAAGATCTGGGCCGGCGGGGCGTTCCACCACAGGAACCCGGTGCAGGCGCCGACCATGGCTGCGGCGACGACGGCCAGGTCGAGGGCGTGCTTCACCTCGTAGACGTCGGGATGCCGGAAGGCCCAGAAGGCGATCACGGTCATGCCCAGGAAGGCATAGATCGAGGACCCGGCGGCCAGGCCGTCGAGGCCGTCGGTCAGATTGACCGCGTTGGTGGTCCCGAGGATGAGCAGCACCGCCCACACCACCCACAGCGTCGACCCCAGGGAGATCCCGGGCTCGCTCCAGCGGGTGAAGCTCAGGGTGGTCTCCACATCGGTCCAGGTCACGGTGGCGACCGCGAACCCGATGGCCACGATCAGCAGACCGGCGGTCTTGGCTCGCTTGTTGAGCCCGAGGTTGCGCTCGTGGCTGACCTTGATCCAGTCGTCGACCGCGCCGACCATGCCCGCGCCGGCGATGGCCAACATCACCAGCAGACCGGTGCGCGTGAACACCAGCCCACCGTGGAAGTGCGACGCGGCGTAGCCCACCGCCGCGGCGACGACGATGGCCACACCACCCATGGTCGGCGTCCCGGCTTTCGGGGCGTGGCCATCGGGGACGTCCTCGTGGATCGGTTGCCCGACCTGGTGGGCACGGAGCCAGTCGATCAGGTTGCGGGTGCCGAGCAACGACACCGCCATACTGATCGCCCCAGCCAGGAGCAGCGGGATCACGCGGGATCTTCTTTCCAGGTCGTAGTGGTGACCAGGGCCTCACGAGCGACC
Source organism: Acidimicrobiales bacterium (assembly GCA_036505485.1). Lineage (GTDB taxonomy): Bacteria > Actinomycetota > Acidimicrobiia > Acidimicrobiales > VFJN01 > DASXTK01. The sequence goes on from DASXTK010000091.1 coordinate 9,687, forward strand.
ACCCGGTCGTCGAACGGCAGCACCTGATCGCCGATGGTCTGCGTGGACTCGTGCCCCTTGCCCGCGATCAGCACGACATCCCCCGAGCGGGCCTCCCCGATGGCCAGCTCGATGGCCCGGGCCCGGTCGGCCTCGACCACCACCTGGTCGAGTCGGTCCGCCGGGATGCCGGCGACGACCTGGTCGATGATGTCCAAAGGGTCCTCCGAGCGCGGGTTGTCCGAGGTCACCATCACTCGGTCGGCCAACCGGGCCGCCACCTCCCCCATCAGCGGGCGCTTGGTGGTGTCCCGGTCGCCACCGCAGCCGAAGACGACCAGCACCCGTCCCCTCGGGGTCAGCTCGCGAGCCGACTGCAGGGCGTGCTCCAGAGCATCGGGTTTGTGGGAGTAGTCGACCAGCACCGCGAAGGGCTGCCCGGCCGCGACCGGTTCGAACCGTCCCGGAACCGGCGGGGCCTCGGCCAGACCGGCCGCGATCGCGGCCCGATCGACACCGACGAGGTCGGCCGCGGTGGCCGCAGCCAGGGCGTTGAGCACGTTGAACCGTCCGGGCATGGGCAATGACATCGGCTGGCCTCGCCAGACGAACCGCACGCCTTCGGGTCCCAGCTCGACATCGCTGGCGTCCTCAGCGCCGAAGCCCACGGCGTCGATGCCGGAACCGGCGCCAACCGTCTCCAGCAGCCGGCGACCCCAGGGGTCGTCGGTGCAGATCACCGCACGGTCGGTGAACTCGGGCGTGAAGAGGCGGCTTTTGGCGGCGAAGTAGTCGTCCATGGAGTGATGGAAGTCGAGATGATCGCGCGACAGGTTGGTGAACACCGCTACCGCGAAGCGGGTTCCGTCGACGCGGTGCAAGTCCAAGCCGTGGGAGGACACCTCCATCGTCATCGCCACGAGGCCGTCGTGCGTTGCTCTGAACAGGGCGGCTTGAAGCTCGGTGGCCTCGGGGGTGGTCCGGGCGCCGGACAGGGTGCCGATGATCCCGCAGGGCATCCCGGCCCGGTTCAACACCGACTGCAGCAGGTGGGTGACCGTGGTCTTCCCGGCGGTGCCGGTGACCCCGACCATGGTGAGCTGCTGCGACGGCTGGCCCCAGAACGCCGCGGCCAGCGGGCCCATCGCGGCCCGGACATCGTCCACGAGCACCTGGGGTACCTGGTGGTCGCCGGCGGTGACGACATGATCGACCACCAGGGCGGCAGCCCCGGCGGCGACGGCCTTGCCGGCCAGGTCGTGGCCATCGACCCGGGAACCGCGGACGCAGCAGAACAGCGCGCCGGGGACGACGTCGGCAGTGTCGTGGACCACCGCGGTGATCTCGGCATCGCCGGAACCGGCGTCGGCCGCAACGACCTGCAGACCGATGCCCGCGCTCGCGGCGACGAGCTCGCGGAGGAGCACTACTGCTGCCTCTGGCCGCCGACTGCGATCAGCTGCTCCACCGGTGTCGGTAGCGGGGCGGGAACCGGTGCCGGGAACAGCGGGGCCTCGGCCGCGGTCGTGGGCGTGATGGTGGTGCCGGGAACTTCGGTGCCGGCAGGCAGCGGAGCCCCGTTCTGGTCGGATGCCGGCGCGGCATCGGGCGGCGGTTCGGGCGCGGCCGCCGGATCCGACCGGATCAGCGGTGAATCGGCCCCGAACAGCGGCACCCCGGTCTGGGGATCGGTGACCGGCGGAGCCAGTCGCAGGGTGCGCAGGGCATGCCGGGCCAGCTCCTTGAACGCCGGCGCTGCGGTCGACGACGCATAGGTGTCGGCCGGTTCGTCCAGGACCACGATGATCGACAGCTTGGGATCGTTGGCGGGCATGAACCCGGCGAAGGTCGAGATGTAGTGGTACCGGTCGTCGTCCCACAGGTAGCCGTTGCCGTTGGGAGCGGGCTTGCGAGCAGTACCGGTCTTGCCCGCGACCTGGTACCCCTCGACCCCTGCCGCCTCGCCGGTGCCGTCGTCCACCACGTGGACCATCATCTCGCGCATCTGGCTCGCGGTGGTCTGGGACACCACCCGCCGGGGCTCGCCGCTGCTGGTGGGGGTGCGATTGCCGTCCTCGTCGACGACCTCGCCCACCAGCCGGGGTGGGACGTAGACGCCGTCGTTGGCGATGGCGTTGTAGGCGTACAGCATCTGCATCGGGGTCACCGCGATCCCTTGGCCGATCGGGATGGTCCCGATCGATGTACCCGACCAATCGGACGGCTTCGGATAGGCGCCCGCCGCCTCCCCAGGGAACTCGAGGGCGGTGCGATCGCCGAAACCGAAGGCCCGAAGGTAGTCGTACAGCTTCTGCTTCCCCAGGTCCTGGGCCACCAGGATGGTCCCGATGTTGGACGACTTCCGCAGGATGTCGGTGACCGTGTAGTTCATGGTCAGGTGCTCGTGGTCGTCGGTGAACTCATGATCGGCCACCTGCAGCCGGTCGGGCACCCGCAGAGTCGTGTCCGGAGCGACCAGGCCCTCCTGGACCGCCGCGCCCAGCGTGATGACCTTGAGCACCGACCCGGGCTCGTAGCTGAGCGTGACCGCGAGGTTGTTGCCGGAGATGACCGGCTCACCGGTGTTGGGATCGACCTCCATGTTGACCATGGCGTAGATCTCGCCGGTCTCGGGGTTGCTGACCACCGCGGTTCCGCCGAGGGACTGGGTCGAGCCGATGGCGTCGCGCATGATCTGCTCGGCCTGGTACTGCAGGTTGCGGTCGAGGGTGAGGATGAGATCGTCGCCCGGGGTGGCCGGGGTCAGGTCGTGGCGACCGGCGGGGATCGTGCGGCCCTCCGGATCGGTCTCCAGCACCAGCTCGCCCGGGCGGCCCGACAGCGCCTCGTCGTATTGCAGCTCCAGGGCGGACAGACCCTCGTTGTCCACGCCCACCTGCCCCAGCACTGACCGTCCCAGATCGCCGGAGGGGTTGATCCGCTTGGCCTCGTCGACGAAGCGGATGCCCTCGATGTTCTGCGCCTCGATCTGGGAGGCGATGTCATCGGGGATGCGCCGGGCGATGTAGGCGAAGGCCGACTTCCGGGTGAGCTGCTTGTAGATCTTGGCCTCGTCCGTGGTTCCCAGCGGGGCCAGCAGCGTGGCCAGGGTGGCTGCGGTGGCCTGCGGGTTGGTGATGAGGCGCGGGTCGGCCACCACGGTCTGCTGGGGCAGGGTGACGGCCAGGTCGTAGTGGTTGCGGTCGAAGATCGAGCCCCGGTCGGCCACCAGGTGGATGGTGTTGAGCCGTTGGTCGTCGCCGTAGGCCACGTAGCGGTCGGCCCCGATGACCTGGACCCAGACCAGTCGGGCGCCGACCACGCCGAACAGCGCCGCGAGCAATCCCAGCAGGGTGATGGCCCGGCGTCGGGGATCCCCGGCGTCACGCCACCCCCGGGCGCGGCGACGGGAGCCGCCGTTGCTGGGTCGGCTCGGGGCGACGTAGCGCCGAGTCGGCGGGGTCCGGGCCGGCGTGGTCCGGTTCTGGGTGACCCGACCGGACACGGTCCGGCCTTTGGGGGCGCGGTGGGAGGAGCCGCCCCGCCCCCGGTCGACCCGACCTTTCGGAGGTGCCTTGCTGGTTCGTCGCGTCGTGGACACGGGCTCCTTCCCGTGTCGATCAGGGCGCGGACGAGGGCAGGTACGGCTTGACCTGTTCCCAGCTGGTGTCCGACGACTCGTCGGCGGTGGTCACGCCACCCGGCAACGGCTGGCTGTCGGCGGGTTGGTCCGGGGTGATCCAGCCCACGTCGGCCGGCGGCACCATGCCCATGGCGCTGGCGTCGTTGACGATCCGGTCCGGCGACTCCAGCTCGGCCAGATCCTCACGCAGCCGGTCGTAGCGGGACTCCTCCTCGGAGACCTGGTCGTCCAGACGGTCGAGGTGGATCTGGCTCTCGACCAACAGGGCGTGGCTGACCGCCACCGCGAACAGCGCGGCGAACAGCAGCACGGTCAACGTGACCCCAGTGCGCGGGGTCAGGTGGAAGCTGCGCCGCAGCCGATCCCGCGGCCCCACCACCCGCAGATGGCGCAGCCGTTCCTCCGGCTGGGCCTGTCGCAGTCCTTCGGATGCCCGGTCCGGACGAACAGCAGTGCGAGGAGCTGGAGCCATGACTATGCGACCTCCTGCAGGGGGAGCTTCTCGGCCGCGCGCGCTCGGGCGGACTCGGCGCGCGGATTGGTGCGGATCTCGTCCGGCGACGGCTTCCAGGCACCTGCCTTGAGCAGGGTGACCGTCGGTCGGACCTCGGGGGGCGGCGGCAGCCCCGGTGGCCCGCTCCAGCCGCCGGTGGCGGCATGGCGGAAGCGGGCCTTGACGATGCGGTCCTCGCCCGAGTGGTAGGCCACCGCCACGCAGCGGCCGCCGGGACGCAGAACGTCGATGCCCTGGTCGATGGCGTCGGGGAGGATGTCGAGCTCGGCGTTCACCGCGATCCGCAGCGCCTGGAACGTGCGGCGGGCCGGGTGGCCGCCTCGCCGGCGGGCCGGCGCGGGGATGGCGTCCCGCACGACATCGGCCAGCTGGGCCGTTCCGGTGACGGGCCGGGCCGCGACGATGGCCCGGGCGATGCGGGTGGCGAAGCGCTCGTCGCCGTAGGTGCGCAGGATGTCGGCCAGCTCGTGGACCTCGGTCTCGTTGACCAGGTCGGCGGCGGTGGTGACCCCGTCGGGGTCCATGCGCATGTCCAGCGGGCCGTCGCCGCGATAGCTGAAGCCCCGCTCGCGCCGGTCGAGCTGCGGGGAGCTGACACCCAGGTCGAAGAGGGTGCCGCTGGCGTGATCGTGGCCCAGCTGGTGCAGTGTCGTGGCCAGGTCGTCGAACCGGGCCCGGCGGACCACGGCCCGGTCGCCGAAGGGCCGCAGCCGGTCCTCGGCCGCGGCGATGGCGTCGGGGTCCTGATCCAGACCCAGCACCGCCAGATGGGGGTGGGCGTCGAGCAGGGCCGCGGCGTGCCCTCCCCCACCCACCGTGGCGTCCACGACGACACCGGGGGGCACGGGAGCGAACAGCTCGATCACGAGGTCGAGCAGCACGGGCTCATGGGCGAACGTGGGCGGCCCGTTCACAGCTTGAGGTCCTTGGCTGCTTGACGCACCGCGGCATGTGCGCCGTCGGGGATGGTGCCCTGGCGCTCGTCCCAGCGATCGCGGGCCCAGATGGCGATGCGGTCCCGGGTGCCGAGCACCAGCACCGGTCCGGCGATCTCGGCGAAGGCCCGCAGGTCCTTGTGGACGACGATCCGGCCCTGGGTGTCGGGTTCGACGTCGAAGGTGGCGGCCCGGAAGGCGTCGTAGGCCTCCTCGGAGACGATGCCCAGCCCGATGCCGTCCTCCCAGCGATCGAGCACGGCCTCGAAGCGATCCTCGGGCCAGAGCCCGAGGTAGCCGTCGAGCGGACCGAGGTACGCGCCTTCGGCCAGCCGGGGACGGAACGGTGCCGGCAGCACCAGGCGGTGCTTGTTGTCGACGGAGTGGTCGAACGAGCCGGTGAAGAAGCGGGGACCGGCGGGGCGCGCCGGAGCCACCACGGCTCCACCGCTGTCTGGCGCGGGCACGCCTACTCCCTCTTCCTCCACTACATGGGAAAGTACCCCACTATCCCCCACCACTCAAGGCACACGTATCCCACGGAGAGCACAAATGGCGCGTGACCAGCCCCGGAGCGGGAGAACTTGCTTACGGCAGGTGGTCGAGGAAGGCGGTGGCGATGTCTTCGGGCGTGGCCCGGACCTCGAGCACCGCGGTGTCGAGGACGGCTTCGGCCTCCTCGTCCAGCCCCAGCAGGCGGGCCAGCAGCCTCGGTTCCCAGACACGGTGGACCGCGCACTGGAACCGGGCCGCCGCCCGGGTGCGGCGTTGGCTGATGCCAACCACCTTGCGCACCCCGACGAGCACCTCGCCCGGGCCGATGGCCGCGAAGCAGACCAGCCGGCCGAACGGTCCGCAGGACAACCCGCCCTCGTGCACGACGGCCCCGCCGACGCCCAGGTCGGCCAGGGCCGCCCGCCAGACGTAGCCCAGCCAACGGCTGGCCCGGCCCACGTCGTCGTCCCAGAGCGCATCGCCGACCGGGATGATCACGTCGAGCCAGGCCACCTCACCCGGGATCAGGAGGACCGCGCCGCCGCCCGAGTGCCGGCGCACCACGTCGATGCCCAGGGCCGCGGCCACGTCCCGGTCCACCACGTCGTCCTCCTGGGTGGAGCCCAGCACGAGGGCGGGCCGGTCGACCTCGTGGACCCAGACCGAGCGGACTGGTTCGTCGGGCAGCGGACGGCCGTGGTGGGCCGCGGCGGGGGCGCGCAGCCGCTCCACCCACCAACGCCCAGAGACCCATCCGACGACAGGCGACGTCATATCCCCCCAGACGGCTTCAGTGTTCCGAGTCGTAGGTCATGGTGAATCGGCACACTACGACGAGACGCCGACAGATCCGTCCACCCCGAGCTATCAGGCCGCGGGGAGTAGGTAGGGCGTCCAGGATTCCGGCACCGGCCCGAGCGAGAGGGCGATCCAGGACAGCCCCCGGGGCATGGCCGGCCGGCGGTTGAGCCGCATCGAGGTCTCGTCCAGCATCCGGTCGCGCTTGCGGACGTTGCAGGGACGACAGGCCGCCACCACGTTCTCCCACGAGTGCTCGCCGCCCCGGCTCTTGGGCACCACGTGGTCGATGCTCTCGGCCGGGCCGCCGCAGTACTGGCAACGGTGACCGTCACGGGCGAACACCGAACGCCGATTGAGCGGCGCCCGCCAGCGATGCGGCACCCGCACGAAGTGGCGCAAGCGGATCACCGAGGGCACCACGATCTGGAGACGGGCCGAGTGCAGGATCGCGTCGGTCTGGTGCACGACGGCGGCCTTGCCGTCGAGCACGAGAACAACCGCCCGTCGCTCGGGGACGACCGACAGGGGCTCGTAGGTGGCGTTCAACACCAGGGCCCGGCTCATCGGCGCCATACCGTACCGGCGTCACGCTGATCCCGCCGCACATTCCCGGGCTCGCTGGGAGTCCCCTCGTCAAGGGCTCAGCGCCGTCGGATGGTGGCGTGCCAGGCATGGCACCAGCGCAGGTAGGCCACCAGATCGTCGCCCCGCATCGGCCCTCGTCCATCGCCGCCGTAAGCGGTCTGCAGCCGGAACCGCAGGTAGTCCCGCGGGGGCAGTGGCAGGAACGGTGGACGGCGCCACCAGCCGGCCCGGGCCAGGAGCCGGGCCTGACGCACTGCGGTCAGCCACAACCCCGGCCGTCCGACCACCGCGCCCACGGCGCGCGCTGTGTTGCCAATCCCGTCAATTCGTGTCATTTGCCGCAGATGCTAAGGCGCAGGAACTGCCACGATTGGGAATAGGTATCGGCGGGGGCGGAACCGAGAGCGGGAGGGCACGAGATGCCTTTTGACAGTTCGGATGTGGTGGTCAAACAGATCGATGACGTCAACTGGAACACCATGGCGGCGCTGGCCTACGACGGCAAGATCGACCACTGGACCGTGCCCGTGGACTCCCCCACCGACTTCGCCTCCGTGCCCCGGGTCTTCGTGTGGTTCCTGCCCCGCTACGGCCGCTACACCAAGGCCGCGATCC